>CAYPON010000317.1:3273-4095 GCA_964412315.1 uncultured Anaerolineae bacterium | reverse complement strand
AGGTTGGGCAATGGATCGTGAGCACATCTTGATTATCGAAGATGAACGGGCAGTGGCCCGCGGTCTGCAATATGCTTTTGAGAAAGAGGGCTTTCGTGTCACTCTGGCTGGCAGCGGATGGGAGGGGATTGATAGAGCGCACGCTCAAAAGCCGGACCTGATTATCTTGGACATCCGCCTGCCGGACATCAGCGGCTTCGATGTGTGCCGCGAACTGCGCAAGGACCTTAAGCAGCCGATCCTCATGCTCACCGTACGCGACGAAGAGACGGACAAGGTCTTGGGCCTGGAACTGGGCGCGGATGATTACGTGACCAAGCCTTTTGGCCTGCGCGAACTGATCGCCCGTGTGCGGGCGCTTCTGCGGCGAGCCTACGGAGACCTGGCCGCGGCACCACAGCGACAGCGCCTGACCGTGGGCGAACTAACCCTGGATTTCGAGCGACAACAGGTCACGAAAGGTGGCCGTCCCCTCGACCTGACCACGACTGAGTTCAAGCTGCTCAGCTTCTTGGCGACGCACCCGGAGCGGCCCTTCTCCCGCAGCGAGTTGATCCGGGCTGCCTGGGGATACCCGGAGTATTTCGGCGACGAGCGAACTGTGGATGTTCACATCCGCCATTTGCGGGAGAAGATCGAGGATGCGCCAGAACGACCGCGCTACATCATCACACTGCGAGGGATCGGCTACAAATTCCAGGAGCCAGATGTGAAAACGGATCAACGCCAAGACGCAAAGGCGCTAAGATCATAAAGCTCTTGGCGCCTTTGCGTCTTGGCGTTGATCCGTTTTCACATCTGGCTCCTGGAACTTGTAGCCGA
>CAYPON010000317.1:0-3263 GCA_964412315.1 uncultured Anaerolineae bacterium | reverse complement strand
GATCAACGCCAAGACGCAAAGGCGCCAAGAGCTTTATGATCTTAGCGCCTTTGCAGCTTTGCGTCTTCATCTTTTAGGGAGCAACAACTATGAGCAAGGGTTTTCTCTTCGCCGACACCCTTCTGCGGGAGGGCCGGACGAGACAGAGGCGGCAGAAAGCTCTGGAGGTGCTACGGGCGGCGCTGGAAGCCGTTGATCCAGTGAATGCCATCAAACGCCATGTGTCGTTGCAGAGAAATGTCCTGCAAATCGGTGAGCGCCGATATGATCTCAACGCATACCGCCGGATTATCGCCGTCGGCGCGGGAAAAGCGAGCGGGGCCATGGCGCTGGCCCTGGAGGAGATACTGGGCGAGCGGCTGACGGCAGGATGGGTCAACGTCAAAGATGGCTACACCGCACCCACGCAACGCATTCGCCTCCATGAGGCCGGCCATCCTGTGCCCGACGCGCGTGGCCTGGCCGGAGCGCAGCAGATCGCCCGCATGGTCAGCGAGGCCGGCGAAGATGACCTAGTGATCTGCCTGATCTCCGGCGGCGGCTCCGCGCTCATGACATTGCCAGTGGAGGGGGTTTCTCTGGCCGACATGCAGGCTCTCACGACAGCCCTGCTCCGCTGCGGGGCGACGATCAACGAGATCAATGCTGTGCGCAAGCATCTATCGCAGGTCGCGGGAGGCAACCTGGCCCGGCTGGCCTATCCAGCCACTATTGTCTCCCTGCTGGTATCCGATGTGGTCGGCAGCCCGCTGGATGTCATCGCCTCCGGCCCCACAGTGTACGATTCCTCCACTTTTGCCTACGCCTGGGGAGTATTGGAGAAATATAACATCGTGAGCCAGATACCGGAGCTTATCCTCAGCCACCTTGAGGCAGGCTGGGCGCGCCGCATCCCGGAAACGCCTAAGGCGGACGACATCGCTTTCACCAGGGTGCAGAACCTCATCGTCGCCGATAATGTCATCGCTGCCGAGGCCGCGCTGGAAGAAGCAAAGGCTTTGGGCTTCCACACACTGCTCCTCAGTACCTATGTCGAAGGGGAGGCCCGGGAGGTCGCCAAAGTCTTTGCTGCCATCGCCAAAGAGATCGCTCACAGGGAACGCCCGGTGCCGCGGCCAGCCTGCGTCATGGCCGGCGGGGAGACCACCGTCACTGTGCGTGGCAACGGCCTGGGGGGACGCAATCAGGAACTGGCGCTGGCCGCCGCCATGCAGATCGCTGGGCTGGAGGAGGCGATGATCATCGGCCTGGCGACGGACGGCAGCGACGGCCCCACGGATGCTGCTGGCGCCATCGCCGAGGGGCTGACCTTAACCTGGGCACAGGCCAAGGGGTTGGCCGCAGACAGTTTTCTAGCGAATAACGACTCGTATCACTTTTTCCAAGCGTTAGGTGACTTGCTAATCACCGGCCCAACAAACACCAATGTCAACGATTTGACCTTCATCTTGGTGTTTTGAGTTTGTGCAAGCCGTCCTTGCGGTGTATACTATCCTTGGATTTGTACGAAGGAGCAGTCTGCAAAGGTCTTACCATAGGTGATCTGTCAATCAGATTGGAAAGGAGAAAACAATGAACAAGAAGACGATTCGCGACGTGGACGTCAAGAATAAGCGTGTATTAGTGCGGGTGGATTTCAATGTCCCTCTGGACAAGAGCCTCAGGGTGACGGATGACACCCGCATACGGGCTGCCTTGCCTACAATCCGCTACCTGAAGGAACATGGCGCCAGGGCCATCCTCTGCTCGCATCTGGGCCGGCCCAAAGGAAAGACGCCGGAACTGAGCCTGCGCCCGGTGGCGGAGCGGCTCTCGCAGCTTTTGGGCGTGCCGGTAGCCATAGCTGATGATTGTGCTGGCCCGGAGGTCACAAAGGCCGTGCGCCAGCTCAAGCCGGGCGACGTCCTGCTGCTGGAGAACCTGCGCTTTCATGCCGAGGAAGAGGCCAACAAGCCCGAATTCGCCAAAGAACTGGCCAGCCTCGCCGATCTTTATGTCAACGATGCCTTCGGCACAGCCCACCGCGCCCATGCTTCCACCGAGGGGGTGACCCATTACCTGCCCGCCGTGGCCGGCTTCCTCATGGAAAAGGAGATAGACTTTCTCGGCACCGCGCTGGAAAGCCCCAAGCGGCCTTTGGTCGCCATCCTGGGTGGGGCTAAGGTCTCGGACAAAATCGCCGTCATCGAGCGGCTGCTTGGGTTGGCCGATCTCGTGCTCATCGGCGGCGGCATGGCCAACACCTTCTTCAAAGCGCAAGGCTATGAGATGGGCCAGTCGCTCGTGGAGAACGAGAAACTGGACGTAGCTAAGGAGCTATTGAAGAAAGGCGGCAAAAAGCTCGTCCTGCCCGTGGATGCGGTGGTGGCGGACAAGTTCGCTGCCGACGCTCAATCCAAGGTGGTCAAGGTCAACCAGGTTCCCGCTGACTGGCGCGTTTTGGACATCGGCCCAGCCACTGCGGAGGAATACAAGCGCCGCCTGGCCGGGGCCAAAACCGTCGTTTGGAATGGCCCGATGGGCGTGTTCGAGTTCCCCGCCTTTGCCAAAGGCACCGTCGCCATCGCTCAGGCTTTGGCCGAACTGAAGGGGGCGACGACAATCATTGGCGGCGGCGAGACGGCAGCGGCTGTCGAGCAAGCTGGCCTGGCTGGCAAGATGACCCATATCTCCACTGGTGGTGGCGCCAGCCTGGAGTTCCTGGAAGGGAAAGTTCTGCCCGGCGTGGCCGCGCTTAATGACAAATAAGCTCTACAAGAAGGATAACATCAGAATGGATTTGAGCATAATCAAAGAGCTAGTCGTTTCCAACACGACCAAGATCGTCATGCTGGTTCTGGACGGGCTGGGAGGCTTGCCGATGGAACCAGGCGGGCTGACGGAATTGGAAACGGCGCGCAGGCCCAACCTCGACGCGCTGGCCGCTCGTTCCATCTGCGGCATGATCACTCTGGTAGGCCCTGGCCTGACCCCCGGCAGCGGGCCAGGGCATCTGGGGCTATTCGGCTACGATCCGCTGCGATATCAGATTGGGCGCGGCGTGCTGGAGGCATTGGGCATCGGCTTTAACCTTCAGCCGCAGGACGTGGCCAGCCGCTGCAACTTTTGCACGCTCGACGAGAAGGGACTGATCACCGACCGACGTGCAGGGCGCATCCCTAGCGAGATAGGGCACAAGCTGGTGGAAAAGCTCCATGCCGTGCGACTGCCCGGCGTGGAAGTGTTCGTCGAGCCGGTGAAAGAGTACCGCTTCGTGGTCGTGC
>CAYPON010000316.1:0-4096 GCA_964412315.1 uncultured Anaerolineae bacterium | reverse complement strand
ATGGGAAACCTCCTGTCTAACGGATAATCATCAAGATGATCGTCAGCAAGATGCCAGCAGCAAACATCCTGGCCATGATCGGGACATAGGCGAATATCTCCCTCCTGACGCCGCTCCTGGATGTAAACGGCGTCGCGCCGGTGAAATTTAAGGCAAGGTAGGCAGTCACCGGCGGCAGGGAAAGCAGGTAAGTCAGCGCCCCCGCGACACGCTTCCATAATGCTGCCGCTGGGTTGCCAAGCAATACCATTAGGCCAAACGGCAGCGCCACTGCCGCTCCCAGCAGGAAGCCCTTGCTGCTGAAGTTCGGCGTCGGAATCCAGGGCAGCAGGATGGGGAAGAGCACCACACCGGCCAGGGTCGCTGCCACCGCCGCCACGGACGCGAACCAGCCGCTTATGAAGTACAAGACCGCTGCTACAAGCAACATCCAGGGCAAGACGTAGACCAGTTCCACCGGAATCAGCACCAGGCGGTCGGGCAGATTGAAACGCACACGGCGCATTTCCGGCGTGGCCTGGCCGGTTCTGAGATACTCCGGCAGGTCGGTGGCCCGCACGGGACCGTACTCGACGTGAAAGCCGGAGCGTTTCTTGACCTCGTGTGCCGCCACCCCCGTGGCGCCCAGTTGGGGCAGGATCAGCCGCCGATGGTTGACGACCTCGTGCAGCCCGGTCACCTCGATGCGATGTACCAACTCGTCGCTGCCGAAGGTCCCTTTGCCTGCCGCGCACCAGACGTTGATCCCCTGTGTGTCCAGCATCAGGATATAGCCATTCATCCCGGCCAGCGCCGAGCGCAGCGCATCGAAGCTCAACGTGTAATTAGCCGTGACGAAGACGGGCGAATCCGCCGTGGGCTGGCCCAGGGTATACAGCCCCGGCGCCACGCGGTGCCCGCTGCGGTTGACGCCCCACCGCGCCAGGGCATGATCCCAGCGGTTGGCCCAGGTGAGGATGCTAGTGGCCGGATGGATATGCTGAGCGGCTGGCTCCTTCGTAAAGCTGTCGGATGTAGCGTCGTTAAGCATTGTTGTCTCCTTGCCAGGGTGGCTTTCTAGCATTTGTCAAAGCTGGACTTAACAGCCAGCAAGACTTAGCCAGCGATTCGCACGGGTTGGATAGAGGTGATAGGGATGGTTTCTAGGAGGGAGGGAGTATAGGCTGATAGCAACAGGATATCACTGACCGGCGGGCGCTGGAGGATGTCGAGGACAATTTCTCGGAGTTCCTCAGATAAATGGGCCAGCCCTGTAAGAGGGAAGCTGCGCAGGCCGACCTCCGTCCTTTGCGCCAGAACGGAATACTCAAAGAAGGTTATGCCTATGGCTCTACGTTCATCCTTGTTGATGCGCAACAGAATATGGTCATTCAGCTCGAGGCCCGTTGCTGGTTCACCTGGCGCGAAGGAAACATATAGCGTGTCGCTTGTCTCGTCATAATTGAAAACTGGTTCCGCCATACTTCATCCCATCTCTTTCTGGTATGCTGTGACAATACGATTGTTAGGCACTGGTTTGCGATTTTCTCCTTCGATAAACTGGAAAAGGACGATTGCCACGATATGAGTGTTGCCCTCTGCCAGACCAGTAAATGCCTTGCTGTATCGGTATTTTCGCGGATTGAGTGGATCTTGCTTGCGATGACCCAGTCGAATAGTCTCTTTCAGTTGTTCCTCATGGGCGGACATTTCAGGATGGTTAGTCGGTTGGATAATGTGTTCCCATCGTTCCTGAGTAAGATAGATATCATTCCCATAACGGTCGCGCACTGTCCAACGTTTTCCGACGGTCATCATATTTTCTCTACAGCAGAAGGCAAGTGCCTAAAAGAGTACCATCATTTACTATCTTTGTCAAACTACCCACCACATGGGCTTGCGCAGCGAATCCGCACAGTTGGCTAACGCGGTATATAGGTGCTTTGGAGATGTTGTGTCATGCTGAACGCGGGCAAATTACGCCCGCAAGTGAAGCGGTTCGCTTCCGCTTGAGGGAGATTCTTGCCTCGCTCAGGATGACGAAATTCGCACTTTGCAAGGCTCTGATCCGATGCGATGCCTCCCAAATTTGCTCTTTGCGCCGATTTGTAGTATAATAGTGGTAGGAAGTTCTCACGGCTGCATGGTGGATAGGGGGGATTACAAGGAGACAAAAACATGAAGAAGCGGATCGTTGTGATGTTCATCCTCGTTTTGGCACTGGTGGCCACGTCCTTTACACTCGTCCAGAGCGCTGGGCCGGTGCAGCAGATCAACGGGCAGGACCAGGCGGACACTGTAGAAGGAGAGGGCGCTGCGGCGCTGACGTGCAACATCAGGAACACGGCCGGTGCGGTGGTCCAGCAGGTCAGGCGCTCAAGTCCAGGGACTTGGGGCATTAGAGGCTATTGGGTAGTCTTTGGAGGAGGGCCCGCCTGGATCCGCGCTACTGTAACCATCATCATTAACAACGCCGGCCTTCCGGAGCATAGGATCGTTCAACACTTCTCTATCGCCCCTGCGTATGCCGGAGAGACGAGAACTCCCTTTGCGATTACCGATTGGCCCGGGGCGGCCTGGGGCGGAAACGGCCGGGTGATTGTTGACACTTCCGACGGAGTCAGTACGACCACCTGTACGTGCACTTTCACGACCAGGCCCTTCTGATAACCTGTTGGATCATTGAAGCGCCAAAGTGTGCAGCTAGGAGCAACTCCCTGAAAAGCGAGCCAGGCGCAAAAGCCTGGCTCCTTTTTTTGTGCTATATTTCAGCGATATGGTAAATAGCCTTTCCCCGGCGATCCGCAGCTTCCTGAAACTCCAGGCGCGAGACAGGCCGTCGAAGCCGCCGCGAGTTTCGGAAAACCCTGGGCCGGGAACAAAGACGTTTCCCCTTTCGTCCAACTTGTGGTACAATCAGGCCCGCAGATCGCTCAGGGGGAGGAGGCAATCCGTGAAGAACATACTGGTCACCGGCGGGGCAGGCTTCATCGGCAGCAATTTCACCCGCTACATGCTGGACAAGTATCCTGGCTACCGCGTCACCGTGTATGACAAGCTGACCTACGCAGGAAACCTGGATAACCTGCGCGACCTGGCCGATAACCCCCGTTACGCCTTTGTGCAGGGGGACATCGCCGATGCGGCCCACGTAGATGAAGTGATGCGCACACAGCAGACTGATGCCATCGTCAATTTCGCCGCCGAGACGCACGTGGATCGCTCCCTCATGGAGCCGGGCAGCTTTATCCTCACCGATGTCTATGGCACTTTCGTGCTGCTTGAGGCGGCGAAGAAATATGGCATCGAGCGCTATCACCAGGTGAGCACCGACGAGGTATACGGCCATGTGGAGGCGGGAGCCTCCTGCGAGACGGATCGCCTGGAGACACGCAGCCCCTATTCCGCCAGTAAGGCAGGCGGCGACCTGATGGTATACGCCTATTATACCAGCTTCGGCGTGCCCGCCACGATCACGCGCGGGGCGAACAACATCGGCCCCTATCAGTATCCGGAGAAAGTCGTGCCCCTCTTTATCACCAACGCTATTGACGATATCCCTCTGCCGCTCTACGGCGATGGCCTCCAGGTGCGCGATTATCAATACGTGTTGGATCACTGCGAGGGGATTGATGTTGTCTTGCACAGTGGCCAGCCGGGCGAAATCTACAACCTCGGCACCGGCGGCGGCGTGGAAAACATCGTCATGGCGCGTATGATCCTCGACCTCCTCGGCAAGCCGTATAGCCTGATCCAGTATGTCAAGGATCGCCCCGGCCATGACCGCCGCTACTGTCTGAATTGCAGCAAAGTGATAGAACTGGGCTGGCAGCCCCGCCACACCTTTCCCCAGGCGCTGGAGAAGACGGTGCGTTGGTACGTAGACAACGAATGGTGGTGGCGCAAGATCAAGTCAGGGGAGCGCTGGCGGGAGTATTATGCCCGGAATTATGCGGGACGCGAAGTAAAGCCCTCTGAGAGCTAGCATTACAGCGCAAACCATTTGCACAAAGGCAACCGTTAGTATATAATCAAGCGCAATCGGATGCCCTTGCTCATTGTGAGAATAGCCAAGCCGCCGGGCGTCATGCGTAAGGACAGGAACTTGCCCCACTGT
>CAYPON010000315.1:0-4149 GCA_964412315.1 uncultured Anaerolineae bacterium | reverse complement strand
TTTCCCCCAATTCTGCCAGGCGGGGGTAGATCTCCTTTTCGTGGGCTACCAGGTGGTTGAGCATCGTCTTGCTCGCCAGGAGCGCCGCGGGATGGGCGGAATAAGTGCCGCCGTCGAAGCGCACCCGCCGCCCGTTGGCCCGGCTACATAGGCGCATGATATCCATTCGCCCGGCCACCGCCGCCAATGGCATCCCGCCGCCCACGATCTTACCCAGCGTCATCAGGTCGGGTTGGACGCCATACAGCGCGCCCAGGTTTCCCGCGTGGAAGCGAAAGCCGGTAATGATCTCGTCCAGGATCAAGGCGGTGCCATATTTGGCCGTCAGTTCGCGGGCCGTGCGCAGATATTCCGGCTGGGCGGCGATGTATCCGCCCGATCCGAGCATCGGCTCGACGATGAAACAGGCGAGGCGATCTCCGAACTGGCGGAAGAGATCGGTTAATGCCTGGGGGTCATTGAAGCGCGTCACCCACACTTCCCCCTCGATCTGGCTGGGCAACCCTTCCGATTCCAGGTGTTCATAGGAGCCGTCGTGGGGGTGAATCCCCTTCAACGCCCAGGGCTGCCCACCATGCCAGCCGCCGCCCACCTTGAGCACTATCTTCTTGCCCGTGTAGGAGCGGGAGAGCATGATGGCATACATGGTGGCCAGCGTGCCGCTGGTGGTGAGGCGCACACGGTCTGCACCCGTGCGCGCCGCGATCAAGGCCGCGACCTCCGCCTCCAGTTCGTCGGGAAACCCGGTCTGCAAGCCCCACCTACCTTGCAGGGCCTCCGCCAGCGGTTTCGCGATCTCCGGCGGGTTATGCCCCAGGATGTTGGCGTAGTGCCCCTGCCAAAAGTCCAGTATCTCGTGCCCGTCGGCGTCGCGCACATAAGCCCCCTGCGCCGCCGTACAACGGAAGGGGAAGGGGGTGTAGTAACGCGCCAGGTGGTTGCTACCGTCAATGAGGGTTTTCTGCGCCCTGCGCTCGATCCCCGCCGAGCGAGGGAAGCGGCGAATGTATTCCTCCTGCAACTGGGCGATAAGCGTCGCATGATTGCGTTGTTTCATGGTGATTGGGACTCCTTTTGATTCTCAGGTTTCAACGGTACTGTTTCAGATAATAGCGCATTTCCGCTGTTTGTCAATTTGCGAGCAAGCCGCTTCTCGGTATAATGCGCGAGGGATTCAATCCGGAAAAGGAGTTGGGAGAAATGCCGAAGAAGAGAAAAGGCTATTCGGGTAAAGAGCTATACGCTTCCGGTATGCAGCGGAGCTACAGCGGCGACATGGCCAGGGAGGTCGCTTTCCCCATCGGCGGCATAGGCACGGGATGTGTGTCGCTGTCGGGCACAGGCGAGCTTGTGGATTGGGAAATCTTTAACCGGCCTAACAAAGGCTCGTACCTGCCGTATACTTTCTTCTTGCTCTGGGCCAAGGCGGAAGATGGCGAACCTGTGACCAAGATATTGCAGGGGCCTCCCTTGCCCTCTTTCGCAGGGACTGCCAATGCCGATCACGGACGTTATGGGGAGGGGCTGTTGGGTTCGCGGGGGATCGGCCTGCCGCATATGGCCTCGGCGACTTTTCGCGGCGAGTATCCTTTCGCCTATATAGACTTCCAGGATGAGGGGGTGCCGGTTCAAGTTGCGCTGGAAGCCTATAATCCCTTTATCCCGCTCAACGGCGATGATTCGAGCATCCCCGTGGCTATCTTCCGTTTTATTTTACATAATTCTGGCAAAACTACTGTGAAGGCCACGCTTGCCGCCAGCCTGCTCAACGCGGTCGGCTACGAGGGACGAGGATCCTTCTTCACCCCCGATCAAGGCGGGACAGTGAACAAGTCTGTCAAGGAGCGGGAGGTTTCGGGCATCCTGATGACTGCGCCTGCGGTGCCGGAGGATAGCCCTCGCTTCGGTTCCATGGCGCTGGCGACCCCTTGGCCGGAGGTAGCCCAGAAAACCTATTGGGAGCGCGCGGGCTGGTTCGATGCGATGCAGATGTATTGGGACGAGTTTTCCAGCACAGGCACCTTGCAGGATCGAGTCTACGATGCCCCTTCTGGGCTTGGCAAGCGCGATGCTGGTGCGCTCGCCTTGTCGGTGACCCTGGCCCCTGGGGAAACGGCCACGCTGCCTGTGTATATCGCCTGGCATTTCCCTAATTTCGTCAAGTATTGGGACAAACCTCCTACGGCGTCTGGGACTTGCTGCGGCGGGGAGCCGGCTCGCCCGACCTGGAAGAACTACTACGCCAAGCTCTGGGAGAATGCTTTCGCCGTGGCCGAGTATGTAGCCTGGAACGAACGGCAGCTCTATTCCGAGACAAGCCGTTTCCACGACGCACTCTTTAACTCGACGCTCCCCTGGTATGTGCTGGACGCTATCTCCAGCCAGGCTTCGATCTTGAAGACGCCGACCTGTCTCCGCCTGGAGGATGGCACCTTTTATGGCTTCGAGGGCTGCTGCCTGGAGCGAGGATGCTGCCAGGGGTCGTGCACGCACGTCTGGAACTATGCCCAGGCATTGCCTTTCCTCTTTCCCCAATTGGAGCGATCCATGCGCACGGCGGACTATACCTATAACCTGCGCGACGACGGGCGCATGGCCTTCCGCATCGGGCTGCCGCTCGGCACATCGAAATGGGATTTTCACCCTGCTGCCGATGGACAGATGGGCGGGATCATGAAGGTCTATCGCGATTGGAAGATCAGCGGCGATGATGAGTGGCTGCGCAGCCTCTGGCCGAAGGTGAAGAAAGCCCTGGAATACGCCTGGCAGGAGTGGGATGCGAATAAAGATGGCGTGATGGAGGGCATCCAGCATAACACCTATGACATCGAATTCCTCGGCCCCAATACGATGATCGGCGGCTTCTATCTGGGCGCGTTGCGCGCCGCGGAGGAGATGGCGCGTTACCTGGGAGAGGCGGAGAAGGCGGCAGAGTATCATGCCGTCTATGAGAGTGGCCGGGCCAAGATGGAGGAGATGCTCTTCAACGGCGAGTATTATGTGCAGAAATACGATGCGCAGAAGGCGTCCAAGTACCAGTATGGGGAAGGGTGTCTCGCTGACCAAATGATCGGGCAATGGATGGCGCGCATTGCAGGCCTGAGCGATCTCTTCGATGCGGAGCGCGTGCGCCAGACGCTATCCTCGATCTTCAAGTATAATTGGCGAACTAACTTCTACAACCATGCCAACTGCCAGCGCATCTATGCCCTGAACGATGAGAAGGGGCTTTTGCTCTGCACTTGGCCGCGTGGCAACCGGCCCGCGCTTCCCTTTGTTTATTCCGACGAGGTTTGGCCTGGCATTGAGTACCAGGTGGCCAGCCACATGATCTATGAGGGGCTTTTAGAGGAGGGGCTGTCCATTGTGCTTGGCGTGCGTGAGCGCCACGATGGCTACCGGCGCAACCCGTGGAACGAGTACGAGTGTGGCAGCCATTACGCCCGTTCCATGGCTTCCTGGGCCGTCCTGGCCGCGCTCTCCGGCTTTTCCTTCGATATGACGGCGCAACATCTCGGCTTCGCCCCACGCTACGAGCCGGAGAGGTTCCGCGCCTTCTGGTCGGTGGGGTCTGGCTGGGGAAGCTACCGGCAAAGGGTGGGCAAGAAAATAACCAGGGCAGCGCTGCGCGTCCTCTATGGCGACCTCAAGCTCAAGACGCTGTCGCTGGGCACTATCGCCATGCGCAGCAAGGCTAGGGTGATGGTCAGTGGGGAAAGGTGGCGAGCCAGAGTGGTGGCGGATGGCGAGGGGGTGAAGGTGTCCTTTGCCGAGCCTCTCTACTTGAAAGCCGGGGATGAGCTGAGAATCCGCCTCGTCTAGCATGTGATAAAAAAGGCTCGGCGGGTGCCGCGACACCACCGAGCCTTTGCTTTCCGAGCGTTACCACATCGTCCAAGGAGTGGGCGCCGTCTTCTCAAAGTTGGTGCCGATGATCACCAGGTCCAGGAGATTTACCACGTTATCGCCGTTGATGTCGGCCCGTGGATCCCAATGCGGCGAGGAAGGGTTGGCTTCATAAGCCATGCCCACGATGACCATATCGAAGAGATCTACGATCCCATCCCCGCTGCAATCCCCCCCATATAGGCCGACATCGGGCAGCGTCGTCGTGCCTCCGCTGGTCACAAGGACGCCGGGCTTTTCAGA
>CAYPON010000314.1:365-4153 GCA_964412315.1 uncultured Anaerolineae bacterium | reverse complement strand
TCGTCCGCGCCTCCCGATTATCCTTTTCGCTGATGGTCAGGATGCCTGCGCCCGACACCTCGCCCATGATCGAATATTGCGAGTCGCGTAGCACTCGCAGCTTTTTGTTGAACAGGATGGTCATGATGGCCGGGATGATTAGGCTGATCAAATAAACGATGCCCAGCAGCCTGTTGTAGTGAAGCAGGCTGCCGGAGACGATGACGATCTTGATGATGACCGGTGTGAAACTCCCTAACACGTAATACACGGCGTTGGTGATGCCAGCGACGGCGTTGAGCAGCCGGGTGTGTGTGGCGCCAGCCGCCTCCATGCTGGGATTGTTCCCCTGGTCGGATACCTGCAGTATCAGCTCCACCCGCTTCTTAAAGTCGGTTTCATAGAACATTTTGTGGCGCAGGATGATGTTGGCGCGCAACAGGCCCGGATAGGAGGCGCTGGCGGCCAACAAAAGCCATACGATATTGCCCACTTCTTCGCTTCCCAGCCGGTCAATGAACTGCCCTAGCAGATTGACCGGCCAGAGCGCGGCGAATTCCTGGAAAATGGTGACGCCGAAAATCGCCAGGCTGTACCATTTGTATTCCACAATCAGGCGAATGATATCCCTCACGAATTGCCAGCCTGGATTCAGTTGCATCCCCTGCCTGATCAGCCTAGCAATTCTCTCTCTTTGCAGGTTAACGCGACCGGACGCCGTTATTACACACCCCTCCTCAGAGCCTTATGTTTTACGCTTCAGGCCTTATATCTCCATCGTGTACACGCGATATGTCTTGATATGTTTAAACCCTGCCTTTTGCAGAGGGTTGAGCATCTTGAAGTTGTCCTCCAGCACGTAATTCATCTCGGCGTAAGCCTTGCGGGGGGCAAGCGACTGGTAAACCCTCCAGAAAAGAAGTGAATCAATCCCTTTCCCATGATATTCGGGCAGCAGGCCCAACGCCCAAAGCCGGTATCGCCTGATCTTTTTCAGGCCGAAGAGGAGACGAAAGATGCCGATAGGGAAAAGGTGGCCGTTCAATCCTTTCAGGAGCACGTTGATATCGGGCAGGCCGATGAAAAAACCAATCGGCTTGCCATCCGCCTCGGCGATAAGCACCACACTTGGATCAACGATCTGTTTCAGGTCGTGCGCGAGGCGGACGCCCTCTTCCTTCGTCACCGGATATGCCCCCCAGTTGTAGGCGATGGACTTGTTCATGATGTCCACCATGATGCCAGTGTCGCGCTCGAGATGCTTCAGATCCACTGTGCGAATTGTGACATGATAGCGTTCCGCGATGCGATCGAACAGTCGCCCGAATCGCTCCGGCATGGTGTATCCCGCGCCGGCGTCGCCATAGAAAACCAGGAGATCCTTGGCCTTGCACATGCCAAAGTTGATGACCTGGCGGTTATAGTAGGGGGGATTGTAGGGGGACATGAGCATCGGAGATAGATTGAAGCCCTCAACCACGAGTCCCCATTCCGTGGCGGTAAAATTGATCGGGCCGCGCATCTCTTTCATGCCATGGTTCTGAAGGAACTGGCGAGCCGTTGATAGGAGAAGCGCGGCGGCCTCGTCATTGTCAACGCATTCGTAAGAGCCAAAGAACCCTACCGGCTCCTTCCAGAAATCCACGGCGATGTGGTCTATGAAAGCCGCGATGCGGCCAATCACCCTTTTGCCATCCCGCAGCAGGTAAAGAGCATAGTCGCAATGTTCGAGCAAAGGATTCCCTTTGGGAGTGAAAAGCTTCTTCTGTTCGCCACGCAAAGGGGGGATCCAATAGGGATCATCCTTGTATAAACGATATGGCAACTCGATGAATTCCTGCAGATCCTGTTTGCTTTGCACCTGCGTGATTTGCATCATCTTTTCCCCCTTGAAACCTTCCCGAAAGCTTCCGACCGAGATGTCACCCTGAACGAAGTGAAGGGTCTCTTACCACACGGCACGAGATGCTTCACTTCGCTCAGCATGACAAAACTGCGGACTTTGCATCGGCCCTGCCTTGCCACTCTGTCGTGGCCATATACTCGTATAGCAGAATCCGCCGCGCTTGTCAAATGTCGCTGTCCGCTTGCAGCCGCAGGCTTCATGCCTGCAGAGAGACGCACCCGTAAAGGGTATGACTACGAATTGTCCGAGACAGGGGTGCCTTCGCCACAGACCAGCAGGCGATAGGCTTTCTCCACACGATCCCAATGTTCCTCGCGGTCTAAGGCCCAGTACCGCCCGATGATGGATACAACCTGGCCAGTGCTTAACCTGGCAGCTTCCTCCTCGGCCAGAGAGATATAGTTAGCGCCGCTTTCCAATCGCTCGCCCCGGCGGCCCAACATGGCATGTATGTATACCTCTGGGACGTTTTCCTGTTTGGCCAAGCGCATCAGCCCAAAGAGGTGCTCAACAGAGCCATGGGAGCTGTAAAAGGAGACGATGCCCAGGAGGTGCAGCCGTGTACAGTCTTTCTTCGCGCCCCGCATCGCCCAGAGAAATGCCTCATTCTGGAGAAAAGTGCCATCTTGTAGGGCGCGGTCAATCCGCACCCGGTCGGAAAAGATGCGCCGCCCGGCTCCGAGGTGCAAATGGCCTGCTTCGGAGTTGCCCACCGATCCTTCCGGCATACCGACGGCCAATCCCGATGCTTGCAGCAGGACGAAGGGATAGCGGCTGTGCAGTTCGTCCATCGTCGGTATGTTGGCGGCGGCGATGAGGTTGCCCTGCTTTTCCTCGCGCCAGCCCCAGCCATCGGCGATGAGCAGCAGCACCTTCTGGGGTTTAGCAAGCCACTCGTCAGGAGAGTGTGCCAGGAGGCCGCGGCCGGTCATCACCCGGGGAATGGGCAGATGAAGGAGTTGCAGGATCGTCGGGGCAACGTCGGCCAATTCCCCCTGAGGGCGGAGGCCGATTCTCGCATCGTCCTGCGGCGGGATAAGCGTGAAGGGCACGGGGCTGTTGGTGTGGCCGGTGTCAATCGTCCCATCGGGGTAGAGCCATTTTTCCACAGTGCCGTGGTCGGCAGTGACGATGGTGATGTACCCGGCTGCCCTGGCAGCCTTCACGATCCTGCCGATGTGGCCGTCCACTGCCTCGACCGCAGCCTGGATCGCCGTTTCGTTGATGATGTGGCCAATCACATCCACGTTGGCGAAATTGGTGACGATCAGCGCGTGTTGCCCCTCTTGTAGCCTGTCCAGCGTCGCACGCGCCACCTCGCCGCTGCTCAACTCTGGCACCAGGGCATAACTGGACACGCCACGCGGCGAGGGGATGATGATACGTTCTTCGCCCGGCAACGCCTTCTCCTTTTTGCCATTGAAAAAATAACCGACGTGCACGGCCTTTTCCGATTCGGCGATCTTGCACTGACGGAGGCCACGTGCGCTGATGACCTCGCTCAGCGTGTCGCGGATTTCGCCAAGAGGAGGGAAGGCAACCCGTACTGACAGCGCGGAATCGTATTGGATCATTGTCACGAAATGAACTCGCCCCGCTTGGGTGGGAAAAGCATCGAAAGCGGGGTCAACAAAGCTCTGCGTCAGCTCTATTTCCCGCTCCCCGCGGATGTCATAAAAGATGACATAATCCCCATTGGCGATGCGCCCGATGGGGTGGCCTGCGGCATCTATGCGCACGATGGGCTGCAAGGTTTCATCTTCCTGGCCGGCGCGGTAGGCAGCGCGCACCGCCTCGGCCATGACATGCGGAATCGGAAGGGACTTGCTCATAAGCATTTCAGCTTTCTCAGTAACAAAAAAGCCCGGCCGTAGGCCCGGGCCCCCAAGCGAGAAAGGTGGCG
>CAYPON010000314.1:0-355 GCA_964412315.1 uncultured Anaerolineae bacterium | reverse complement strand
TACGGGGTTCGAACCCGTGATCTTCGCCTTGAGAGGGCGATGTCCTGGTCCACTAGACGAATGCGCCGTCCATACGCGGGACTATTCTACCAGCAAAGCCACGAATTGTCAAACGCACAAATTTGCGGCCTGCTGAGCGTGCATAGTATAATGGCTGACCTGGGAAAGGCTAACGTCAAGCCGCAAAGGGATCCATAGCGTCTTGGCGTTCTCATCCTCGTCCTATCGGGCACGAGCATCTACCCTGAATTTAATGCGAGGTGGCTTATGTTGCATGAACTCCAGATTCAGACCTTGGCCCATTCCTCTTTGGAGGATATCACGGGTCGTGTCAGTCAACTGGTTCGGGATAGCA
>CAYPON010000313.1:0-4193 GCA_964412315.1 uncultured Anaerolineae bacterium | reverse complement strand
CCAGCACCAGATCCCAATCGGCCTCTTGCATCCGCACCAGAAGCGTGTCCCGCGTAGTGCCAGCATTATTCACCAGGATGTCGAGACGCCCGAACCTGTCCAACGCCGCCTGGATAAGCCTGGCAACCTCGTCAGCGGAACGGACATCGGCCTGCACAGTTACTGCTTCGCCTCCTTTGGCAGTGATCGCCTGCACAATCTCATTCGCGGCCTCGGCATTGGCTCGGTAATTGACGACTACCTTGGCTCCTTGTGCGGCCAGGACCATAGCAATGGCCCGGCCAATGCCGCGACTCGCCCCTGTGATGACGGCTACTCTTCCGCTGAGGTCAATCATCCTTTCCTGTCCCCTTCCAGGTTCTATCTGCTAACCGGCAAACGCACCCGTAAAGGGTGCGACTACGCTACACTTGGGCGAAACCCTTCTCGCTCTCCGCGTTGATCACCGCCATCTCTGGGGCGATCCGCTTCTGTAGCCCGGTCAGGACATCTTTCGGGCCGATCTCCACGAAAGTGGATACTCCTTGCTGAGCCATGTACTGCACCGATTCGATCCAACGCACAGGAGAAGTCAATTGAGCCACCAGTTCCTGGCGGATCTCGTCAGGAGTCGTTATCGGCCGCGCCGTGACGTTGGCGATAATCGGCACATGGGCTGGTTTTATTGTAACCGCATCCACCGCTGTGTGCAAACCATCGGCGGCACTGCGCATCAAGGGGGAGTGAGAAGCGATGCTCACGGCCAGAGAGACGACGCGGCGCGCGCCGCGTTCTTTGGCGAGCGAAATCGCGCGGTTCACGGCCTGCTCCTCTCCAGAAATCACGATCTGCCCCGGCGCATTATAGTTAGCGATCCGAACGCTTTGCATTTCCGTCGGGCCGCTGGCTTCGCGGCAGATGGCCTCCAAGGCTTCGACAGTCATGCCGATCACAGCAGCCATCGAGCCGGGGTTGCGTTCTCCTGCCTCTTTCATCAACCGTCCCCGCTCTCGCACCAACCGCAGCCCGTCGGCAAAGCTCAAGGCCCCCGCCGCCACTAAAGCTGTGTATTCGCCCATGCTATGACCGGCGACGAAGGCGGGTTGGGCCGTTTCCGTGCTGCTTTGGTGGACTCGGAGATAAGCCATACTGACCGTGAGAATTGCTGCCTGAGCATTAAGTGTATCGGTCAAACTCTCCGTGGGGCCATAAAAGCAAAGTGACGACAGCTTGAACCCGAGGATATCGTCCGCGGCCTCGAAAACCTCGCGCACGAATGGATAAGATTGATATGCTTTGAGGCCCATGCCGACATATTGCGAACCCTGCCCTGGAAACAGAAAAGCGATGCGGCTTTCCATGTTCGTTTCGCTTCCTCCTCTTTTGTTTCTAATTGTAACCCCGCCACAAAGGAAAAGTATCTCTGACAGGCCGGGCCTCACAAAAAACAAGGCCGTGCCAGAATCCATCTTCTGCACGGCCCAAGGGGAAGTAAGGACGCAACATGTTGCGTCTTTACTCTTTCTTTTCTTTTTTCTTCATCTCGATCACTTCACTGCCCTTGTAGCTGCCACAGGAAGGACAGATACGATGGGGGGATCGCAGCGCATGACACTGTGGACAAGAGACCAGGTTGGGGCGAGTCAAAGCCAGATGATTGCGGCGCCTGTGCTGGCGTCCCTTAGAAATTTTACGTTTGGGTAGAGGTGCCATGGAACCAGTAAACTCCTTTCATTGGAATCGGTATCTTTTCCAGATTGATCTGGGTATTCACTCTTCTAAAGTGGCGCAGGCGTAAAGCCTGCGGCTACATGATCGCCGGATAGGTTAGCTTGTCCTGTCAAGTAGCTCCCGCAAAGCAGCCCAGCGGGGATCGAAATCCTCTTTGACACAGTCACACGGCCCCTCATTGAGATCCTTGCCGCAGTGCGGGCATAGTCCAGCGCAATCCTCACGGCACAGCGGGAAGGGTGGCAAGGCCAGGAGCAAATCCTGGCGCATCACCTCTGACAGGTCAAGCACATGCTTCTCGTTGATCATTGTCGCCTCTTCGTCGTCCTCGCGCGCGGGCAACTTGACCCCGGTATAGACGTCGTAGGCGGCCCTGAACTCCTCCTCCAGGTCTAGATCAACGGGTGTAACAAAAACCACGGAGCAGCGACGACATGTCACGCTCGCTGTCGTCGCCAGATGTCCTGTGACCAGCACCCCATCCGTGGTTCGAGTGAATCTGACCTCACCCTGCAGAGGAGACTTGAACTCCACTTCATCAGTAAGCTCAGCGATATCCTCGTCAATCTCATAGGAGCGCATGGCTCCCGTAGGCTGCTTTAAGAGCTGCGCCACGTTGAACTCGAACGACTGCATCTAGTCTTACCAAGCTCTTTCCAGGAAATAATGCATTGCTAATTATAAGCTTTTTGGCTATATAGTCAAAAACGAGATGTATCGTGCTGATGGCTGCGCGGACGGGATCAGGCCCGGCTAGCCTTCCCATCAGACGAGCAGGGACGCAACATGTTGCGTCTCTACTCCGAGGTTGCGTCCGGCGTCTGTCCCTCTGCTGTGGACTCCTGCTGCTTCTTTAGTGCAGCGATGCCATTTTCCACAGTCGTTTTCAGGGTAGAGATACGGGCCTCCAGTTCGCCCAGCACCTCCAGAGCATAGCTATCCGCACCCAGGCGAACCTGCTCCGCTTCTTTCTTGGCGCTCTCAAGGATCGCATTGACCCTGGCCTCCACTTGTGTCCTGAGATCATCCTCATTGAGCATTCGAATAGCCTGCTCCCTCGCCAGGGTAACGATCCGATCCGCTTCCTCTTGCCCCTGCACGACGATCCTTTGGCCTTCTTGTTGGATGCGTTTGGCTTTCCTGATCTCCGTCGGGATACTGACCCGCATTTGGTCAATGATATTCAGGCATTCTTCCCCATCTATCACGACTTTGGTCGTCAGGGGAACGCGCCACCCTTCGTTCAGCAGCGTTTCCAGTTGATCTATCCAATGCAAGATGTCCACGACGATCACCCCCTTTTCCTCGGCCCAGGTCATTCCTCACCAAGAAACCAGCTTGACCCTTCCTTCCCCTTTATCTCCCAAAGAAGCCACTTTCCTACCTAAGGCGCCGATAACGTGCGGCGGAACCAGGCCCTCCACGCAGCCACCGGCCAGGAAGATTTCTTTGACAATGCTCGAACTCACGAAGGCGTACTCCTGGCTGGTCATCAAGCAGACCGTGTCCACGTCGGGCGCCAGTTTATAGTTTGTCAGAGCCATCTGGTATTCTAACTCGAAATCATAAACCACCCTAAGGCCACGCACGATGACGCGCGCTCCCTTTTGTCGGGCGAAATTCACCGTAAGCCCGGAATAGCTTTCCACCTCAATGTTAGTATAACCTCGCAGTGCCTCGCGCATCATCTCCACTCGCTCGGCAGTGGAAAAGAACAGGTTTTTGAGAGGCTGATCATAGATGGCCACCGTCAGATACTCAAAAATCTTGGCCGCTCGCGTGGCGATGTCAATATGGCCATACGTGACCGGGTCAAAAGTGCCTGGGTACAGAGCTTTGGTCATATTATCTCCCGTTCTCTAGCCTCGATGCGTTAGACTTGGTATACAGGCCGGTTACATTGCTGCTTTTCTCTTACTCGCGTGAAGAACGGTAATGCCTACTATTTCCCCCTTTTCGTACCTGATAATAATATCGTCATCGGTAAGCTCACTATCATCTGCATGGCTTGGCTTCTTAAAGTTGAAATACAACACATCCGCTTCTTCATCATAACTGTACCAGATACGCTTAAAGGGTATGCTTAAGAGTTGAGGGGTAAGGTTCAGAACCTCTTTGACATCTATTGAGGCCATAGTTTAGTCCTTGTTAAGCCCAAGTATGTGCTGTGAAATTGTAACTATACTTCAGGCGGCGTATCTAACTCAGGTCTCCCTTTGGTTGCCAGAAAAGCTCAACCTTTCGCGCAAGCAGGCAATGTTCCGCCTCCTGCAAAAGTGGATCGTGCTCGAATAACTTAGCAGCCTCTTGCCTGGCCTGTTCCAGGATTTTCACGTCGCTCAGTTTGGCCACCTTGAGATTGGGCAGGCCGCTCTGGCGCGTACCGAAGAATTCGCCTGGGCCGCGCATTTTGAGATCTTCTTCCGCCAGGACAAAGCCATCCTGTGTATTCTCGATGATCTTGAGCCTCTGTTCCCCTCCCT
>CAYPON010000312.1:0-4199 GCA_964412315.1 uncultured Anaerolineae bacterium | reverse complement strand
GGTGGAGGAGCGATTCGATCTGGTTGTCCTTTCCACCGGCATGGAAGTGGCAGAAAGCGTGAAAACCCTGGCCCAGGATTTGGGCCTCGAGTTGAACCAGGACGGTTTCTGCTACACGATGCCTTTTGCACCGCTAGCGACAAGTCGTGCAGGAGTCTTTGTGTGCGGGCCGTTCTCCGAGCCAAAGGATATCCCTGAAACTGTGACCCAGGCCAGCGCCGCCGCTGCCCAGGCTGCCGAGTTATTAGCGGGAGTACGGGGCACCCTCGTTAAGCCGAAGGAATACCCGCCGGAGCGCGATGTATCGCAAGAGGAGCCGAGGATCGGCGTCTTTGTCTGCCATTGCGGCATCAACATCGGCGGCGTCGTGAATGTCCCGGAGGTGGTGGAATATGTCAAGTCACTGCCGGGAGTCGCCTATGCTGAACATAACCTGTACACCTGCTCCCAGGATACCCAGGCTGGCATCCGCGAAAAGATTCAGGAGTTGGGCTTGAACCGCGTTATCGTCGCTTCCTGTACGCCGCGTACCCACGAACCCCTCTTCAGGGAGACGATCCGCGAGGTAGGGCTGAATCCATACCTGTTCGAGATGGCGAACATTCGCGATCAATGCTCATGGGTACACCAACGCGAAACGGAAGCGGCTACCGAGAAAGCAAAAGACTTGGCGCGCATGGCGGTGGCGCGGGCGCGCCTGCTGGAGCCGCTCCATACTGTGGAGTTGGACTTGCGGCATGAAGCACTGGTCATCGGCGGCGGCGTAGCGGGCATGAACGCTGCGCTGAGCCTGGCCGAACAAGGCTATGGAGTGTGCCTCATCGAGCGAGAGAAAGAGTTGGGCGGCAATCTGCGCCACATCTATTACGACCTGGATGGCAAGGATGTGCAGGCTTACCTGCGCGACTTGATCGCCTCCGTGGAGAATAACCCGCGCATCATGGTCTTGAAAGAGACCGCGCTCCTGGAGACCTCCGGTTTCATCGGGAACTTTACATCGCGGCTGCGCACAAGAGATGGGGAACGCACATTGCAACATGGTGTTACCATCGTTGCTGTCGGCGGCCAGGAATATCGAGGCAGCGACTACCTCTTGGGCCAGGATCCCCGCGTCCTGACCCAGCGTGACCTGGAAGAGCGCATCATGCGCCAGGATCGCACCGTCGCTGAAGCGAAAGAGGTCGTGATGATTCAGTGCGTGGGGCCGGCCGATCAATACTGTAGCCGCATCTGCTGTTCTTCCGCCTTGAAGAACGCTTTGAAAATCAAAGAGATCAATCCCAAGGCGAACGTGTATATCCTATATAAGGACCTCCGCGCCTATGGGTTCCGGGAAAAGCACTATACGGAGGCGCGAGAGAAAGGCGTCATCTTCCTGCGGTACGACGATGACAACCTGCCCCAAGTAAGCCTCGACAACGGCCTGGAAGTCCGCATCCACGAACTGCTCCTGAAGCGGGGCATCCGCTTCAAGCCTGACCTGTTGGTTCTCAGCGAAGGGATCGTCCCAGCGGAGGGCGCCAAGGAACTTAGCGCCGCCCTCAAGGTGCCGCTTACCCTGGATGGGTTCTTCCTGGAGGCCCATATCAAGCTGCGGCCGGTGGACTTTGCTTCCGAGGGCGTCTTCCTTTGCGGCCTGGCCCACAGCCCCAAGTCCATCGAGGAGAGCATCGCCCAGGCTCAGGCCACCGCAGCGCGGGCAGCGACCATCCTGGCCAGAGAAAAACTGACGGTCGGCGGGGCGATTGCGGTCGTAGACCAAAGCAAATGTGTGGGATGCCTCACCTGCGTGCGTGTTTGCCCATACGACGTGCCCAAGATAAACGCGGAGGTGATGGGAGCCGGCGAGATCGCCGGGGCCGCTGAAATCGAAGTGGCGCTCTGTCTGGGGTGCGGCACCTGTGCCAGCGAATGTCCCGCCAAAGCGATCCAACTATTGCACTATCGTGACGACCAGGTGCTCGCCAAGATCGAAGCTGTGCTGGAACCAGAGTATGCATAGCTTACCCATCGCATCAGCTCCCCACAGAGCTTGAGGAGGATAAATGTCTGACCAAGAGTTCGAGCCAAAGATTCTCGGCCTGGCTTGTCACTATTGCGCCTATGCGGCCGCAGACTTGGCTGGCTCTATGCGCTTGCAGTATCCACCCAATGTAAGGATCATCCGCCTGCCCTGCACCGGCAAAACGGATGTGCTATACCTGCTCCAGGCTTTTGAGAGCGGCATTGACGCCGTCTTCGTCGCCGGCTGAGAGAAGGGCACTTGTCATTACCTGGAAGGTAATTACAACGCAGAACGCAGAGTCAAATACACCAAGAAACTCCTCGATGAGATCGGCTTGGGTGGCGAGCGACTGGAGATGTTCTTTATGGGCGCAGCGGATGCTCCCAAGTTCGCCCAGGCGGTGGAGGAGATGGTGCAGAGGGCGCGCAAACTTGGCCCTAACCCTCTGCATAAGGCACAAGAAGCTGGATGATGATCAGAAGTATAGCTATCTCTGTCAACCGCGTGCCGATTCGCTTGTTGGACGAGCGTTGGGACGACATCTGTGGCTACTGCGACGATGTGCTGGAGACCATTGAGCGGCCTGATTACATCGCGCTCGATGCGGAGGGAGCTCTCGTAGCCTTGCGGGAGATGGCGAACAACCGTTATCTACGAGTGACCTATGTCGAACTGAGTTCAGAGGAAGGTTACATACTCTCTGCATCTTGTACCGATCGCGTTAATCGTCGAGCCATTATCTGGGCGCGGCGATACCAGACCTGGAGGTAAAACGGACATGATCATAGGCGAACAGAAACCGTTGGCCGAGATAAAGGAGATGCTAGCTGCATACAACAAGGTGCTGATTCTCGGCTGCGGGACGTGTGTCACCGTTTGTTTCGCCGGTGGAGAAAAGGAGGTCGGCGTCCTGGCTGCCGAACTGCGCATGGCGCGCGAGTTAGAGGGGAAACCCCTGGCTACTGTGGAACGGACGGTGCAGCGCCAATGCGAGTGGGAGTACATTGACCCGCTCAAGGACGACATCGCGAGCGTGGATGCGATCCTATCTCTGGCCTGTGGGATAGGCGTCCAGGCAATAGCGGAGCGATATCCGAAGGTGCGGGTTTTGCCGGGCATCAACACCAAGTTCCTGGGACTGCCCAAGGAGGCCGGCCTGTGGGTGGAACGCTGCGCGGCCTGCGGCAATTGCGTCCTGGACAAAACCGGGGGCATTTGCCCCATCGCACGCTGCTCCAAAAGCCTGCTCAACGGGCCTTGTGGTGGATCGCAGGATGGCAAATGCGAGATTGATAAAGAAATAGACTGCGGCTGGCAGTTGATCTATGATCGGCTCAAGGAACTGGGCCAGCTTGACCTCCTGACTGAAATCCTGCCGCCCAAAGATTGGTCAACGAGCCGTGATGGTGGGCCGAGGAAGATCGTGCGCGAGGATCTGAAACTCGACATTCCCAGCAAGGAGTGACCGGCCCTAAAAGGTAGGTTGGATGGCAAGAGAGGTCTCTGTCCAGGATTTACAGGAATATGAGCTTTTCCGGGGGCTGAGCGCCGAGGAGAAAAAAGCGCTCGTGCAGTTCTGCCGTTGGGAACACTATGAGGTTGAAGAGACTATCCTCACGGAGGGAACAAAAGCTAGCACCTTTTATGTCGTTGCCGAGGGGCGTGTCGCTTTGGAGATGAAAGTGCAGTTTGGCGCTCAGGCTATTAGCCGCCAGGCGACAACGGAGATCCTGCGTGCAGGGCAATACCTCGGTTGGTCCACATTAGTCCCTCCCTATATTTACACCTCGACAGCCGTTTGCATCGAACCGGCCCGACTGATTGCCATTGACAGCGAAAAACTGCGTCAGTTGGTGGACGAAAATTACCATCTCGGCTACCGTTTCCTGAGGGTCATCGCTGCCATCATTGCCACACGGCTCATACGCACACGCAACACCCTTGTCCACGCTCTTTCGATCCTTTCCCATGACCTCAAAGCCCCCCTGGTTGCGGTGCAGAGTTACCTGGAGGTTATCGCCGGAGGCTTCGCAGGGGATGTCAATGATGAGCAGCGCGAGATGCTGCAGCGCAGCAGTCTACGTATCGAAGAGCTTCTAGCCTGATCAGCGACATCCTCGATGTATCTCGCATCGAGACCGGCAGGCTGGAACAGGAATTCAGGCCGATGTCATTGGTCGCCGTCGCTGAGGAG
>CAYPON010000311.1:0-4203 GCA_964412315.1 uncultured Anaerolineae bacterium | reverse complement strand
TGCGCAGGAATCCCCGGCCTGTGGGCTGGAAAGTGAAGACGTTGCGATCCCAGGAAACCCTGCCCTCGACGGCCGGCTCGATGCGAAAGGCCGCCTCCACCGATGGTTGATCCATCGGCTGGTCGAAGGCGATGACGATGGGCGCATCTATCCTCTGTTCTTCCCCTGGCGCTGGGGCGCGGCGCAGAAGGATGGGAGAATGTGGCGGAAGCGCGATCAGCGTCGGCGTGGCCGTGCCTGTGGGGAGAGGGACGCTGGTCGGCGTCCAGGTCGGAGTGGCTGTCGGCTGCGGCGTGGGAGTTTCCCTGCAGGAAACTGGCCAGACGGCCAATAACAGAAGCCCTAGCAGGGCGATTGCCCACTGGAGGAGCGGTCGTTTCCTTTGCCGCCATGCTCTTATCTTAGACATCGTTTCCTCCTCTTTCTATCGCGTTTCAGACCTGACCGGTTTTCAGAAACCTGTCAGATCTGACGTGAAGTAGCTGTTATAGTATCTCTTCGACAATCTCCACCGCATCCCGGATGAATTGAGGGCACACAGTGGCAAAACGCTGCTTTTCGCGAGCCAGTTTCAGGCCCTGCGGGGTGCTGATATCGTAACCCAACAGTTCCCTGCACAGGATGGAACCGTGACGTGCCTTGAACCTCTTGACGAATTCTCGCACCAGTTCATACGTCTTTTCCCTCGCCTGGTTATCTTTGGCTTGAGTTTTGCCATATTTCAGCCCGATGACCATAAAGGCTCCGGTCACCGCACCGCAGGTTTCGCCCATGCGGCCCATGCCGCCGCCAAAAGCTCCCGCAATCTTGAGGGCGATCTCCCGATTCAGGCCGAATAAGGCGCTGTAGGTCGAGAAAACGGCCTGTGAACAACTGAAGCCTTCCTTGAAGCAAGAGACAGCGAGATCTGCTTTATCCATAGCCCCTTTTCTCCGGAATGAGATAGACGCGCCGCGAGACCTCGACGAACCCCAACTTCTGAGCCACCCGCAGCGAGGCGATATTATCTTCGCCCGCGCTCCACACCGGCGTCTGCCCGGCCTCCTGCACGCGCCGCGCGACGATAGATGCGGCAGCCGTGGCAAAGCCATGACGGCGCCACTCCGGCTGCGTGAAAGCCCCGATGTCGGCGTAATGCTCCGTGCGCGCGCTAGTGTGCGCGATAGCGACAATCTGGCCGGACACGATGGCACAGGCCACGAGGCCCTCGGACAGCAAACCGCACGGGCCGCCGAAACCAGCCCCTTGTAGCTCCTTGGGAGCGGATTCTAACAGTTCCAGATCGGCAAGCGTCAACTGTCGCACCGCCTCGTTCTCGAAATGCACCACAGGCTTTGGCAGCATATGGTAGATATCGCCATAGTATCGCACGCGCACTCCCATCTTCGTCTGGATGATTTCTCCCAGGGCCGGTGCGCACTCTAAACCAACCTCAACGCAATCCCACCCTTGTACATCCTGCAACAAATCCCACAAGACTTCAGGGTCTGAGCCGAAAGCTGTCGGCTCTGCGGGCAAAAAGTCCGCCTGAATAATAGCGCCCTCGAAATGGGAGGGATCGCCTGCAACATAGGTGCGACACAAGCCGCGCCTGAGCAGATGCACCGAGATGACCGTCTGAGGTGTATCGCCCAGGATGTCGGCGAGGATTTGGCGTTGTTGTGCGTCGAGTAGCAGATAGTTGGGATTTGATGACACGTTAAATGTGAGCGTCCATGTAAAGGGCAACAGGCATTATAGCACTCCCTTGGACCTCAAGCGGGTTATCAAGGGCGATGCTTTAATTATCTGTCGTGTATGCTCGACACATTCCAAGCGGCGCTCAATATCTTGGTTGAATTCCTCCACATGATCCCAATAGTAAGCTAAGGCTGAGTAGATTTGCCCCAAAGTCAGATAGGGATGCTGGAAATGGAGTTCCTCAGGGCTCCAGCCATAGGCGATCTTTTCCACGACCAGTTCCACCACTTTCATGGTGGTGCCAACAATGATCGGTACACCATCTTCACGAATGGTGACATGCTCGTATGCAGTCTTAATTAACGACACTGGCAACTCCTTTCCGAAGCAAGGCGAGCGGGCTACTCAACACTGCTGCCACCAACGCCGTTATAGCCACACTCTGGGCTACCGGAGTGGCTGTCTTTCAACAGGAGCTTCCCCCCTTTACCGGGCACGGTGGGTTTCGTTTTAGATGTAGAGACGCCACTCTCTTGAGAAAAGTTCCCATCATCGCTCTCAGGATGTCCGTTGCAGGAAAGAAGTGGCCATCTCCCGCAACTGCTGTTGCGCCGCATTCTCCACGCCGGTCTGATCCAGTGCGGCCAGGGCGCGCGCGGTGTGCTCTTCTGCCTGCGCCTGCACATAGGCGCGCGCCTCCGCCTCCTCCAGCAGTTCGAGCACCCTAGCCAGGTCGCTTTTCTGTACCTGGGGCTGCCGATAGATTTGTCGCAACATCTGGCCGTTGGCGATCCGCCCCGTGCTTTCCAGCCTGTGGAGGGCATAGAGAATGGGGAGCGTCTTTTTCCTGGAAAGGATGTCGCTGGCCGCCGATTTGCCAGTGACCTGTGGATCGCCCCAAATCCCCAGGATGTCATCCACCATCTGGAAAGCCAGGCCCATTTCCCAACCGAAACGGCGATAGGCTTCCACGATCCGCCGATCCTCCGTCGCCAACAAGGCGCCGATCTCGGTTGAGGCAGCGATGAGGGAGGCGGATTTGCCCCCTATCATATAAAGGTACTCTTCGATGCTGATGTCCAGCCGCCCTTCGAAAACCAGGTCCAGATATTGTCCCTCGCACAGCCGCAAACAGGTTGTATCCAGGACGCGCGCCACAGCAAGCACCGTCGCCGCCGGGACACCTCGTTCCAGCAGAGGCGGCAAGGCCAGATGCGCCAGGACAAACAGGCCGTCGCCGACATTGATCGCCTGCGGGATGCCCCAGATGTGCCAGACCGTCTCCCGGTGGCGGCGCAGGGGGCTGGCGTCCTCGATATCGTCGTGAATCAGGGAGAAGTTGTGCACCAATTCGATAGCAGCGGCGGCTGGCAAGGCGCAATGAGCATCCGCTCTCAGCGCCTCGCAGGCCAGAAGACAAAGCAAGGGGCGGAAGCGCTTGCCACCCGAAACCTGCGTGGGTCGCAAATCGCGATCCAGCCACCCCATGTGATAGGCCATCATCCCATAGAGAGACTGCAACCCAGGCTCTGGGGAGTGCAAAAGAGCCTGCATTTCCCGCTCTACTTGCTGAAGGCAGAGAGTGAGATCCATCAGGAGTCTCCTATGGAAACCATGTCATCGCGGATCAGGGACGCCTTCCTCAAGGCTACAATGTTTGGTATCCCCGCGGCGAACATAGCGATGCGCAATGTCTCGATGAAAAAGGATAGCACCTCTCTCACTGCCTCTGCGGAAGACATGGCTGCTTCCAGGAGCGGGCGCGCAATGCCCACTGCATCCGCTCCCAGAGCGATAGCCACTGCTGCCTCTACTCCGCTGCGAAATCCTCCGCTGGCGATGATGGGCAAATCGGGCACACCCTTCCGCGCCACCTGGATCGCCAAAGCCGTTGGTATCCCCCAACCAGAAAAAGCCTCCGCGATGCGGCGCGCGATCCCTTTCTCAGCCCTGTGCTGTTCCACCCGGCTCCAGGAGGTTCCTCCCGCCCCTGCCACGTCGAGGCCGGCCACGCCGACTTGTGCCAGACGCCGCGCCACGTCTTCAGAAAAGCCCCAGCCCACCTCTTTGACGATAACCGGCACGCGCAAGGCGGCGCACACTTCGCCGATTTTGTGCAACAAGCCTCGGAAGTTAGTGTTTCTCTCGGGCTGAAGGCATTCCTGGAGAGGATTCAGGTGCAAGACGAGCGCATCTGCCCCGATCATCTCCACCGCCTGCTGGCATTGGCGGGGGCCGTAGCCATAGTTCAGTTGCACAGCTCCCAGGTTGGCAAATAGGAGGATGCCGGGAGCTACATGGCGAACCTGGTAGGTATAGGCCCAGCGCGCGTCTTCAATCGCCGCCCGCTGCGAGCCTACCCCCATGGCAACGCCATGAGCCTGCGCCGCCGCGGCCAGAGTTCTATTCACCCCCGCGGCAGCCTCGGTGCCGCCGGTCATGGCGGAAATGAGAAACGGGGCTGCCAGCTTCTTCCCCAAAAGGGTGGTCGAGAGGTCCACATCCTTCAGAGCCATCTCTGGC
>CAYPON010000310.1:0-4214 GCA_964412315.1 uncultured Anaerolineae bacterium | reverse complement strand
CAGGATGCGGCTGTGGCCTCCTGATCTTGATTATCTTTATCATCCTGGCCTGCAGTATTATCTTTAACACTGACTGGTTCCGCGCCTTTCTGTTTGGCGCATTCGGCTAGCAAGGGGATGAACGCATAGGTTCGCCCCTACGTTAAGGCCCCCAGGCAGGATAGGAGCTATCGCTAAGGTCAAAGGTCAGGCGCAGCGGCTGGCCACCATCCCTGGGCAGCGCGTACAGTTCCCAATGGCCCTCTTGGTTGCCAGCGAACGCCAGCCAACGTCCGTCGGGAGACCAGGCGGGATAACGCGCATCATAGTTGCCGCTCGTCAGTTGGCGTTGGCCCGTCCCGTCCGCATGGGATAAGAAGACCTGCCATTGCACCGACCGAATCATGAAAGCGATCATCCGCCCATCCGGCGACCAGCGCGGGAACTCGCCATTGGCCAGGATGCGCCGATGACCTGCTCCATCGGCACTCATGGTGTAGATGCTGATCGCACTGCTGACGATCCCGGCGAGTTCCATATCCGAATCGAAGACAAAGAGGCGGCCATCGGGCGACCAGTGTGGTGCCTCGTGGTTGCCGGTCATGGGCGTGAGCCGTCTTTCATCGCTGCCATCCAGCGGGCAGACATAGATATCCGACTGCCCATTGCGATCCGACTGGTAGGCGAGATATTTGCCGTCCGGCGACCAGACGGGTGCCCATTCCTCGGAGGGTTGCTGCGTCACCCGCCGCACCTGGCCGGTTGACATATCAAGGATGTAGATTTCGGCGTTGCCATCGCGCCGCGAGGTGAAAGCCAGTTGGCGGCCATCGGGCGACCAGGAAGGGAAGAGATCGTCGGCGGGATGGTTGGTCAACCGCCGTATCGTGGCGGGCTGCCCCGCTTTCATCACATAAAGCTCCCAGTTTCCGTCGCGGTTGGAAGCGAAGGCGATCTGTCCTGGCAGCTCTTTGTATAGCGGCGTGGGCGCGGTGGAGAGCCTCTGAGGCGTGGCTGTCATGCGCACGGCATTGGCCAGCCGCTGCGGTCGGCGTGTCAAATAGAAAAAGTCAAGTTGGAATGGTCGCAAGAAAAAGCCTTCAAAGCCATGCATGTCGTTGCGCAGCTTGCGCCCGGTGACCGTCGGCTGACCCTTGTCCTGGCCGGGTTGAACGTCATAAGTGATGAAAACGACATGAAACTCATCCACATCCAATTGCATGGCATAGTGCACGCCCGCCATTTGCATCGCTCGCGCCAGGGTGTACGCCGAAAGCGGTTTCCCCACGACGTAGATCAGGCGGCCATCTGCCGTCATCCCCAATGCAGAGCGGTAGAGATATACCTCGTCGGATACTGACAATCCCCACAGCGCGAGCTTGCCCGTCTCGGCGGTGATCATCCCATTTTCGATCAGCGGCGGGCAATTCTGGCGATAGGAGACCATATCGGGCGTTTGCGTGAGATCCTTGCCCCAGGTTCCCATGCGGATTGACCCATCCTCGTAGACGGCAAGGGTGGCTAGGCCGTCGCGCGGGGGTAGATAGACCTTGCGATCCACCATCATGCCGTATTGTCCGTGCATCGCCGCAAAGCCGCCGTTGAAGGCCGCCACCAGCACCGGCCAGTCCTCCCGTGGGATGACACCTGTCCCGACCAAGCCGGTCGTCGAGCGCGGCTCCCACGTTCCGGGGATCATCTTGATCTGCAATGAGCCAGGGTCAATCTCGAGCAGCTCGGCTTCGGCGTAAGGCCGCTGCGGGTCGGGCCGTATGCTCTTGTGCTTGGTGAGGCCCTCGGCCAACCGCTGGCCTGCCGAAGTCGGGGTAGGCGTGGGAGATGGAGTAGGCCGTGGCGTCGGCGTAAAAGACGCCATAGGCGACGGGGTGAGCGGAAGCGACAGTCGCACATCGGGTGGAGCAGATGTAAAAGTCGCCTCGGCCTTTACCGGCGAAGGTGTGTGCATGGGCGGAGGCGTGGGGGGAAGAAGGCTGCTTTCTATTGGCGCCGGCGAAGCGGTCGGCGCGATGTCTTCCGAGGCCGGGGCCGGCCTGACAAGAGCGTACCACCACCGATTCATACGATCCAGGAGGGTGAAAAAGACATTCTCAATAAAAGCGATCTTTTCCGGGCCGACGCCAGGTAACTCGCGAATGCGGCTAACCAAGTTGGGCAACCAGGAGAACTCACCTCGCACGGCAGGTACGTAGGTCAGGTCACTATCATCCGGCTCTACGTGCAGCGCGACGGGGTCAATGGTCAGCGTGGTTCTGCGTGAAGGCTTTATGACAGTCACTTCCAATTGAACTCCCCGTCCAGTTGGCGCAGCCTGCCAGCTCAGTTCTACCTCCTCAACGGGTTGGGCGAAAACGAACAGTTCCCGGCGTTGCAGGTCGTTCAGCGGGATGCAGGTGATGGCCTGATAGTGACCAGCCGCCCACGTGGCGAAGGCCAGCCAGTTGCCCGCAGTCAGGGGAGGCGCTTCGTCACCATGTGGCGTGTCGGTCAGCCACGTCACGCGCGACAGGCGGCTGACGCGCCCCGTCGCGTCAATCCGCGCTTCGGCGGCATGGATATCCACTCCTCCTGAGGCCGATGGCGCGGCAAAGAACAACCGATAGTCGCCCGGCGACCGCCATACCGGCTGCGCCCCGGCCCAGACCGGTGGAGCCACGGGAGTGTAACCTCCCGCGTTAAGAGCGGCCAGGGCACTCTCTTGTGTTCCGGCGGGCAGGCTCGACACCGCCTCTGGAGCGCGTAGGGTGCGCCTGCCATACCAGTTCAGCGGGATCACCAACAGAACCAGGACGATGCCGAGGGCTATGATTCGCCAACGTCTGAACATCACCTTCTCCTTACCACCCTATAACAAAGCTTATTATAGCCCAGGTCGCGCATCTACCCAAACTGTGGTAGAATAGATTAGCCTTTTTCCGAAATATGCTGGCAAGGAGATGAGAAGATGGAGGCGAGAGCGAATTATGAGCGGCGCATCAAATGGTTCAAGGAAGCGCGGTTCGGCATGTTTATCCACTGGGGACTCTACGCCCTCCCGGCTAGACATGAGTGGGTGAAAAGTCGGGAGCGGATAAGCAACGAGGAATATGAGAAGTATTTCAAGCACTTTAACCCCGATTTGTACGATCCACGAGAGTGGGCGCGCATGGCGCGGCAGGCGGGCATGAGACACATGGTGATCACGTCGAAGCACCATGAGGGTTTCTGCCTGTGGGATAGCGACCTGACCGACTATAAGGCCACCAATACTCCGGCGCGCCGCGATCTTCTTCAGCCCTTCGTGGACGCGGCACGCGCGGAAGGGCTGAGGGTGGGCTTCTACTATTCGCTCTTGGATTGGCACCATCCCGAGTACACACCCGATATTCACCATCCGATGCGCGACAATGAGGAGTTTGTGGCGCAGGCGAAAGGCCGCGATATGCGCCAATATGCCGAATACGTGCGCGGCCAAATCCGCGAGTTGCTCATCCGTTACGGCAAGATTGACATCCTCTGGTGCGACTTTTCCTTCCCAGGGAGAGCCTACAAAGATATGCCCGGCAAAGGCAAAGCCGATTGGGAATCGGAAAAGCTTGTGGCGCTCATCCGCGAGTTGATGCCGGATGTTCTCCTCAACAATCGTCTGGACCTCCCTGGCGATTTCGTCACGCCGGAGCAGTATCAGCCTCGCACTGCCGTGCAACTGGAAGGCGTGCCGGTGACCTGGGAAGCGTGTCAGACCTTTAGTGGGAGTTGGGGCTATGACCGGGACAATCTCGACTGGAAGACGCCGGATATGCTGGTGCGTATGCTGATAGATGGCGTATCTAAGGATGGCAACTTGCTTCTGAATGTCGGCCCAAACGCTCGTGGGGAATTCGAGCCGCGCGCGGTGCAGATGTTGGAGGCGATAGGTGGGTGGATGCGCCTGCACAACCGCTCCATCTATGGCTGCGGGCCAGCTCCTTTCACCCCGCCGCCGGACTGCCGCTATACGATGAATGCAGCGGGTGATCGTCTCTACCTGCACGTCTTTTCCTGGCCTTTCAAACATCTCTATCTGGATGGCCTGGCGGACAAGGTGGAGTACGCCCAGTTCTTGCACGATGCCTCGGAGGTGGCCATGCGCGCCACTGGCGGAGTTCTGTCTACCGCGCCGGCCCCGGGCAGCAATACCTTACTTTTGCAGGTGCCGATCCAGAAGCCCAACGTTCTCGTGCCGGTCGTCGAGCTAT
>CAYPON010000309.1:0-4248 GCA_964412315.1 uncultured Anaerolineae bacterium | reverse complement strand
TGGCCGCCGTCAAGATGACAATTCCTCTGGTTTTGCTGATGTTGCCCGCGCTGATCGTTGTCATCATTGGGCCAGCGGTACCCAAGATCGCTGCCGCTTTCGGTATGAAACTGCCCTAGTCGTTCGTGCTGAACATGTCCGAACTCTGGCGGAATATGAAAGAGGCTTTGCTCGATCTCTTGTTCCCGCCGCGCTGTGTCAACTGCCGGCGGGAAGGGGAGTGGCTTTGTAGGGCTTGCCAAAGCCAGATCGAGTATGTCCCCCCACCCATATGCACCAAATGCGGGCGGCATCTGGCCAGCGGCGAACCGTGTGACGCTTGCCAGGCTCTCCGTATAGACGCCATCCGTTCAGTGGCCTATTCTGAAGGGGCTTTGCGAGAAGCCATACACCACTTCAAGTACAATGGCGTTCAAGCCCTGGCGGAGCCTTTCGGCCGGATACTCTACGCCTATTGGCAGACTCACGACGTATCCGCCGATATCCTCATCCCCGTGCCGTTGCACCCCAGAAGGCTGCGAGAGCGCGGCTATAACCAATCTCTCTTGCTGGCGGAACAGTTGGCGCGTCGTGCTGGCTTGCCCGTTGACCAAATCGCGCTGCGCCGGGTGAAATACACACGACCGCAGGTGGAATTGGGGCCCAGGGAACGACAAGAGAATGTGGCGGATGCCTTTGAATGCGTTTCTTCCTCCCTGACCGGTCAAAAGGTCGTGTTGATAGACGATGTTTGCACGACAGGGGCCACCCTCGAGGCGTGCAGCGAGGCTCTCAGAGCGCGCGGAGTTCGCTCAGTATGGGCCTTGACCCTGGCGCGAGCCAGGGAGCTGACCTAGGCTGCCTTTGCCCTCCCTGCTCGCTTATGCTATACTTGGCTGCACGTTACAACGCCTTTCAACAGGCATCGGAAAGGAGCCATAAGCATGAAGCGACATGAAGTCCCCTACACTTATCAGCTTGACCGAACCCTAGAGGCATTTACGAGTGGAGGCGTCCTGCTGGCGGCCACTAAAAAGTCGGGCAAGTCTAACGTGATGACCATCGGCTGGGGCACGGTGGGCATTATCTGGCGCAAAAAGATTGTGATGGTGTTGGTGCGCCCTTCACGCTACACCTATGAATTCATCGAGGACTCGCGCGAGTTCACGGTCAATGTGCCGACCCCAGAGATAAAGGATTGGCTCGCCTTTTGCGGAAGCCACAGTGGCCGCGATGTAGACAAGTTCGCTGCCTGCCGGATGGCAACCTCGCCCGGCCAGTGTGTGCAGAGCATCACCATTGACGCCTGTCCGCTGGTCTACGAGTGCAAGGTGGTGTATCACACCGATCTCATCCCGGCCAATCTGGCTCCCGACATCATTCCCGCTGCTTATCCGCGTGGCGACTTTCACCGCCTCTATTTCGGCGAGATCATGGGCGTCTTTGCCGCGGAGTGAAACCTTCTCGAAAGCTAGGAATGCCTTGAGAGAAGGCTTCCTGTGCTCTCTCTGAGCTTTCGGGAAGGTTATCGGCGTAAATTCGCGCCAGCCTGGGCTGGTATTTGCCAGGATGCAGGGCGTGTGATACAATTGAACCGACTGTGCGTCGGGAGAAGCCGATGAGGGCGCAGATAACTGAGCAACTCTTGGCATGGTATCGGGAGCACGGGCGCGGCCTGCCCTGGCGGCGGAGGCGAGATCCATACGCTGTCTGGGTCTCGGAGGTCATGCTCCATCAAACGCAGGTAGCCACGGTGCTGCCCTATTACCAGCGTTTCCTGGAGCGTTTCCCGACGTTGGCTGATCTGGCCCAGGCCCCTCTGGATGACATCCTCAAAGTGTGGGAAGGGCTGGGCTACTATGCGCGGGCGCGAAATCTCCACTATGCTGCGCGGCGCATCCTGGCCGAACATGGCGGTCAGTTCCCGGATAATTGGGATACTCTGCGCAAATTGCCCGGTATCGGCGATTATACCGCTGGCGCGATCCTCAGCATCGCGTATGGTCAAGACTACCCCGCTTTGGATGGCAATGTGCGGCGAGTCCTCAGCCGCCTGTTCCATATCACTGTCCATGCTGCCGATGCGGCAACGAAACGTCACCTTTATGAGATCGCTTCCTCCCTTCTCCCTCCTGGTCAGGCCGGTGAGTTTAACCAGGCCCTGATGGACCTGGGGGCTACGATCTGCACGCCGCGCCGCCCCCATTGCTCGATCTGCCCCCTGGCTCAATCCTGCGAAGCCTGCTGCTTGGGCATCCAGGAACTGCTCCCCGTGCGCGCGCCGCGCAAGCCTGTGCCGCACTATGAGGTCGCGGCGGCAGTGACCTGGCGGAATGGCCGGGGAGGCGAGTTTCTCATCGCGCAACGGCTCTACAGGGGTCTGCTGGGCGGGTTGTGGGAGTTCCCTGGCGGCAAGCAGGAGGCGGGAGAGACGCTGCCGGACTGCTTGCGACGGGAGATACGCGAGGAACTGGGTTTGGAGATCGGCGTAGACGAGCCGCTGACTGTTGTTGAACATGCTTATACGCATTTTCGCATTACCCTTCACGCTTTTCATTGTTGTCTCCTCGCTGGCCAGCCACAGGCCATCGGCGTCGCGGACTGGCGTTGGATCACCCTCGAGCAGGTAGATCAGTTCGCCTTTTCCGCAGCAGACCACAAGATCATCGCCGCCCTGCGGGAAAATCAGGGGAGTGGGGATTGCGGAGGCAAGGTGACATGTCCGAAATTGTGACTCCCGACTGGGTGAAAGATGCCATCTTCTATCAGATTTTCCCTGATACCTTTGCACGCAGCGAGCGAGTGCCCAAGCCATCGAATCTGTCGCCCTGGGATAGCGAGCCATCCCATGCTTTCAAAGGGGGCGACTTGTTGGGAGTGGTGGAGCACCTGGATTATCTTCAGGATTTGGGCATCACCGCGCTCTATTTTTGCCCGGTGTTCGCCTCCACGGCCGTTCACCGCTATCACACCTACGACTATTACCATGTTGATCCCATCTTGGGCGGAGATAGCGCGCTGCGCGAGTTGCTGGACGAGGCGCATCGGCGAGGTATGCGGGTCATCCTGGATGGCGTGTTCAATCATGCCAGCCGGGGCTTTCTCCAGTTCAATCACGCCCTGGAAAACGGCCTGGCGTCGCCTTACATTGACTGGTTTCATTTCAACCGGGAGTGGCTGGCGAGCGGTGAGCCGCTGGATGCTTATCCATCGGCGAAGAAGCGGCGCAAGACCTGGCAATCGGGCGCGAGTCTGGAAGCTTATGGCTACAAAGCGTGGTGGGACTTGCCGGCGCAGCCCAAGTTCAACACCGATCATCCCGCGGTGCGCGAATTCCTCTTCGGGGTAGCGGAGCACTGGCTGAGGTTCGGGATTGACGGTTGGCGGCTGGACGTGCCGATGGAGATTGATGATGACAGCTTTTGGCGCGAGTTCCGCCGCCGGGTAAAAGCGATCAATCCCGAGGCCTACATTGTGGGCGAAATCTGGACGGAAGCATCGCGCTGGCTGCGAGGCGATCAGTTCGATGGCGTGGTGAATTACGTTTTGCAGCGCGCCTGTCTCCGTTTCTTCGGTGGCAATGCTTTGGGCGCGGATGTATCCTGGGAAGGGCATCGCCTGACGCCGTGGCGAGCCGTGCGCTTTGCCTCTGAAGTGAATGAGTTGCTCCACGTGTACGATTGGCAGGTCACGCTCGCCCAATTGAATCTGTTGGGCAGCCATGACACACCACGCTATCTGAGTCAGGTTGGCCACGACACGGATCGCTTCAAGGCGGGCCTCCTCTTCCTCATGGCGATGCCTGGTGCGCCTTGTATCTATTATGGCGATGAGATTGGCCTGCCCAACGTTGGCAAGCCGGGAGGCGGCTCTCGCGCAGCCATGAACTGGGACCGGAGCCGTTGGAACGAGGATCTCCGCGCTTACGTCAAGTGGGGCATCGCCTTGCGCCAAGCGTATCCAGCCCTACGGCGAGGGACTTTTCACCAGCTTTATGCCAATAACAAGGCAAATGTCTATGCCTTTGCGCGCAAATTGGAACGTGAGATGCTGGTGGTGGTCTTTAACCAGGGGGAGGGTGATTGGGAAATCCACGTGCCGTTGGGCGGGCATTTGTTTGGCGGGGTGATTTTGCGGGACCTCTTGCGGGGCGGCACGTGTGTGGTCAAGGGGAGGCATGTGGAAGGGCCAGCCCTGCCGCCGCATACAGGCACGGTTCTCCGCGCCGAAGTTTGACCACGCAAATTCAGGAGGTGTTCAATGGCGAAC
>CAYPON010000308.1:0-4262 GCA_964412315.1 uncultured Anaerolineae bacterium | reverse complement strand
ACACTGACCGCTCAGCTCTTGTAGAAGAACTGTTCGACGCTAAAGTTGACGGCGATGGCGATGGCGTCTGGGGAGGTGGGAACGTTGCCCAGCTTGGTGCTGTAGATGACCGGGTTCAGCATCTTTTCCACCGGCACCATGTAGTAGAGGTTCTCCCCCAGCATCTTTCTGACCTCTCCATACGCTTTGATGCCATCAGCAGGCGCCAGCTCGGTGATCGAGGCCACCTTGTTGTAAAAATCCTTGACGTCCTGCGGTGGTTCCTCCCCCTCTTTGCCAGCGGTGTTCCACCACTGGTTCCACAACGGGCCCCACGTGCCTTGTCCCAGATCGCCCATATACCAGAGCGGCGTATGGCTCCAATATGTCGTGGCCTGCATCTCGTTGGCTGCCAGACGTTGCGACCAGAGCGAGCCATCAATCTTTTTCATCGTCGTCTTGAGGCCAATCTTCTCCCAGAACTGCACCATCAGCTCAAGCGTCGGCACCTGGTCGGTGCGCTGCGCGCCGGTCTCGAAGGGGATGACAAAGACTTTGCCATCTGGCCCCAGCCGGTGGCCATCGGCGTCCTTCTTGTTCAGGCCGATCTCGTCCAGCAGCTTGTTAGCCCCGGCGACATCATACTTGCTCGGCACGATGGTGGAGGGCTGGGCGTTGCCATAGAAGACGGCGTCTATGATCTCCTTACGGTCTATGGCCATGTTCAGCGCCTGGCGGAACTTGACGTTGCGCACCACCTCGCGCCAGACCGGATCCTTGTAGGTCAGGTTCAGGAAGATGTCAACGACCGTGGCGTGATGCTGGTACATGCCGGTCTTGTAGCCGCCCTTGGCCTCATTCTCCTTATAGAGGGGCAGCTTGGGGAACTTGGGCTGCGCCCGCGTAAAGTCGGTCTCCCCGGCCAGTATCTTGAGCTGCAGCACCTCGACATCGGCAACATAGGTGCTGGTCAGCTTGTCTATGTAGGGCAACTGGTTGCCAGCGGCGTCCACTTTGAAGTAGTACGGGTTGCGCTCATAGACCTGCATTTGTTGTGAAGTTTCCTTGAGCACCCAGGGATAAAGAGAGGGGAAGCCCAGGGCGGGACGGTAGGTCATCTCCCAGTTGGTGACGTCCTTCAGGTTGAAGAGTTGCACCCAGGTCTGAACGTTCGCCTCTTTGATCGCCGCGTTCAAATCGGCCTCGGTCGCATACTTCTTATGGAACTTTTTCAGGTAATGCGCTGGCTTAAGCAGCTCGACGTAGCCACGCCAACCCTGAATGGCCAATACTGGCAGAAACCCACCGTAAGGCTGATCGAAAATGAGCTTGAAGGTATAGTTATCCACGACTTGCACCTTGACGGGGGTGCCACCTGCTTTGCTGCCGGCCTTGAGCCAGGTGGGGATGTTCGGCGTCAGTTCCTTGTTCATGAGGACATCCTCATAGGCGAAGCGCACGTCCTCAGTCGTGACGTAGGTGCCATCGGACCATCTGATCCCCTGGCGGAGGTGGAAGGTGAACTCTTTCCGGTCGGTGCTGATCTGGAAGGTGTCGCAAATGTTCCCGGTGATCTCCTCGGCCAGGATGCCGGGGGTGTTGATCAACGGCTCGTTGCAGGACACGAATACGTCCGTATCCCATTCCGGCGAGGGAGTGAGGAAGCGGATCGTGCCACCGTACTTGCCGATCTCCGGCTTGAACAGGTTTGCTGGCATCTCGTTGGCCACCTTTGGCACAAGCGGCAACCTATCCTGGACTGCCGGCAGCTTGCCAGCTTTGACCAGTTCCGCCAGTGCCGGTGCCTCATTGTATTTGGGCTTTGGCACAGGCGTTGCTGTGGGCGGCACAGGCGTTGCTGTAGGCGCGGCGGGCTTTGGCGTGTCCGTAGGAACTGCCGCTGGCTTGGTTGGTTCCGCGGGCTTGGGCGTGTCCGTGGGCGCTGCTACCGGTTTCGTCGGGGGTTTTGTGGGCGTCGCAGGCGCGCCACAGGCCTCCAACGCCGCGGCTACTAAAGCCATCGCCGACACCTTGAGAAAATCACGCCGGCTGATAAACTTCTTTTCCGTATTCATCTTGTTCTCTCCTTTCTCTACCTCTGAGAAACGACCGAAAACTTCAACCAACCCTCTTCTCCGTTACTTCAGGCTGCCTGAACGCGATCACCTCCTTCCATTCCATCACTTCTAGTTTATCCCATTGCCTTATCTAGTCAAGCCGCCATGGCTTGCGTCGGCGGAACGGCTCCTTGAACACGTTCTGGAGCTTCCCTTGTTGTTCCAGATGAATCATACAAGCGCGGATGCAACCGCGCGCGCCGTCAATGGCCGCAGGATGGTGGTAGCTCTCCCAGGCTTTGCGAGTATAGGGCACATTCTCGCGCACATAGCGCCATATATCGCCCGTGTACGAAGTCATGCCCGCAGAGTTGCCATCCGACGGCCTCCCCAAGACACCTGCCATAGTCTTGGCGACCTCTTCGGAGAGGAACGGGCTGTATTCCGGCGCGCCCACCTGGTACACCACGCCGCATTTCACTTCGTCCAGCTTGCCCCATTCCAACTCTTTGCCGGCCACCGTGACCTTGACCGCCTCTGTCGCGCTGATAGCCCCTGCTGGGCATTCGCGCACGCAGCTCATACAGCGATCGCAAAGTCTCCCTGCAAAGAGGGGATCCGGCTCCAGCGGCGCGTCGGTGAGGATGAAAGCCAGACGCTGCCTGGGGCCGAATTCCGGCGAGAGGAACATCTTGCTGTAGCCGATCTCGCCCATGCCGCAGATGACGGCGGCGATGCGAAAGTGCAGGAATACGTCTGGCTTGGGCTTGTCCGGCGCGACCGGTCTTCCCGCTCCCGTGCCCAGCCTGACGCTTGTGTTTTGATAGAGCAGGGCCTCGTAGCCGTTGTCTTCCAGGAGATTCCCGACCTGTCTCAGCACCATCGGGGCAAACACATCGTTGATGTGCGCGTAGCCCATAGCAGGATAGCCAGCGAAGAAGGTTCCCTCCTCAATGCCGCGCAACAACCCCCGGTGAATGCGAAACCCAAGCCCGATGATGGACTTGGCCTCGGGCATGATGTAGCGCGGATCCATTTGCTTTGGAGCACCTTCGAACCTGTCCATGGAGCCGATGCCTACCAGGTCAGCGCCACACTTTTTAGCGAACTGCTTCACTTTCCGAGATGCCAGCATCTCCGACCTTTCCGTTTGGGAGTTTTCGCCGAAAAAAGGAGCTAGGCTGTGATGGAGTTTGTTTGAGCACCCGAGAGCCTATCAATGTTCTCTGCGTCAAGGAAGACGTGGTCAATATAGATAGCAGGGGGCACCTGTTCGCCCCGCAGGATTTTGAGCGCGATGTCCACCAGCTTGGCGCCGTACTTTTCGGGCCAATACGCGGTGGCACCGGCGACCCGTGAAGCGGGGCGTCGGATTTCCTCACGGACTCGCCTATCCGCTCCCTGCCCCACGATGATCACGTCGCTTTCCCGGCCCGCTTTGCGTGCAGCGTCCAAAGCTCCGATGGTGGCCCGGTCATTGAACGAGATAACTGCCAGCCGGTGGGCATCAGGTAAGGCTTCAAGCACCTCGAACACCTCGGCTTCGCTCGTCTCGGTGGCGTTGCCGCTATTCAGATAGATGGTCTTGGCCGCCGGGATTTCGCCGGCGACCTCTCGCAGGCCGTCCAACTGCCCCTGAATGCGTGCCGCTGGCAGAGGGCCGGCCCTCGGCTCTTCCAGTACGATCAGCCGATCGAAGCGTCCCTCCCAGTTCTTTTGCAGCCACCTGCCCAGCGCCACGCCTGCCATGTGCCCCGCACGATAGTTGTCCACTCCGAAGAAGGTAGCTCCCACCATGGGGATGTCTACAGCGATCACCGGGATGCCCGCCTGATGGAATTTGCTGGCGATCAACCCGCCCATCTTTTCGTCTATTTGATACTCGATGACCAGATCCACACTCTCGGCGATGAGGTAATCCGCTACTTTCAAAGCCACCCGGCCATCCCGTTGATTGTCAGCCATGACCAGGTCAATGTTGCCAGCTTTTTGCGCCGCCCGCTCCAGTCCGTGGCGAACATCCAGAGCAAAGGGACTTTGATCCTCGCTGATGTTGGCGAAGCCTATCTTGTAGTGAGTGATCTCCTGGGCGGAGGGCGCATAGGAGGACACGGTATTCTCGCCGCAAACAGTGAGAGCAACGCCTTTCCGGCGCAACTGTTCGATGAATTCTAGAGCTACACCGCTGTCAGTAAAGATGTGGGATATTTGCTCCACGCTGGCAAA
>CAYPON010000307.1:0-4269 GCA_964412315.1 uncultured Anaerolineae bacterium | reverse complement strand
ACGCGGGCGAGCTCCTCGGTCGGGATCATCGGTTCCTGATCCATCTCCCGCCCGCTGGTTGTGCGTCGCTCCACGGCGATGTTGCCGGGGTGAAGGCAACTGACGGCAATGCCATGGGCGCGGCCCTCCAATGCGGCGGCCTGGGTGAGGCCCCAGATGCCGAACTTGCTGGCGGTGTAGGGCGACATGTTCGTGCGCGTGCGCTGCGCGGAGATGCTGCCGATGTTGATGATACGCCCACCTCCCGCCTTTTTCATGATCTTGAAAGCCTCGCGGATGCAGAGGAAAGGCCCGCTGAGGTTCGCGCCGATGACCCTGTTCCAGGCCTCCAGCGAAATCTCCTCGATTGGCCCGCCATCGAAGGCGCCGGAGCTGTTCACGAGGATGTCCAGCCGCCCGAACTGGGCCATCGTCCGCTCGAAAAGCGATTTTACCTGAGCCTCATCGGTGACGTCGGTGGGCATGGCCAGGATTGGGGGGCCAGATCGCCTCAGTTCCTCGGCGGCGGCATGTAGCCGCTCTGCGTTACGGCCAGCGATGACAACCGCGCAACCCTCATCGGCAAAGGCCCGCGCGATCCCCTTGCCGATACCGCTTCCCCCTCCTGTCACAATCGCCACTTTGCCATCAAGCTTGCCCATCTTCGTTTCCCCCTTTTATCTAACCGCAGGTTGCGCAGATAGACTATGATCAATCCCCGGCGCAGTTTACCACAGAAGCCGATTGTTGTCCATGCCAGAGCAAAAAAGGCTTCCGAAGTCTGGGAGACTTCGGAAGCCTTTGTCGAAGCGCGAACCGGACGGGGAAAAAGAGAGCTGGCGGGTTGCGCCCCGAGAGAGCACAACCCGCCAGGCTTGGTGATTCTAGTAGATGTACTGGATAGCGTCTATATCGTCACTATGCAGTGTGCGCTTCTTGGTCTCGCAGGAGGCGCCATAGCCGTACATGGTCTTCTCCGAGTCCGGCGTGCCGTAGAGGTCGTACAGCCCGACGCCGCCGTGCCCAAGCTCGTGGGTAGCGATGTCCCACACGTCATATCTTCCGGCGGGGCAGGTGTCGGCGGTGCTCCAGTTGTAGTCATCGTTGAAAACGATGTCGAACTCGACGATGTCCGAGCCGGCGTACCAGGTGGTGCATTGCGCCAGTATGCCAGCGGCAAGGTCGCCCCAACGTACCACGTTGTAGCCATCATTTGTGGGTGCGCTCCTGGTGGTAGAGCCGAAATAGGACAGATGGTGGCAGTGATAGTCGGCGTTGTTCCAGGCCCAGGCGCCCTTCCTGACAGCGTCCGCCTCACCGGTGCAGTCGCTGGTGTTGGCGTAGACGTAGTACTTGACGCATGTGCAAGTTCCTGGCCACTTGTAGGACTTCTTAGCCCACTTGACGGTAAAGCCAGCGTAGGCGTTGCTGCCGCCGACAGTCACCTTGATGGCCTGCGTGCTGTGGCTGCTGGCAGGAGCGACCAGATGGATTACAATCTGCGTGTTGCTCCAGGAGACAATGTTGGATCCCGAAACTGTGGTCCAGGTGGTAGAACCACCCCACCAGAGCTTGACCGTGCTCGTGCCCTGCGTCGCGCCAAAGTTGTTGCCATTGATGGTCACGTGGAGGTTTACGCCTGCCCGGCCGCTCGTCGGGCTAACGCTGGTGATGCTGGGGGCGAGGAGACTGACAGCGACCGGTCGCTCCGGATGCAGGTCCGGGGCCTCAGGGGGATAGCCCAGGATGTCGCGTATCTGGCCGATGAAGGCATCCGCTGACAGCAGACCGCTTTCCAGCACCAGGTCATCCACGATGGTGAACTTGCCTTGCTCCCAACCGAGGATGGGGAAGTCCCCCTCCTGCAGGAAGAGGACCACTTCCTCCCCCTCTGCGAAGGCCGGCACATGCTCCACCCACTCTCCGATCTCGCCGACCTCGCCACCGGGGATCTGGAAGGTGATCTCTTTCTCGCCGCTGCCCTTGATGTAGCTCTGCACGGCGATGGTCACCGTGGTGAAGATGTTCGTGTGGTCTGCGTTCCATTGTGAACTGACCGAGACCACCTGACCGCGCACGATGCTACTGGCACCATACGCCAGATCTACCAGGCTGAATGTCTCCATTTCGGCCAGAGCGGACATAGCGGGCAATAGGAGCTGCAGACAGAGAACCAACACGATGGTGAGCAGAACTGTCTTTTTGCCTAACATTGGTAATTCCTCCCTTTTTGCTGTAACTGATTTTTCTCCATGCTGCCGAAGACGACTGCCTGTAGCTACATACACAACCTCCTTTCCGGGGCATACTAACATGATAGCGACACAGATCGCCTAGCGAAAGGCCGCAGGCGCTGCGTACGCTGGTCCGAGAAACGATTGGATATCCTGGTAGCTGAAAAGAGGTTGCATCGAGGGAGGTGCGTGCTCTGGGGGAGAGAGCGACGACGGGCACCTGGCGATCGATGCTGTTTATGGGTCGAGCATCTTTACTGCGTACATTATACATACCTTCCCGGTATTTGTCAAATTCAAGCGCGTGCATGTAATGCTGGGACGAATTTCGGCAAGATACCTTGCCACAAGTTATATATGAACCCTTCCGTTCATCCAAGTGACGAAAAACGAATCATGTAAAACGAGTTACCTCCTTCCCGAAAGCTTGGAGCTTTCGGGAAGGTCTCGGTATTCTTGGCAGCTTGGATGTTTGCCCTTGATCCTCCATTATCGTATAATGGGCACAAATCAACGCTTACGATGGTCAGGAGATGGATTTCACCTTCGAACTCATAAAGCGCGATTCGCAGACCACAGGCCGGGTTGGGGTCATGCGGACTCCGCACGGCGAGATACCCACGCCTGTCTTTGCCCCGGTTGGCACACAGGCCACGGTCAAGACGCTCTCACCGCACGAACTGGCGGATTTGGGCGCGACACTGATCCTGGCGAATACGTACCACCTGTATCTGCGCCCTGGCGCGGAGATCGTTGCGGAACTGGGGGGCTTGCACCGTTTCATGGGCTGGCCTGGCCCCATCCTCACCGATAGCGGCGGCTTCCAGGTTTTCAGCCTGCAGGATTTGCGCCGCGTGGGCGACGAGGGGGTGCTATTTCGCTCCCACCTGGATGGCTCCGAGCATTTTTTCTCGCCAGAGAAAGTGATCCAAATCCAGGAGTTGCTTGGCGCGGATATTATTCTGGCCTTGGACGAATGCCCCGACCCCTTCGACCGGGATTACAACGCGGCGGCCCTGCAGCGAACGCATCGCTGGGCGGAGAGATGCCTGGCCGCGCACACCCGCCGCGATCAGGCCCTTTTCGGCATTGTGCAGGGGGGCATTTTCCCCGACCTGCGCCGGGAGAGCGCGCGTTTTCTGGCTTCGCTCAATTTCCCTGGCTACGCCATAGGCGGACTCAGCGTTGGCGAGTCGAAAGAAACCATGAACGAGATGCTGAACATCACCGTGCCCCTGCTCCCAGAGGACAAACCGCGCCACCTGTTGGGCGTTGGCTCTCCGGAGGACCTTTTCGAGGGAGTGGCCCGTGGCATTGACATATTCGATTGTGCGCTGCCCACTCGCCTGGCGCGCAACGGCACCGTCCTGACACGGAAGGGGCGCTTGAACCTGCGCAATGCTGAGTTTGCCAGGGATGCCAGGCCGATTGAGGAGGGTTGCGGCTGTTATACCTGTCAGCATTTCTCGCGAGCATACCTGCGGCACCTCATCAAAGCCGAAGAGATACTGGGGCTGCGCCTCAGCAGCTTGCACAATGTCTATTTCATGGTTCACCTGATGGCCGAAATCCGGCAGTCGCTACAGGATGGTAGTTTCGCCTCCCGGCGGGAGAAGTTCCTCTCCGAATACGAGATTGTCCCCTATGAAGTGCGGCGTCAGAACAAAGAAGCATGGCTGGCGCGGCGACGAGGCAGCAAAGCGGCTTGAACCGGCCGACTGAGCGAGCTCTGGCACCGATTTTCTTCGCAAACCCTCACTGTCGCCCGGCCTCCGGACGGTGGTGAGGACTAGCATACTCATGTTCTGGCTCGTCCCATTATTTGTAACAGGCATCACTTGCAATCAATTCGCCCACCGTTTTTCAGCCGTCTCCGGTACTAAAATCCTATTGCAGAACCAGTCGCGGGGTCATAAAATCAAAGCAGCAATATAGATCGTTTTGTGAACCAAAGCGGGATGAGAGCATGGAAAGAAGGCGTCATAGAGGCAGGGCTAGTCGAGTTTGCTCTCCCTCAAAAAGCGGAACTTTTTCAGGCTTTTCCCGTCTTTATAAG
>CAYPON010000306.1:0-4272 GCA_964412315.1 uncultured Anaerolineae bacterium | reverse complement strand
CCGTTGAGAGTCGCGCCGAGGCTATCTATCGCTCGCATGTAAAGGCGATGCTCGCCCATGAAAGAGGGCTTGAATTGCAGCCACCAGCGCACCGTCAGCGTTCTGCTATCATAGTACCCTGTTCGGCTCCACCCGCCATGCAGCCTGCAGTATTCGTTCTCCAGGAAGGCGCCCGCCGTGCGCGGCGTGATCGGCCCCAGCCAGGCCGTGTCCGCCGTGTTCCGCAGATACATCTTGTTCTCGCTTTGATCATACTTCAGGTAAACGGCGTCTCGCGTCCGTGCCCATGAAATCGTGATTAGAAAATACACCTCATCCAGCGTCGCCCGCCCATCCGCGTCCGAATAGCGAGCCACGAACTCGCGCCAGGGTGAGCCAATGGGCACACGCCCCTCGCTCGGCGAAAGATAAGGCGTCATCGGCTTGACGTTCACTGCCCAATCGCCATGATCGTTCCAGCCGCTGTGCTGTCCCAGCATATCCTGCACGTAGAGATAGAAGTTGTCCAGCCGCCCGGACGATTGATAGGTGAACCAGACAGTCCAGGTTACGGTCAATGTATCCGTATTTGTCACTACTGAGCTGTGGCCGACATCCAGGTAGGCGTATCTGTTCCTGATGACATACACACCTCCAGGCTCCCTTCCGTCTGGAGGCACCCAGTAGTCGTATATCGGATGGTGGAGGAACATGCGGTTTGTCTGCACATCGTAGCGGAGGTAGGCACAGCGTGTGGTATCGCTATAGACGGCGTTGACCAGGAGGTCAGCATAGCGGATATCCTGCCAGCCGTCAGGGTCGCGGTACGCGGCAGTGAAGCTCTGCCATGTGCCTGGCCTACACCACCCGCTCTGGGGCGTTACCCTGACCGTGCACGGCGGTGCGGAGTAGGAGGAAGGGCGAATCCTGTTTCGCGCCCAACTCGCCCGGATAACCTCGATCAGTGGACTGGTGGGCACGTCGGCGTGGTTGAGGGGATCAGAGCCGTGGCGGAAGTCAAAATCGTCAATCTGGGTGTTGAATTCGGCCCAGAATGGGTTCCAGACCCACAGCGCCTGATTCAGGCCACGGCGCTCAAAGAGATCCATCTGGTCGCGCATGAAATCAGCCGCGCCAGGCTGCCAGCGCATGACGCCGAACTCGTTGATAGCCACCGGCACACCATGCCTCGCTTGGAAGCCGTCCACCGTAGCCAGCAGATTCTCCAGCCAGGTGCGATTGAACTGGTCAACATCGCCGTCTCCGTCCGTGTCGAACACGCCGGGATAGGTGCGGGTCAGGCCGTCTGGCTCCTGGTGGGTATAGACGTGCGGCGCGTACTGGTGCGCCGTGTAGACCGTGCATGGATCGCCAGTCGGCTGCACGTAAGGGAGCCAGGCGACCGCGCTGTAGCTCATGCCGCCGATCAGAATCGGCGTGTGGGCGTCCGCCTGACGGATGGCAGCGGAGATGCGAGGGTACAATTGGTTCCAGTCGTACAAGGTGTTGGCATAGGCCGGGTAGAACTCCTGCGGATCCCAGATGTCCAGCCAGACGTCGTTGGCGTTCGGTTCGACCATCAGGTCATAACCGACGACGATGGGATTGTCCCGATAACGTTGCGCCGCGTAGCGCCACATCTCTACCCAGGCATCCTGCGCGGTCTGATCGCGCCATACTTCGTCATTGAGATAGCGCTCATCGAACCAGGTGCCAACCTCGTCGCGCATGAAGGTGAACTCGCTGCGGCCCGGCCCGGTGCGAAAGCTGATCACAGCGAACATGTCGGCCTGGGCGATCATGCTCAGCAAGCGGTCCAAGTTGTCCTGGATGTTCCGATCCGATACATAGGGTGGCTTTTCGGTGAACAGGCCGGGGTGCGAGATGTTCACATAGTTCGCGCCCCAGGCCGCCAAGCGGTTGAGGTCCCCTTGCGTATAAGGGGGGCCGACGGGGCCAGGCCCCATGAAGGTGGGGCCATCCAGTTCGGGATAGACGCGCCGCTGGTAGATATTCGCGCCGCGCAGGTGGGGGCCTCCTACCCACAGGCTCCACTTATCTCGGCGTTCGTATGCGCCGATGTTGGAATAGGCAGCGTAGGAATTATGTGGTGCGCGAAAGGTTGTACCTGCGTGGATGGCGAGGCTGCCTATCCCAAGCGATAAGACGCAATAACAAACGCACGCAAGGGCCCATAGGAAACGGCTCGAAACGCGGATCAAACGTGTGAATGTGCCAGTGTGTCGGTTCACATTTGTCATTCTTCCGCCTCTCCGGATTCCGCTATGTCCTTTCCGAATTCTATCACAATTCCTGACACAGGCAATTCTCATATATTAAACTTGCCAGCCTTTGCAAAGGACAACGCGCCGGGCAGATGAGAGGTATATGTTTGACAGAATGAACAACTCAAGCTATCATGGCAAGGCGAACGAGAGAGCGGCGACGTGAGACCCAAAGACATACAGAATTGAATCAGGCGCAGGGCACGGAAATGTGGGCGAAGCTCGATGAAGATAATAGGACTATATGAAAGGGGTTATAAAACACAAATATGAGCATTTCTAAAACCAAAATCGCTATAGTCGGCTGTGGCAACATCAGCGGCATCTATCTCCAGGCGCCCAGGACCTTCGGCATCCTGGAGATCGTAGCCTGCACCGATCTGGTCATGGAGCGGGCCAGGGCGAGAGCGGCAGAACATCAGGTGCCTAAAGCGTGCAGCCTGGAGGAAATACTGGCCGACCCGGAAATCCAGATCGTGGTCAATCTGACCAACCCGGCGGCACATGCCGAGGTCGCCCTCAAAGCGGTCGAGGCGGGCAAATCGGTCTACAACGAAAAGCCGCTGACGGTCGCTCTCGAAGATGGACAGCAGTTACTGGCCAAGGCGAAAGCGCGGGGAGTGCGCGTGGGTGGTGCACCCGATACCTTCCTCGGCGGCGGCTTGCAGACCTGCCGTAAGCTGATTGACGACGGCTGGATCGGCGAACCGGTCGGCGCCACCGCCTTCATGCTCGGCCATGGCCACGAAAGCTGGCATCCCAATCCCGACTACTATTACCAGCCAGGCGCGGGGCCAATGTTCGACATGGGGCCTTATTACCTCACGGCACTGGTCAACCTGATGGGGCCGGTGAAACGGGTGACCGGGTCGGCGCGCATTACCTTCCCCGAACGGATCATCACCAGCCAGCCGCTCTACGGCACTATCATCAAGGTCAACACCCCCACGCACGTGGCAGGCATCATGGACTTTGCCAGCGGCGCCATTGGCACGATCATCACCAGCTTCGATGTCTGGGCGCATGAATTGCCGCGCATCGAAATCTACGGCGCGGAAGGCTCCTTGAGCGTGCCCGATCCAAACACCTTCGACGGCCCCGTGCGCATCCGGCGTGCCAGCGCCAAAGAGTGGAGCGAGATCCCCTTGACTCACGGCTATACCGAAAACTCCCGCGGCCTCGGCGTGGCGGACATGGCCTACGCCCTATGCTCTGGCCGTCCCCATCGCGCCAGCGGCGAGATGGCCTACCATGTCCTGGAGGTCATGCACGCTTTTCTCGCCTCCTCCCGCGAGGGGAAGCACATCGAAATCACCAGCAGGTGCAGCCGTCCTGCGCCGCTGCCTTTGGGCCTGCGCAAGGGCGAGTTGGACGCATGAGAATGAGTGTTACCACTCAAGCTGATTGCCATATCCAGCGATGGAATGCATTGCCGTTATCTTAGCGGTTCAACCTGCAAAATATACAACAAACGGCCTGTGCTTTGCCGACTTTGGCCCCTGTCGCCTCGCTTTTTGCTACCCGGCTGCGGCTTTCGCTTTGAAGTTGTCTTGGTCAAAGATATGCCGCCGCCGCCTAAACTTGAAAGGAAAGGATAAAAATGAACTTGTATGGCTGTTATACCGATAGAGATTTGGAGTATGGGCTAGGCTTGGCATTCCCTGGTGGCGGCTTTGGATTCGTCAATCGGATAAGAAATTGATACCCTATATTCGGCAAAGGTGCATACAGGGCAAACCACCAGTGCTCTCTATCAAATTTAAACGGATTGGCCCGAGGCGGTACGTTAAATGACCTCCTTTAGGGATTGCCATATCAGCAAGGAGTAAGAACATGAAAGTGTCAAGGCTTGTGCTGTGCGTCCTGGTTGTCAGCATGGCGTTTTGCTTGCATGGAAGCGTGGCCGCTTCCGCAGAGGGAAGCAAGCCAGGCTTTAACGTGATCGTGGTCGGCTGGGATGGGGTACAACTTGACCATTTCTGGCAATGTTACAGGGGAGAACTTGATG
>CAYPON010000305.1:0-4280 GCA_964412315.1 uncultured Anaerolineae bacterium | reverse complement strand
CTGGCGCGGCAAATGCACGATGGCCCTGCTCAGGCGCTGACGAATCTCATCCTGCAAGCGGAAATCTGCGAACGGCTTTTTGATACCGATCCAACCCAGGCGAGATCCGAGCTATCTAACCTGAAAAACGCTGTCACCGCCACTTTTCAGAAAACGAGGGACTTTATCGTGACCCTCCGTCCCATGATGTTGGATGATCTCGGCTTGCTCCCTACGCTGCGCCGGTACATTGAGAACTTTGAAAAAAGGACCGGCATCTCTGCCAGTTTGACAGCCGCCAACCAGGAACGACGTTATCCTCCTCACACAGAGGTCACGGTCTTTCGGGTTGTCCAGGAGGCGCTCAATAACGTGGAGCAACATGCACACGCCAGCCATGTCCGCGTGGCGTTGGATTTTCAGGAGATACAGGTTATCGCTACCGTGGAGGATGATGGCAGTGGTTTCGACGTGGCGAACGCTCTAGCTATGGCCCGGCAGCGGAAGACTCTGGGCCTCATTGATATGCAGGAGCGGGCGGAAATGTTGGGTGGCACCTTCCAGGTGGAGAGCTATATAGGCCGGGGAACCAGGGCCAGGTTGGTTCTGCCCGCCTCGTAAACAGGCCCTCTTGGAGGAAGGCTTTGGCTGTGTATAGAACTGGCGGGGATTGTTCATCGTGATTCACGGTTGGAAGGAACCACATTATGTTCGATGTTCTTATAAAAGGTGCGCGGGTGGTTGATGGAGGCGGTGGTCCCGCCTACGTCGCCGACATCGCTATCGAAGGCGAGTGCATCGCCGCCATCGGCAGCCTGGAAGGGACTACAGCGCCGGAAGTCATCGCCGCCAGTGGCCTGGTTGCTGTGCCCGGCTTCATAGATATGCACACCCACTCGGATTACACGCTCCCTCTCAACCCGCGAGCTGAGAGCAAGATCCGCCAGGGGGTCACCACCGAAGTCATCGGCATGTGCGGTGATAGCCCTGCGCCGTTGACGGAGGATCGGCGGGAGGAGATCAAACGACAGGCGAAGGGCTACCGCGCTCTGCTCGGCTGGGACTGGCTGAGCTTCGGGGAGTATCTAGAGAAGCTGCACCGGGGCGGGTTGTCCGTTAACGTGGTGCCGCTAGTAGGGCAGGGGGCTATTCGCGTGGCCGTGATGGGCCACTCTGCTGACGCGCCGAATGCTGAGCAACTCGAGCAGATGAAAGTGCTTCTCGCCCGTGCTATGGACGAGGGAGCGTGGGGCCTCTCCACCGGCTTGATCTATCCCCCTGGCTGTTACACATCCACTGAGGAAATCATCGCGCTGGCTAAGGTGGCCGCGGCGCGACGGGGCTTCTACTTCAGCCACATCCGTGGCGAGGGAGAGACGCTGCTGGAAGCCACTGCTGAGGCTATCCGCATCGGGGAGGAGGCCGGATTGCCCGTAGAGGTCGCCCACTTCAAAGCCAGCGGCAGGCCGAGCTGGGGCAAGGCGGCGCTTGCGCTGGAGCTGTACACGGCAGCGCAGCGACGGGGCGTGGATGTGACCACGGATATGTACCCCTATGTGGCGGGCAGCACCGGCCTGGGAGTGCTGGTGCCGGATTGGGCTCACGAAGGTGGCAGGGAGATGCTGCTGGCGCGGCTTGCGAATCCGGAAATCCGTGCCCAGCTTTACCAGGCGGTGGCCAGCAAAAAGGACCTGACCGGTTACCCAGCCCGTTGGGAGGACGCGCTGATCGCCCGCTGTCCCAAGTTCCCCGGTCACGAAGGTAAAACCATCGCAGGGCTGGCGAACGAGCTGGAAAAAGACCCGGTGGACACAGTGCTGGATCTGCTCCTGGAAGCGGATGCCGATGTGAGCATGATCTTCTTCTCGATGAGTGAGGAGAACGTGCGTCTGGGGCTGCGTTTTCCCTCGATGATGATCGGCTCCGACGGTTCGTCGCTGGCAACATGTGGTCCACTGAACGACGGCAAGCCGCACCCGCGCAATTATGGCACGTTTCCCAGAGTGTTGGCCAAGTACGTCCGCGAAGAGCGGATCTTGACCCTGGAGGAGGCAGTGCGCAAGATGAGCGCCCTGCCCGCCGCCAAGTTGCGCCTTGCTCAGCGGGGCCTATTGCGGCCAGGGTATCGGGCGGACATTGTGCTCTTCGATCCTGCCCGGGTTCAGGATGTGGCCACTTTTGTGGAGCCGCATCAGTACCCGCTGGGGATCCCCTATGTCCTCGTGAACGGTCAGGTCACAGTGGCCAATGGCGAGCATCGCGGTATGCTAGCAGGACGCATACTGGAGAAGCCATAGTTGACAGGTGACCCAAACGCCTGCCGCCGATTTCTCTGCAATTGCCCTACTCCCGGACGTGCCTGGCCTCCGAGAGGTTTTTCCCTTCCTAGTACTATTGTCCTATTGTCCTCGGCAGACCCGCCCTCTATAATAAAGCTAACGATGTCAGTCCTCTCGGCCTAGCCAATACAATCTCATCGAAGCCAATCTGGTGCCGTGGGGGAAGCATCGCCAGGAGGTTACCCAGCTTTTATCGCAGCTTGTCTCCTGGTCAAGTCTTGAGGACCGTCGCGCCCTCCTCGCGGTCGGTTCCTCAGGCGTGGCACGCGGGGGCATCGAACTCTCATCGTCGCCCGCCCCCGGCCTGCGGTAGGGACCATCATACCCGCACTGTGGCCTGTCCCTACCCGCGCAGTTCAGTAGGAGCTTCGCCATAAAGGTGAAGCTCCTGTTATTTATCGGAAGGTGACGCTTTCCCCGAACTGGCGCATCGCCTTCAACTATATCCAGTACCAAAATCCTATTGTAGAAGTAATCGGCAGGTTATATAATCTAACTAGCAATTTGGATTGTTCTGGGTCGTTTTCAAGAGCGTAAAGAGGGATGAAAGTATGGCAAGAAGGAACCGTAAGGGACAGAGCCTGGTCGAGTTCGCCCTCATTTTGCCGGTTCTCATGTTCATCCTCGTCATTGTAGCTGATATGGCCAGGGTGGTCGCCGCGCGAGTGGCGCTCTCCAACGCAGCCCGCGAGGGAGCCCGCTATGGGGCGTCGTACCCGACGGATTACAGCGGCATAAAGAACCGCGTCTTGCTGGAATACAACAATACAGGCGTCAGAGTCACCGGCGTGGAGTTAACAGAAGGGAATATCACCATTACCTTCCCAGAAGGCTCGTGGGAGCCTGGTTACCTGGTGCGTGTAACTGTGCGCTGTCGCTTTCCACTCTTTTTTGCGAGTTGGTACCCCGAGTCCATGGTTGATGAAAACGGCACAATACCAATCGAAAGCTCGGCGGAGATGGTTATCCTATGATACTTCGCCGCAAGGTAGGTGGGGCTGTGAGTCAGAAAAAGATCGCTAGACTTTGCCGTGAGAAAGGCCAGGCACTGGTAGAGTTCTCCCTGGTAACGGTCTTGCTATTCACTCTCTTGATCGGCATTGCAGACTTTACGCGCCTTTACTTCACCTACTCTTCTATGAACAATGCGGCGCGTGAAGGAACGCGCTATGGTATCGTTAATCCGAACGATACCGAAGGCATCAGGGCCCACACCGAGTCTTTGCTGGTCATCTTTGGCACTGATCCGGAGATCGAGATCAGCTTTCCCGATGGGTCTCGTGTCGCCGGGGCGCGCTTGAGAGTCACGGTAAGGTGCAATTTCAACATGTTGATCCTACCTATTGCACCTTTCCCGATAACTGCGGATTCGACGATGCGTATCGAATATGTGCCTTAAAACAACATCAATCTAGCCCACAATGCAGCTTACGTTGTAGGAGGTTTCCAATGTTCAACAAACTCAAATATGGTACTTCACAAGAGAAGGGTCAAGTCATCGTGTTGATAGCCCTCATGATGGTGGCTTTGCTCGGCCTTGCGGCGATGGCCATTGATCTCAGCTATGTCTTTGTCCAGCGCCGCGACATGCAGAACGCCGCCGATGCCGGCACACTGGCCGGAGGGCGTCTGTTAGCGCTCTATCAGGCCGACCCGACGATGAGCTTGCGCTATCGGGACGTCTATTATGAGGTCTTGCGTGGCGCCCAGGCCAATGGTGCCGACGACATCATAGCTTATACGGTGCGCTGCGGTGAGCGCACCCCCGATCGCCTGCTCAGGCCGGATGACTATACCGCCGTGGAGCGTTGCCCAGGCGGCTGCGGCGTGTGGGCCAAGACAGAAAAAGAGTTTGCCACTTTCCTGTCTCAGATCTTCGGTGTACAACAGTTGAGGACCACCGCCGAAGCCCAGGCGGAATTCGGCCTGCCACAACAGGTGTGTCAGATGTCACCTATCGCC
>CAYPON010000304.1:0-4290 GCA_964412315.1 uncultured Anaerolineae bacterium | reverse complement strand
GGTCAATTTCGCCGCTGGTGGTATCGCCACGCCAGCCGACGCGGCTCTGATGATGCAATTGGGAGTGGATGGCGTGTTCGTTGGCTCGGGCATTTTCAAATCATCCGATCCGGCCCGGCGTGCCCAGGCCATCGTCAAGGCCACGACTCACTTCAATGATCCGGGCATTATTGCCGAAGTGTCCAAAGGCCTGGGAGAAGCCATGCCCGGTCTAGAGATTGCGGAAATCCCCGAAGCGGAGCGGTTAGCGGTTCGCGGGTGGTGAGATGAAGATCGGGGTATTGGCTCTGCAAGGGGCTTTCATCGAACACGTCCAATTCTGCCAGCGTTTGCAGGTCGAGTCCCAGCAAGTGCGCCTGCCGGAACAGTTAGTCGGGTTGGATGGTTTGATCATCCCTGGAGGCGAAAGCACGACAATCGGCAAGCTGGCTGTGGCCTATGGTCTTGTCCCTGCTATCCGTCAGATGGTAGCCGCCGGGAAACCCATTTGGGGCACCTGCGCGGGGATGATCCTGCTGGCCAGGGATATCGGAGGCCTGGATCAGCCCCTACTGGGTGTCATGGACATTGTGGTACGTCGGAACGCCTTCGGTCGCCAGGTGGATAGCTTTGAGATGGATTTGTCCATCCCGGCTTTGGATGACGTCAGTATGCCGGAGGAGAGAGGTAACGGCTTTAGAGGGGTGTTCATTCGCGCGCCACTCATAGAAAAAGTGGGGCCAAACGTAGAGGTGTTAGCGCGTCTGCCAACCGGCGAGATCGTGGCGGCGCGACAGGGGAATCTTCTGGCGACAGCTTTCCATCCCGAATTGACAGACGATATGCGTTTTCACCGCTACTTCCTGCGAATGGTTAGCGATTCGCTCAAAGGTTAGACATATCGGGGGAAGAGTTGACCCGGCCTTTCAGCATACAGGATATCGTCCTGGTTCAGAAGCTTCAAGACAAGGGGACGCGGTTTGACTTGCCGGAGAGGCTGATCCGACCCCGTTCCCCCCTTCAGCTTGCTCTGCTATCGTACCTGTTCCACAGGGAATGGGGGGCGGACACCTGCGTGCTGGATGGTCGCGGCGAGCAGCGGTCTTTACGTGGCTTCGTCCAGGTGCGTGTGCGACCGGGCCGCTCAGAGTGGGACATCATCTGCCTCGCCCCACCTTTGGAGAGTGGCGCCACAGCTTTGCTGACATGGGAATGCTTGCTTCAGTACGTATGCCGGATTGCGGGCGAACAGCGGGTGTTGCGGCTTTTCGCTAAAGTACCTGAGAACGCCTCGGCTGTTGATGTTTTCCGCTCCCTGGATTTCCATCCTTACACCCATGAGGATATCTTCCGACACGAGTCCAGCATGGCGTTCCGCGACCTCCAGCCCCCCGCGCTCCCGCTCAGAGGTTGGCGTTCGGAGGATGACTGGGGACTGCACCATCTGTACGTCCAAGTGACGCCAGCCAATGTGCAGATAGCAGAGGGGGTCTCCTCCTCCAATGCGGGCCGCGCTTTCAATCCCGAGGGGCGGCGTGCCGGCGAGGAGGAATATGTCATGGAGGCGGACAGAGAGATACGCGGATATTTGAGCCTTGGCATCGGGAGCAAGGGCTACAGTCTAAGGGCAGTGCTGCATCCCAGTTATCTGGACAGAAGCGAAGACCTACTGCGGTGGGGTTTGGCAGCCTTGAGGAAACGCCCGGCACGCCCGGTATATTGCAGCGTGCGCCAGTATGAGAAGGCAATGGAAGGCCCGCTTCGCAATCAGGGCTTCGATGTGCTGGCCAAGCAGATGCTGATGGTTAGGCAACTAGCTGTGCGTTTCAAGGAGCCGGTGCACAAGCTGGTATCCGCCCTGGAAAAGCGCGTGGAGACGGCGCCGACACACACCTGTGAAGAATATGTACCCAAGAAAGCCTAGCTTTCATGTGAGAACTTGTAGCCACCCTTCACGGGTGCGTGATGCGCAGGCATAAAGCCTGCAGCTACATGGGTGACAGGCCCAAGATTCTGTGGCCAAGAGGTTTTCGAAAACGAGATATGCAACGAGAGATTACAGATGATCTGGATGCGCTTGTCGCGGTATTGCCCCCTCCTATAGCGAAATCCCTGCGAGAGGCGAATAGAAGCGAGGATTTGCTGGAGGTCATTCTGGATTTGGGGCGCTTGCCGGAGGCGCGCTTTGTGGATAGCGAGATCACCTTGAGCGACCAGGAGGTGGCCCAGGCCGACATAGACTATGTAGTGTCGCGGATCGGCGACTTTGGCGGCGATAACCGCGCTGGTATTGAGAGGACCCTACATCGTATCTCGGCAATCCGTAACCGAAAGGAACGCATCGTCGGGCTGACATGCCGCGTCGGTCGCGCTGTCTATGGCACCATTGACATCATCCGCGATATCGTCGAATCCGGCAGGAGTATCATGCTCCTCGGTCGCCCTGGCGTGGGCAAGACCACAATGTTGCGCGAGGTAGCGCGGGTGCTGGCCGAGAAGAAGCGTGTGGTGATCGTGGACACCTCGAACGAGATCGGCGGCGATGGGGACATACCCCATCCGGCTATCGGGCGGGCGAGGCGCATGCAGGTGGTAACGCCCGCCATGCAGCACGCGGTGATGATCGAAGCAGTGGAGAACCACATGCCAGAGGTTATCGTGATAGATGAGATCGGCACGGAACTGGAAGCGGCTGCGGCACGCACCATTGCCGAACGGGGTGTGCAGCTTATCGGTACTGCTCACGGTAACACGCTGGACAACCTGATGATGAACCCGACCCTTTGCGACCTCGTGGGGGGTATACAGAGCGTGACCTTGAGCGATGAAGAGGCCAGACGACGCGGCACGCAAAAGTCAATCCTGGAGCGCAAAGCCCCTCCCACTTTCGATGTCGTGGTCGAAATCCAGGATTGGGACCGGCTGGCTGTCCGGCACGACGTCGCTGAGGCGGTGGATGAAATCCTGCGCGGCAGGATATCGGCCCCCGAGATGCGATATCGTGACCCGGCAGGCGAGATCCATATCGAGGAAGCAGCTACAGGGCCTGTGGCCAGGGGACTGCCTATAGCTATGCAGAGCCGCGAGAGCGTGCGTCCTCCGATGGTCAGCGTCCACGAGCCTATCAGGATCTTTGCATACGGGCTGAACCAGAATCATCTCCGCCAGGCGATCCGAGAGCTGTCCTTGCCTGTCAGTATCGCCGAGGATATTACCGAAGCGAATGTGGTTTTCACGCTGCGCAGTTATTACCGCAAACGGTCGGCGGCGCTCAGTTCGGCAGAACAGCAGGGCATCCCCATCTATGTGTTGCGCAGCGGCACCGTGGTGCAAATCGAGAAATACCTGGCTGAGCTATTTGGCCTGCAGCCCGAAGCTGACCCCTATGGCCTGGCTATACAAGAGGCGAAGGATGCCATCGAGAAAGTGATGGCCGGGGCTAAGTGCATTGACCTGTCACCGCAGAACGCTTATGTCCGCAGGAAGCAGCATGAGTTGGCAAGGCAATCGAATCTGCTCTCGCGCAGCACAGGCAAAGACCCGCGACGTCACGTGCAGATCTACCAGGATCGGAGGGTGATCTCCTAGAGTCTCAGGGAGATTCCACCACTGAAGGCGTTGAGGGAATTACTTGGTCAGAGGAAATGACGTTTATCACCTTTGAGGGGCCAGATGGTAGCGGCAAGACCACCCAGGTACGCGCTCTATACGAAGCGCTTGTTGCTGCTGGTCATGATGTTCTGTTGACGCGGGAGCCGGGCGGGACAGAGATCGGCGATCAGATTCGGCGCGTTTTGCACGATGTACACAATACGGCCATGTTGCCAAATACAGAAATCCTGCTTTATTCGGCTTCGCGCGCCCAGCTCGTCGGCCAGGTTATTCGCCCGGCTCTGGAACGGGGCCAGATCGTCCTTTGCGACCGTTATGCCGATTCAACTCTAGCCTACCAGGGGTACGGACATGGGATAGATTTGGCCCTGCTCCAGACTATCACCTTCTTCGCCACGGGCGGGTTGAAGCCGGATTTGACGATCTGTCTTGACTTACCGGTTGAGGAGGGTTTGAGGCGGAAGTGGGCTGCTTACCGGGTGGGCCAATCGGAGCTTAATCGCATGGATCGGAAGGAGCTTGCCTTTCACCAGCGGGTGCGAGATGGCTACCTGCAAATGGCCGCCCATGAACCGGAGCGATGGCTGGTTCTGGATGCATCTCGGTCAATCGAGGCCATACGGGACGACATCAGGAAGCAGGTGGAATGCCTATTGCAGCGGCAAAGGAGGTAGGTACAATGAAGCTAATCGTCAGCAT
>CAYPON010000303.1:0-4292 GCA_964412315.1 uncultured Anaerolineae bacterium | reverse complement strand
ATGCGCACAAAGCCCGCCGCTACCCAACCATCGTCACCTCCCTCAGCATCGTGGGCATACCCCAGTTGCGGGATTTGGATATCATCCACGCAAAAGCCAACGTGGTTCACGGCGTCATCGGTGATATATTCGAAACGCAGCAGGATTTTCCGCCCGGCGTAGGGGGTTAAGTCTATCTCCTCCTCGACCCAACGCGGCTCCTTGCCTCCCCCGGAGCGTCCGGTATAGGCATGACCCAGGTTCTGGCCGCTGGGATCGGCTTGGGTGGTGTAACGGCCCGGCAGGGTACGCCAGGTTTTCCCATCGTCGGTGGAGACGACGATGTAGGCGTAATCCCATCCCTCTTCGATATCATACCAGAGCCAGCATCTCAGGGTCGCCTGGGTGAGCTTAGTGAGATCAAGAGCGCGCGTCAGCGTCGTGTCGCCCTGGTCGCCACGATTCGACCACCATTGATAGCGGCCGCTCCAGGCCCGGTTGGGCACCACAGGAACGGTTAGTGTGCCGGTGAAGGTGATGCGCACGTCCCCTTTTTCCGGGTAAAGCTCGATATAATCGGAGGCGAACTGGTGCACGGTGCCCTCGGCGACTGTGGGATAGGTTCGATGGGTTTGAGCCGGGCGGACCCTCACGTCAATGTCTTTGTACCCGTAGCGACCTTGTGCCACCGTCGTGTCGTCGAGGTAATTGGCGATAGCCCAATCCGCGAAAAGCTCCTCAAAGGTCAGGCCGATGTTGTGCGCCGTCAGCACGCTGGTAACACCAGCGGCACCGTTGGCTGGATGCTGGATGACCTCACGCAGCAGGTCGGGGCCAAAACGCTGCAGGAAATAGGTGATCATCAGATAGGAAGCCTCGTAGTGAGAGCCTGCCTGGGAGGGGAGATCAGCCCAACTGTTCAACTGCACGTCCGGTTCTTCTATGAAGCGGGACACATCATGGCGGCCGTAGCCATTAAGTTCCTCGGCCACCTGCGCCGCGCCCTCATTGACCCAGGTTTCCTCGTTCGGGTCGGCGTGCCAGTGGATCATGTGCTGAAACTCGTGGGCTAAGGTGCTGTAGTAATCCTCTGTGCCCGGCGTCTTATTCGCTATATTGATATAGAACATCTCCCGCTGGTTGCTGTAGGGATTCACCGAACGAGGGTACTCGTCCGCGCTAGAGTAATAGCCCGCCGCGCCCCTGAACCTGGCATTGAGGACGGTCAGACGCACGTCATTGTCTACACCGGGGCTCCACTCTTGGCCAAAATAGTGGCGATTGGTCGGGTAAATCTGCTTCTCGAACTCCTCTGCAGAGAGCACGAGCGCAGCATCATCCACCTGTTCTCCATCCTGCACCCACATATACAGATGCGGAGAGACATAGCGAAGGGTGGCGGAGATGGCATAGTTTAGGTTGGCTTCCAGATCGGAGACCCAAAAGGTCTCCCTGGCTCCCAGGGCATAGGTGGGTGGCTGTACGTTCACCACGCGGGGGATCGGTGCAGGCACCCCTTTCAATCGCTCCGCAAGGGCATACAAGTCGCGCGGAGGCACCTCGGCCTGGGCGAGAATGGCTTCTGTGGAAAGAGGCGTGGATGTTGGAGTGGTTGTCAGCGATGGGGTCGGGCTGGCCGTGCGGGTGCAAGTCGCGGAGGCTGTTGGCGTCTCCGTAGAGGGTGGAGGCAAACCCCTCGCGTCCGTAGCCGTCGCTGTAGGCGAGGGCGCTGGTTTCTCAGCCAGGACAAGAGGCGTTGGGGAAATCGTTCCCGCCGCGTTGGGCTTTTTCTGATTGAACTGTCTGGCCGCAAAGGTTAAGGCCAGTGCGCCAGCGAGGGCGATAATAAGCCAGGTGGCAAAACGTCTGTTCATACTTGTTGCATCAACAGACTATTTAACCCTCTCACAGGTTTCCGCTAACCGGCAGGAGGGTTAATCTATTCCCTTGTGATCTCCAGAGTTCCGCCACAGTTGGGGCACTGGTGAATAGCGCTGCGGACGGCGAATTCGCTGCCACAGTAAGGGCAACGCTTCACTGCTTTGGCTGGCAACACACCCTTGAACAGATAGACGGTGCGCCCAGCTCTCGGCTCCATCTGGCAGGTGCCACGGCGGCGCAGCCGCTCCAGGGTTTCCAAGGCGAGTTCGTTGCCGATCCTGAACTCCGCCTGAACCTGGGCTACGGAAAGCTCGCCACCGAGCCGGCGGGCCAGGTCTATGATGCCAGCCTCCAGGTTCTCCTGGCTCAGCTCGCGCAGTCGCCGTAGAACCGAAATCGCATACCAAAGCACTCCGCCACCGATGGCCAGTAGTACGACCGCTGTCATAAAGTAGCTGAGGCGGTCAGCGGCGATGAGAAAGACCAGCCCCCCCATGAAAAGCACGATAGCGATCACTATAGCGATGATAGCAAGGCCCTTTTTGCCCACATTTCCTCCTTAATAGCTGACAGCCGTCAGCGATCAGCTTTCAGCCTGGTCGCTCTGGGACATTTCCCTTCGCCCTTTGGGAGAGGGTCAGGGGCGAGGGGGCTGATTGCTGAAAGCTGAGAGCTTCCTCATTTCCAGGCTGCTGCTGCCGCGTTGAGCGCCTGGCCCATCTTCTCAAACATATCTTGAATCGCTGGTTCGGTCAGGCGTTCTTTAGCATAGTACTGCGCGTGCCTGCTAAACTCCAACGGATGCGTGCCGAGGTATTTCTCGTCCTTGACCTTGCTGCGGAATTCGGCCCAGGTGTTATGGAACTCGACGACGCCTTTGGGCAGGTCAACTTTCAACGGCTTCAGGTTGAAGCGGGTCTGTTCCTCATAGAGCTTGGCGACGCTCTGCGCGAAACGCTCCATGCCATTGCGGAGGCCGGTCAGAACGCCCAGCGCCTCCGCCACGTTGGTCAGGCCATCCCGGTATTCCTTGAGTTGGCGATTCATCTTGACGATCTCGGTCAGTGCATCGCGCCACTCTCCGCTCGCCTCCGCAACCTCGGTCATCTCGGTCAGCACCTTTTGCGCGCCACGTTTCCGCGCCAGTTCCTCCAGCTTGGACGACAGGTAATCCGCTTCAGCCTGGAACTGCGAAACCTCGACACTCGCCGACTCCCATGCTGCGCGCAGTCCCGTCTGGCGCGCTTCGACCTCTTTTTTCTTCTGTACCCACTCTTGCCGGACAGCGTTCAACTCCGCAAGGGTTTGGGCATGATCCTGACGCAAAGTCCCCAATCGCTCCTTCAACTCCCGCTTTGCCAAGAGACGGCTCAACAGGCCGGACGCTTTGAGGTCAGCCTCGGCCTTGGCGATAGCTTCCGTTTCGGAAAGGGAGCGCGCTTTGAGCATCTCCTCGCGCTCGTTCAGGATGGGGTTGAGTTCCCGCAGCCTAGCTATCTCCTGTTGGGCATCGCGTAACGCCTTTTCGCCTTGCGCGCGTTTGTCGGCAATGTCTCTCTCCAGTTGGGAGATGCGTTGCTGCAAAGCTTCGCGCTCTTGCTGCTCGTATTGCGCCAATAACTCCTGCAAGGATCGAGGCAGGTCAGCGGACAAGAGGCGCGTCGCGGTGCTCTCCACCTGCTCCTGCCACTTGGCCAAAAGCTGGCCATACAGGTCGTTGAAGCGGTATTGCACCTCTTCGATCTCCCTGTAAAGCTCGGAGATACGCTTGATATTATCCTCAACGTACTGGTCAAAGTTGGCCAAATTAACGAGCGGACTCATAGTCCTCCTTTCAGGTTTGTAGTGGCGCCTTCAGTCGCTTTTTACGCTGAGAACGACTCAGGTCGTCCCTACAAACAAGACCGCGTCTACAAGCCAACGCCCCGTGTGCCGCTCCAGAGACGCTTTTTGATGCGCCAGAGGGGGTAGGCCCAGGGCAACGGTTCAGGAGCGGTCCCTTTTAGCTCCTCGAAGCTGCCCCGCTCATCCCAATAGAGCGGACAGGCGCCACAGCAAATCTGCCGCATCCCGCAGCGTTGGCATGTTGGCGGCAGGAATTCCTTGCGCCGCCAGTAGAGAGCAGTTCGCGTGTGCCACACTTCAGCAAATGGCTTCTCCAACAGGCTCCCGATGCCTTTGCCGAAGCTAGAACAAGGGAGCAGTTCCCCGGCAGGATTGACCGATAGCAGGCCGTCTACGCAGGCACAGGATTTGGAACCCAGGCCGTGCGCGATCGGATTAAAGAAACAATACGGGATCGGCGAGTACCAGACCAGGCGCACTCCCTTCTCTTTCGCCCGCCTTTGCAACAGGGAGATGCACGCGCCGATTTCGTCGTAACGGATGTCATCCTCGGGATGCTCGAGCGCTGTGCCCGTGCGGATGACCAT
>CAYPON010000302.1:0-4293 GCA_964412315.1 uncultured Anaerolineae bacterium | reverse complement strand
GTGTATAAGAGACAGATCTTATTGCGGGCCATCATGTGCAGGAACAATCCGATACGGTGAGTGAACTCCCGCACCCCATCTACCAGGGTACGCTGCCTGAGAGCTTCTACGGTTGCCATGTGGCTATTCACCTCTTCCCAGGGCAATGCGCGGATCCAGCCGGCTGTAGAGTAGATCGGCCAACAGATTGGACACGATCACCGAAAAGGTGATGATCAGGAAAATCCCCTGCATCACGGAGTAGTCCCGGCTGTTGATCGCTTCATTGAGCCTCGATCCGATGCCCGCATAGACAAAGATGGATTCAATGAGCAAGGATCCACCGACGATAAAGCCGATAGAGATAGCCAGGGCGGTCACCAGAGGCAGCGTAGCATTGCGCCCCACATAGGCCAGCGTGATGCGACGATCCGAAAGGCCGCGCGCGTGGGCCACTGTCACATAGTCTTCCCCCAGTGTAGCCAGGGTGCTGCTCTTCATGTTTAATATCCAGCCGCCGATGCTGGTCAGGACATAGGTAGAAATCGGCAGCGAGGCGTGGAAAAAGATGTCCTTGATGAAGGCGAAGGTCAGGCTCGGCTGCATGCCCGGCGACATGGAACCGCGCAGGGTAGCAATAGGCACCAGCTTCCAGCGCACGCCAAGGAAGAAGACGAGCAGGATAGCCACCAGGTTGTTCGGCACCGAACTGAAAATGGAGGACAAAGTGGACACCGCGTGATCGAGAAAAGATTCGCGGCGGTAGGCCACGACCATACCTGCCAGGATACCGAGGACAAAGCTGATAAGCAACGAGATGCCCACGCTAAAGACCGTCCAGGGGAGAAACCGCGCGATGATCGAGCTAACCTTGGTACCATGCGAGATCAACGACTTCCCCAAATCGCCCCGCAACAGGCTCTCCAGATAGCTGAGATACTGCTTATACAAGGGGGCGCTCAGGTCTATGGCGAAAAGGGAGGCCGCCTGGTCGCGCGCCTCGGCAGGGGACATGCCATAGCTGACGATGAGGTTGTTGACATAGACATCAATGGGGCTGCCCGGCATCAAGCGCACAATGAAAAAGATCAGGGAGGTGACGAAAAAGATAGTGAAGGCTGCCTCGAAGACCCGTCGCAGCACATAGTTTCCGGCAATGCGCTTGAGAAGGACAAGGAACATGGCAGGAGAGAATCTGCTTCTCTCTAACGTGGTGGGTACGCTCAATCCGCTTTACCTCCTCTGGACACGTCTTTGTGAAGAACAAGGAGTGATTGACGCCAAACGACGGAAATAGGCCGAGCGTAGAGATATTGTACTTCATAATACCATATATACCAAGTCTTGTCAAATCCTCACCGCGGCTTTCCTAAAGTCGCGAGCCGCCTCCGGTGGCCTGTCATTAGTTTGGGAAAGCCCTGAATCCTCACCTCAACGGCTCATGCCCTGGGAAATATCGCCAACGGCGGCGACGGGCGAGGGGTGGGAGCATGAAGGCCTCGGCGTAGCGGACACCGCTTTCCGCGCCGCGCACGGTTGCCAGGGCCTCATAATAGCGCACATAGGGGAAAGAGGACACGCCACCGCGGAAAAGCTCGTAGCACTCTAGCGCGTGTAGATAATCCTGGAAGACATCGCTGACATCCAGGTAGACATCAGGCTCAAAGTCGAAGGGGTCCTCCCAGTTCTCGGCGAAATAGAGGCCGCCGCTGCGATGGGCCGGGTTCGCTCGCACGAAGGCTGGTAATGCAGCGTAAAAGATGGCATTGTGCACGATCCTGTAGGTGTTCTCGTGATCCTTGTGAAAGCTGCCCTGCCAATGGGTGATGATCAGGCTGGGACGCTCGGCGCGGATGAGATCGCAGAGCGCCCAGGCCACCTCGTCGCTGACGGGTAGCTCCCCATCTCGGTAGGGCAAAAGGATCGCCCGCGCCCCCAGAGCTTGGGCGATGGCCTGCGCCTCCTCCATCTTCTGGCGCGCGTACTCCTCCGACGATTTATGGGGATGCCCCTTCTCGCCAGGGGTCATGTGCACCAGCACCGCCTCATGGCCCGCTCGCGTATGGGATAACACCACCGCCCCCGCCGTGATTTCGGCATCGCCGGCGTGGGCGCCGATCACCATGAGCTTCTTGTCAGACCGTGCGCTCATCTTGATCCTCCTTGATCGCATTTCTCACCGCGGAGTTATACATGTCATTTGCCCAGCTTTTTCTTAAGCTGTTTGGTCATCTCCGGCACGATCTTGAATATGTCGCCCACGATACCATAGGTTGCGATGTTAAAGATGGGGGCCTGCGGGTCACGGTTGATAGCCACGATGGTCTTGGCCGTCTGCATTCCCGCTAGATGCTGAATGGCGCCGGAGATGCCGCAGGCGATATAGACATCCGGGCGGACAGTGCGCCCCGTCTGGCCCACCTGGTGCGCGTAGGAAATCCAGCCCGCATCCACGGCGGCGCGAGAAGCCCCCAAGGCCGCGCCAAGCGCCTCGGCCAATTCGCGCAACGGCGCAAACCCCTCCGGCCCGCCAACGCCCCGCCCGCCGGAGACGATGATCTTGGCATCGGCCAGATTGGCTTCGCCTTCCTCAGTGATGAAATCAAGGACTTTGGAGGCGATCTCTGCCTCCTTTATCGGGGCGGGCATCTCGATGATCTGCCCCTGGCGGCTCGGATCGGGAACGGGCATCTCAAAGACGCGATGACGCACCGTCGCCATTTGTGGGCGATGGTTCGGGCAGATGATCGTGGCCATAATGTTGCCGCCGAAGGCGGGCCGCGTCTGGCGCAGAAGCCGGGTTTCGGGGTCAATCTCCAATCCAGTGCAGTCAGCAGTCAAGCCGGCCCTGACCTCTGTAGCTACAGCCCCTGCCAGATCACGCCCGCGCGCGCTCGCGCCCAAGATAAAGATCTCCGGCTTGTATTCGCGCACCAGGGCGACGAGAGCTTTGCTGTAGGGTTCCGTGCGATAGGTTTGCAAGGTGCGGTCATCTATCAGGGATACCCGATCCGCACCGTAGCTGATCGCTTCCTGGGCGATATGACGAACTTGATGGCCCAGCACGCAGGCGGTGACCTGGGCCTTCAGTTGATCTGCCAGCCGCCGCGCCTGGCCCATCATTTCCCAGGAGATGCTCCTCGCCTGGCCATCGAACTGCTCGATCCAGACCCATACCCCTTGATAAGGTGGGAGCACAACCTGCTGTGCCCCTATCGCGGGGCGTTCCAGGCGCAACGCATCCGCCGGGCAGATCTCCAAGCACGCGCCGCAGCCGGTGCAGGCGTCGTTAACCATCGCCAGGTTGCCGGCCATAGACAGGGCACCGAACGGGCAACTCTCTATGCACTCGCCACAGCCGATGCAACGATCTTTCAGGATTTCCAGCAAAGGCATCCACTTCCTCCCAAATACCTGCCCCAAGATGGTAGCATAGCCCTTTATGGGCGTCCCCCACGGGCATAAAGCCCTAGGCTACATGATTTGCGGATAGTTCTAAATCACTTTTTCGGCTAACAGCTTGTCCACCAGTATAGAAGCCGCTTCCTCTATCGAATCGGCGGCAATCATCTGCACCTTAGCAGCGCGAGGGGGCGGGGTGAAAATGCGGATCACTTGCGTCGGCGAGCCTTTCAATCCGAAATACTCTGCATTGGCCTGAGGGAGGTCCGCTGCCGTCCAGACCGGGATTTGCGCCCTGGCCGCGCGGCGAATGCCCATGACCGTCGGATAACGAGGCTGGTTGATATCTTTGACCACCGTGACCAGGACAGGCAGGCTGCTCGTCACCACCTCGCGCCCCTCCTCTAGCAGCCGCTCGGCGCGGATGGTGCGCTGTGCTAAATCCATTTCATGAATCTTGGAGACATACGTCAGTTGGGGAATGCCCAATTGTCGGGCGATGCCAGGGCCTACCTGGCCGGTGTCGCCATCAATCGCCTGCTTGCCGCAGAGAATGAGGTCGAACTCGCCGATCTTGCGGATAGCCTGCGACAAGGTATAAGCCGTGACCCAGGTATCGGACCCAGCGAAAGCCTGGTCGCTCAGGAGGATGGCCGCGTCGCAGCCCATGGCCACCGCCTCCTTGAGCGCGTCCATCGCCTGTGGCGGCCCCATGGAGATCACGGTCACCTTGCCGCCGTGCTTCTCCTTCCAGCGGATCGCCTCCTCGATGGCGTAGGTGTCAAAGGGGTTGATGATCCCCTTCACCCCCTCGCGGATCAGCGTATTCGTCTCCGGGTTAATCTTGACCTCGGTGGTCTCCGGCACTTGTTTGATGCAGACGATGGCGTGAAACATACGGTTCTCCTCTGA
>CAYPON010000301.1:0-4293 GCA_964412315.1 uncultured Anaerolineae bacterium | reverse complement strand
AATACGCCCACAGCAACGGGCACCGCAACACTGACAGCGACAGCCACCGGCACGCCGACGGCGACAGCCACCGAAACCCCGACGGCTACGGCGATACCCAGGGTAGCGATCGGTATCGCGCCCTCCCCCTACCGGGCGACAGTCGGTGAGCTATTCCGCCTGGAGATCCGTATCGAAGCCGGCACGCAACCTGTGGATGGAGCCCAAGCCTTTCTGGACTTCGATCCGGCTTACATCACGATCGTCAATAGCGATGGCTCCACAGCTACGACGCTGATCGCCGGAGCGGAGTTGGATACCATCTGGTCGAATACAGTGGACAATACCCACGGCGAGATCAACTATATGGCGAGCAAAGCATCTCCTCCCTTCCCCAGCGGGAGCTTTGCTCTGGCTTCCATGTGGGTCAGGGCAGAATCGCCGACCCTCCTCACCTCACTGCTTTTCAGCACGACAGCACCGCGGCAGACCGATATCGTCTTTAATTATCACAGCGTTCTGGGGCCTGTCTACCCCGGCCATATAATCATCATCCCTGGCACTGCAACACCCACGGCTACGGAGACGCCGACGGCGACAGCTACGGTAACGCCCACAGAGACGGGCACCACAACGCCGACGGCCACCGGGACGCCATCTGTGGCAGCGTACCTTCCTTTGATCCTGCGTAACCGTTAGGGTTCCCGCGGGAGGCCAGTGGCGACCAACGGGGGCAGGCCATGGGTCGGCTTGCCCCCGTTTCCTGTCCCGGTTCCTGCTGCCAGTTGAATGGGAGAATGCAATTGCCCTTGCATTCGGCGTTATTGACGGTTTCCGTGAAGGGTGTAAAATGCACATCAATCAGGAAAAGGGCGACCGAGTCGCCACTACTTTAGGGAGGAGCTTTACATGACGAAAATCGCGTTTATCGGTGCAGGGAGCCTGGGGTTCACGCGCGATCTGGTGCGAGATATTCTGACCTTTGACCCGCTCAAGGATTCGACCCTGGCGCTCATGGACATTGACGCGGAGCGGCTGGAATTCGCGCAAAAGGCCGTACAACGGATCGTGGACCTGGGCAACTACCCAGCTAAGGTTGTCGCCACGATGGATCGGGCTGAGGCCTTGAAGGATGCCGACGCCGTGCTGGTCACCATCCTGGCGGGCGGGACGGAGGTCTGGCGCTATGACATCGAGATCCCCAAGAAATATGGCATAGACACCAACATCGGCGATACGCGCGGCCCTTCGGGCATCTTTCGCGCCCTGCGCACGATACCGGTGATGCTCGGCATCGCCCACGACATGGAAAAGTATTGCCCCGATGCGACCATGCTCAACTATACCAACCCGATGGCCATGCTCTGCCGCGCCATGCAGCATGCGACCAAGATCAAACTCTCCGGACTTTGCCACAGCGTGCAGGGCACGGCGCGGATGTTAGCGCGTTGGATCGGCGCGCCGATGGAAGAGATCACCTATACCTGCGCGGGCCTCAACCACCTCTCCTGGTATGTCAGATATGAGTGGAACGGAAAGGATGCCTATCCCCTCATCCGCAAGGCGGTCACGGAGCGGCCAGAAGTCTACAATGAGGAGATCGTGCGCAATGAGATGTTCCTCCATCTCGACTATTACGTGACCGAGTCCAGCGGCCACAACTCGGAGTACAACTGGTGGTTCCGCAAGCGGCCTGACCTGATCGAAAAGTACTGCATCCACGGCACCGGCTGGAATCCGGGCGAGTATGCCTACATCCTTAAGGAATACCAGGGGCGGGAGAACACCTGGAAAGAGGAGGCGAAAAAGTGGTTCGCCAAGGAGACCCCCATCCCCTTAGCGCGCGGCCACGAATACGCGGCCTCGATCATCAACGCGCTCAGGGGCGGCGAGCCGTTCCAGTTCAACGGCAACGTCCCGAACACCGGCCTGGTCACCAATTTGCCTTATGAGGCATGTGTCGAGGTTCCGGTCTGGGCCAGCCAAAAGGGCTTGGAGCCAGTCTATGTTGGTGCGCTCCCACCGCAATGCGCTATCCTCACCAATCTGCAGGCCTGCGTCGAAGAGATGGCGGTCGAGGCAGCCCTCACCGGCAACCCGCACCTGGTCTTTCATGCCATTGCCCACGACCCGCTCACGGCAGCCGTCCTTTCCCTGGCCGAGATCAAGCAGATGGTCAACGAGATGCTGCAGCAGAACAAAGATTACCTGCCGCAGTTCAAGCATTTTGAAGTGTAATTGGTGTGTCGGGGTAAGCAATGACCGACGAACTGAGCTTTATCGTTCTGAAGAGAGTAGAAGGCGAATACCCGCCCGAGGAGCGTGAGCAGGTCGTTGAACTCTTGAAACGATAAATGAATCATGTTTTTCGAAAGAAGAGCATCATGCGAAGCAGATTTTGGATGGAGCTGACGACGCCGGAGGTGGGGAGCTATCTATCTCAGGGGGGCGATCTGGCCATCCTGCCTGTCGGTTCGGTGGAGATGCACGGCCCGCACCAGCCGTTGGGCACCGATTCGCTGCTGGCGAAAGCCTTTGCGCTCAAGCTGGCCGAGGCGGCCAACGGGTTGGTCCTGCCCGAGTTGCACTACACCTGGACCGGTTCTACCGACGGCTTCGCCGGCACCATCTCCGTCGAAGTGGAACTGGCACAAGGGATGGCCAAAGCGATCGCGCTCAAGGTGCTGCGCATGGGATTCAAGCGGCTTCTTCTTTTGAGCTGTCACAGCCCCAACAAGCAAGCCTTCTACATCTTCACACGGCACTTTTACGAGGAGCATGGCGTACCGATCCTGTTCATTGACGCCTACGATGCGCTGGATGAAGAAGCGAGCGCCATCTTTGCCGAACCATACTCCCGATCCAAGGAGGCGTCGCTCGTGCTGGCCGCGCTGGAAATCCTCGGCCAGAGGCAGCTCTACTGCGAAGAGGAGATGCGCCGCGAAGACCAGGCCCCACCTGCGCCGCAGTCGCTGCGCAACATCCAGAAGGTAGGCGTCATCGGCTTTTTCATGCAGGATGCGCGGCAACATGCCTGTCCTTCCCCTTACGTTTCGCGGGAGCGGGGGCTAGCCTTCATCGCCCGGCAGGTGACATCCATCCTGCCCGCGCTGGAGCAATGGAAGACGTACCTGGAGGAGATCAAAACCCAACACAATAAAGGCTGGTGGTCGTCGTAGCCGTCTTACTCCCACGAAGAGCACGAAGATGCAGAGATGCAACATGTTGCGTCTCTGCATCTCGGCCTTTGTGGTGTTTAATGATGGAGGTATGGGGATGGGTAGCGAAAAGGTGCGCGTCTTTCACACCCTGCGCGGGGAGGCACTGGAGACCAAGTATACCCCTTACGGTAGCGTGGGGAAGCTCTTCAGCGGCGAGGGCATCGAGGCGGTCTGGGTCTGCAAGCAGAATGAAGCGGTTGACCCTGGCTGGTTCTCGCAGTCCACGGTGGATCTCATCCTGGTGGTGCAGGGCCAGCTCCGCGTCGAGTTTGAACAGCAGCCTCCTGATGATCAGATACTAGAGCCTGGCGATCTTCTCATTCTCCCTCGCAAAACACGCTGTCGCGCCTATCGCTGGCCGCGCAATCGGAAGGAGGCGACGGTGTTCCTGGCCGTCTACCCTGTTGGGCCAGGTTCTCCGCAGCACCAGTAAGCATCCAGGGCTGGCTATCCTCAGTCGTATTTCCCTGGCGGCGGTGGCGTCTGGGAAGTATCCTCCCCGGTTTGGGGGCCGGAAGTCCGGCGACGAAAGGTCAGGATGCCGCGGCCGAATAGGAGGTAGAGGCCCAGCCCGATGAGCAGCAGGGGGAAGAGAACTTTGTTGAGCGGACTGCCGCTGATGTTCAAGATCAACTCGAAGAACACCGCGGCGATGACATAAATGATCAGACCGGTGGTAGCCAGCCGCTGGCCGTGGGCGAGGGTCTGCTTCGCGCCGCTCCATGCGCCGTGGATCATCAGCCCGATGCCGAGGGCAGTAGGAAAGATCAGCGCCCAGGCGTAGGCCCAACTTGCCCAATGGCCGGTGATATTCTGATAGAACAGGATCAGCCCGACCATAGTCACGATACTGCCAGGGATGGCCAGTCCTCCCGCGCTTTTGCCACCCAGGATCATGGCCCCGAAAAGGAGCAAGCCGGGGACGATGATGAAAAAGGGCCAAAAGATGCCGATCAGGCTGATGCCCAGCAACTGTCCCACTAGAAAGAGAAAGCCCAGGCCGATCAGAACTATGGCGATGATGATCTCTCCGCTGATGCGCAAACCTTTCTCTGTCATTTTGCCTCCCCTGTTGTATGTAGCATGACGCGCT
>CAYPON010000300.1:0-4335 GCA_964412315.1 uncultured Anaerolineae bacterium | reverse complement strand
ATGACAGACCGAAGTTCCTGAGTAGGGACGAAGCAATCTCTTGGATGGCAAAGATGGCATTTATCACCTTTGAGGGGCCAGATGGCAGCGGCAAGACCACCCAGATACGCGCCCTGTACGAGGCTCTTGTTGCTGCTGGTCATGACGTTCTGTTGACGCGGGAACCTGGCGGGACAGAGATCGGCGATCAGGTTCGCCACGTTTTGCACAACATACATAATACGGCCATGCTGCCCAACACGGAGATCCTGCTTTACTCGGCTTCGCGTGCACAACTCGTCGGCCAGGTTATTCGCCCGGCCCTGGCGCGAGGGCAAATTGTCCTCTGTGATCGCTATGCAGATTCAACGCTGGCTTATCAAGGGTACGGGCACGGGGTGGATCTATCGTTGCTCCGCACCATCACGTTCTTTGCCACGGGCGGCCTGAAACCGGATTTGACGATCTGCCTCGATATCCCGGTCGAAGAAGGGTTGAGGCGAAAGTGGGCTGCTTACCAGGCGGGCGAGTCGGAGCTTAATCGCATGGACCGCAAAGAGTTTGCATTTCACCAGCGAGTTCGAGAGGGTTACTTACGGATGGCCGCCGATGAACCGCAGCGATGGCTAGTCCTGGATGCAACTCGGTCGGTCGAAGCGATACAAAGCGATATCTGGAGGCAGGTCGAGTGTCTATTGCAGCGGCAAGGGAGGAAAGAATGATGAAACTAATCGTCAGCATCGTTCATAGCGATGACGCCGATGGCTTGATCAGCGCCTTAATGGAGAAGGGATACCGTTCCACCAAGATCAGTACCACAGGGGGGTTCTTGCGAGAAGGGAATGCGACCATTCTGGTGGGCACGGAGGAGGAGAACGTGCCGGACGTCCTGTCCATTGTCAAAGCGAATTGCCACACCCGCACGCAGTTTGTGAACCCCCTCCCCCCTGTTATGGAGCCTGGCGAGCTTTACATGCCTAACCCGATCGAAGTCCAGGTGGGCGGAGCGACCATCTTTATCCTCAAGGTGGATCAGTTCTGGCGCTTTTAGCAACTATGTAGGCTCAGGCTTCATGCCTGAGCTTCACGCCTGAGCATCGCGCACCCATCGAGAGTGCGACTACAAGTCATCGGGCTCGGGGAGGTTTGGGCCTAGTTCGGGCATGGATGCTTCGATGTCTTCGGGACTTTCACCCGCTTCCAGCCGGTCAACGACCTCATCGAATTCATCGCCCAAGTCCTCGCCCATTTCGCTGCTCATGCGTCGCATCCAGCGGGCCGTGCTTTTAGGATCGTTCTCATCCAGATCGCCCAGGCTGCTTGGATCTGCCAGGTCATCCAAACGGCTCTCTTCTGATCGCAGAACAGCGACGCGAGAGACCAGACGGGTCAGCTTCGTGCCGCCGCAGCGAGGGCATCGCGGGGCAGCCGTCCCTGCCTCGGTGAAACTGCGCAGAAATATCGTCACATGGCGTCGGCAATCCTGGCAACGGTATTCGTAAATAGGCATCACTGCACCTCATCGCTTTCATGTCACGTTTACTATTATAATCGGAATTCGACCAGCATCAAGACCTACCTGCGCACCGAGGAAGCTTCAATGGATATGATTCAATCTCTGCTACCCGTGCCTTCTCCGTTGATCGTTGTCATCTCCGGCCCCTCCGGCGTAGGTAAGGATAGCGTCGTCAAACGGATGGCAGAATTGGGGTATCCGTTTCATTTTGTAGTCACGGCTACGACGAGGCCCCGTCGGTCTACAGAGGTGCATGGGGTAGATTACTATTTCCTGTCGCAGCAAGAATTTGCCGATATGTTGGCCCGCGATGAGTTTTTGGAACATGCTATCGTATATGGGGAGCACAAAGGGATCCCCAAGGCACACATACGCCAGGCTCTGGCGAGCGGCCAGGATGTGGTGATGCGCCTGGATGTGCAGGGCGCCGCTACCGTACGTCGCCTGGTGCCTGATGCCTTGCTGATTTTCCTGTCCACGGCCACCGAGGCCGAGCTTATTCGACGCCTGGAAACGCGCCACACAGAGACCTCGCAGGCTCTCCAGCAGCGAATCGCCACGGTCAAGGAAGAGATGAAACAACTGCCCCAATTCGACTACGTGGTGGTCAATCGCGATAATCGTTTGGATGAAACGGTGGCACAAATCGGGGCTATCATCGCAGCGGAAAAGTGCCGTGTCCGGCCTCGCATGGCCAAAGTATGAGGCTGGCTCCCCACTGGAGCCGCCTGGGAGGGAGTCAAAATGGCTAAGGTAGCATCGGATAACGTGCGTCACTCGGTTATCGCCGGAAGCTGGTATCCGGGAACAGCCGCGCCGCTCAAGGCGACGGTGGATAGCTATTTGGATCATGTGGAGCAGATGGATTTGGGTGGCGATCTCATCGGCCTGATTGCTCCCCATGCTGGTTACATGTACTCAGGCCAGGTGGCAGCTTATGCCTATAAGCAGGCGTATGGCCAGGACTTTCAGCGGGTCGTGGTCGTCTCCCCCATGCATCGTGTATACATGGGGCGCTTCGCGATCACGGAAAAAGCGTACTATGAAACGCCACTGGGCCAGGTGGAAGTGGATAGCGAATGGGTCAAGGCTCTCCGCCTGCAACTAGAGATCACGATGATGGATTACGATGACGAACACTCCCTGGAAATCCAGCTTCCCTTTTTGCAGCGGCTGCTGCCGCGCATGAAATTGCTACCTGTTATGATGGGTGTGCAGGATCTGGACGCATGTCAAGCTCTGGCTAAGGGACTTGTACAGGTGATCGGCACGAGCAAAGCACTGCTCGTGGCCAGCACCGACCTATCTCATTTCCATCCTCATCGAAGGGCCAAAATCCTCGACCAGGTGTTCTTGAACGATGTGGAAGCATATGACCCAGAGGGCCTGGTGCGGGATTTAGCTTCTGGGAATACCGAAGCTTGCGGCGGCGGCCCGGTCGTCGCGATCATGCTGGCTGCCCAGAGGCTGGGAGCCAACCGCGCCCGCATTCTCAAATATGCAACCTCGGGCGACATCACCGGCGACCACAGTAGCGTCGTGGGATATGCTGCGGGTGTGCTATTCAAGTCCCTGAGCCGGGTGTAAAGGCGGGTTTCCAATCCGCCCCTGCCGTTGGGCCGCAAGGAGATAACTATGCGCTACGCCAGGGTGGCGGTGGACATGTCTATCCGCCAAAAAGTCAGGCTCCTTGCCCCCAGCCCTCGTAGCGCTTGGGATGCTGAGCCTCCTCTGCTTAGAACCTTTCACTATCGCATCCCCCCTCCATTGGAGGGTCGAGTCGCTGTAGGGCAACTGGCCTGGGTTCCCTTTGGACGTCAGCAGGCGCAGGGGGTGATCGTGGCGCTCGACGAGGTAGCTCCCGTCGCCGAGTTGCGCGATCTCTCTGGCATTGTGGATGATAAACCCGCCTTGACCACTGCCCAAATCGAGCTGGCCCGCTGGATGAGTCTCTACTATTTGTCCCCTCTTTTTGATACGCTTTCCCTGATGATCCCACGCGGCGTCGTGCGCCAGGCGAGGACAACGGTGACCGTTGTGGACTCTGTTTTCTCTTTGACAGACCTCCCGCCACAGGAACGGGCTGCTCTATCCGCCCTGCAAACAGAGGGGCCGATCCCATTGGCCAAGGCGGAGAAACGAGTGGGGAAGGCCTTGATACGAGACCTGATCTCCAAAGGTTGGCTCAGGCAACGCGACGAAACCCCTCCCCCGCGCGTCCGCCCGGAAACGGCCAGGTTTGTGCGCCTTCTGCTCGATAAGGAGCAGGTTCCGACTGCACTCAGCCAGTTGCGCCGGGCAGCGAAACAGGCGCAGGTGCTGGAAATCCTACAGCAACGAGGCGAGCCGATGATGGTACGTGAGCTACGCGAGACCATAAAGCTGTCCGGAAGCGCACTGGAAGAGTTGCAGAAACGAGGGTGGATTGCCATTGAAGAGCGGAGCATCTGGCGCGATCCGCTGGCTGGCCGGGAATTTGTGTTGACCAGCCCCCCGCCTTTCACACGGGAGCAGGAGCAGGTGTGGCAGGCGCTCGCCTCCTCCTGGGATTCCGGCGTTTCCCACGTTTACCTCATCCACGGCGTGACCGGCAGTGGCAAGACCGAGATTTACCTTCGCGCTGCTCTGGAGACACTCAAGCGGGGCAAACAGGCCATTATCTTAGTGCCCGAAATCTCGTTGACGCCGCAAACGATACAACGCTTCGCGGCGCGCTTTCCTGGCCGCCTGGCCGTGATCCACAGCCGGTTGTCTGCTGGTGAGCGTTATGACGAGTGGCGTCGCATCCGCGATGGGCTGGCCGATGTGGTCATCGGGCCACGATCCGCGCTTTTCTCACC
>CAYPON010000299.1:0-4353 GCA_964412315.1 uncultured Anaerolineae bacterium | reverse complement strand
TTCCAATGGCGTATCTGACGTAACCTCACTGGGAATTGTGCGTGGGGCCTGCGCCAGATATACAGGCACTCGCTTTTCCTCATTAGTGAGCATCCTCTCCCTCCATCTGTTTGGTGGCGCAACAAGCTTTTTCTGTCTCTACTCTGGCAAATCCAGCCAGCGTAATTGCTTCTTTTCGAAAAGGGCCACGGCGCGAAACCCCGCTGCTCTCGCCACCTCGGCTGCCTGCGGCAGGCCGTAGCTCAGATGCAGCAGCCAGTGCACGTCGGAGCCGAGGGTCAGGATTTCGCCTCCCAACTCCCGATACCAGCGGAGGATCGTCAGGCCGGGATACGGCTCCTGCGGCGGCTGACGCCAACCAGAGGCGTTGATCTCCAGGCCAACACCTTTTTCCACGGCGAGCCTGAGGATGTCGCGGATTTCGTCAGCGAACTCCTCCGGCTGGAAAGGGCCATAAGCGGCGATGGCATAACGCTTAATCAGGTCAAAATGACCCAGCAGGTCGAATAACCCGCTCGCTGTGGCGGCGCGCAGTTCAGTCCAATACTGCCCGTAGGCCACCCGCTTCTCCCGCGCACCGAAGTAGGCGGGTGTGCCACCCGGCTCCGAGACATTGCACCAGCCAGCCTCATCCTCCAACAGGTGCACCGACCCCAGACAATAGTCCAGTTCCTTATCCGTCAGAAAACGCCGAATCTCGGCGTCCAGCGTGCGCTGGTAATTGACCTCCAGCGCAGCGCGAATGGCCAGGCAATCCCCTGCGACCGCCCGCGCTGCGGCCAGTTCCACTCTGTAGCATTCCTCGTTGAAATAGTGGCTGCTCGGATCGCGCGGATCAAAGTCGGCGTGCTCGGCAAAACCCAGCTCACGCAGGCCGAGGGCGATCGCCTTCCCGATATAATCTGTAGCGCGAACGCGGCCATCGCAGGAAGCGGTGCTGTGCACATGATAGTCCGCTAGGCCGCGACAGTCTCCGTCATTGGGCAGTTCAATTGACGTCATTTCCCCTCCCGCAAGGACGCCAGGGTGAGGGAAATGAGTGCCAGGAGGAACAAAATGCCTCCCACGAGCGATCCCATTTGGAGCACCCGACTCTGCGCTATCGTTCCGGCCAACCCAATGAGACATGCGATGCCATTCAGGGCGAGCAATGCGCCAGCCACTTGCAGCAGCCTGCTCTGCCGGAGCAACAACGCCCCAAAGATGATCGAAGGGATGCCCAGGATGGCATAGGCGAGATTGTTTAAGGCAGCAATCGCCGAGCCGCTCCACTGTTGCACCATCTGCCCGATCAGCAGGCTGGCCGCAGGCTCGTAGATGGCCATGCGCTGAAAAACCAGCAGGCGCGGTATCACCGCGATCTGCGACACGTAAACCAGCAGGTTCAGGACGCAATAGACCGGCACGAACATCACCCCTATGACCGAGACTCGAAGAGCGGGGGCCTGAAAATGGCTGTACAATACAGTAAAGAGGACGGTCGCGCTCAGGGTAACGAGGGTAGCATTGATATAGGTCAGGTAGAAGAGCGCGCCCGGTTCCGCGACCGAGGCTACCGCCTCCTCGAAGGTCTCCACCGGCCCTTCAGTGCTCAGGCCGACGACGACCAGAACAAGCCACATTGCCGTCAAGATGAGGGTAATCAACGAGGTCAGGCCAAGCAACCCGCTTTTCATGGATTTCTCTCCTTTGCGCTGGTATAGCCCCCTTATACCACATCGTTTCTTCTTTGTCAATCTCTGAAGATGACGACTTGTGCAGCGCACCCTTGTTGGCCATAGAAGCACACAGAAGAGATGCTATGATCGTTCTGCGTGGTTCTGTGGCTTACATAGCCGAGTTGACGCAACGGCGTGATGTCTCTATACTACCCTCAATCTGACGCAGGGGAGGTGGATCATGGGTAAAACCTGGCGAGGTATCTTTGTCATTGTCGTCACCCCCTTCACCGAGGGGTATGAACTGGACGAGGCGAGCTTGCGCAAGCAAATCCGCTTCTGCATCGAGGCGGGGGCGCACGGCCTGGTCGGGCCGGCGAATGCCAGCGAGTTCGCGACACTCTCCGACGACGAGCGCAAGCGGTGGATAGATATCGTCGTCTCCGAGGCGGGGCATCAAATACCGGTTGTCGCGGCGACCACATCCGGCCATTACCTGCCTGCCGTCGCCCTCAGCCGCTACGCGCAAAAGGCCGGCGCGGATGGGATCATGGCCATGCCGCCGCATATCCTGCATCCGGACGCCGCAGGATGCTACGAGTATTACCAGGCGCTGTCTGCTGCGCTCGACGTGCCGATCTGCATCCAGAACTATATCGGGCCGGTGGGGACGCCGATGAGCGCAGAGTTACTCGCGCGCATGTGCCGCGAACTGCCGCATGTCGAGTACATCAAGGAGGAGACACTGCCTGAGCCGAGGCAGATCAGCGCCACTATCGCTGCAGCAGGGAAAGCCTGTAAAGGGGTGTTCGGCGGGCAGGGGGGTGTCTATATCATAGACGAATACCGGCGCGGCGCAGCGGGAAACATGCCCGCTGGCCACGTAACCAACGCACATGTGGCGATCTGGGACAGGCTGGAAGCGAGGGATGAAGCGGGGGCGCGCCAGCTCTTTAACCAACTGCTGCCTCTCATCAATTACGAACGGCTGTACGGCGTCGCGGCCTACAAAGAGGTGCTTTACCGCCGCGGCGTGTTTGCGAAGCGCGTTTCGCGGGCGCCCGGTCGCAAGCTGGATCAGGATGATTATGCTGAACTGGACGGGATTCTGGCCGATGTCGCGCCGTTATTCAAAATCTAGGCAGAGTCAAACTGGCTGAGCCTGAAAAGCCTCCCAGGAGCCGCAAGGGGCCCCTGGCGCGCTTCTCAGACCCAGCCAGCAGCAACCCGATCCCTGGCCTCTGCACCACGCGCGACGTGGCGGCCCGGGATGGGTGCCTTGACGTTTACAGCCTTCACTGCCAGGCTACGAGTTCGAGCGGCGGCGCAGGAAGGCGGGTATATCCAGGTCTTCGCTATCGAAACGGCGCACGGGGAACTCGATGGTCTTTCCCGGCTTGACCATAGTGGTCGCAGCGGCCAGGTGGGGGCGCTGCTGCTGCCGGGACTCGGCGTCGAACCCCGTGGCGATAACCGTGATGCGCACCTCATCCTGCATCGCATCATCAATGACCGCACCAAAGATGATGTTCGCCTCCGGGTGCACCATCTTTTTGATGATCTCCGCCGCCTCGTTGACCTCGAAGAGCGTCATATCCGAGCCGCCGGCCACATTGAAGAGCACGCCGCGCGCCCCCTCAATGGTCACATCGAGCAAGGCGCTGGACACGGCTTGTTCGGCGGCGGTGACCGCCCTCGTTTCCCCGCTGCCGCGGCCCACGGCCATCAGTGCTGCTCCCCCCTCCAACATGATCGCTTTCACATCGGCAAAGTCCAGATTGATCAGCCCCGGCACGGTGATCAGTTCCGAGATGCCTTGAATCCCCTGGCGCAAGACATCATCGGCCACGCGGAAAGCCTGCTGGATGGAAGCCTTCTTGTCCACGATTTGCAGCAGGCGGTCGTTGGGGATGACGATCAGTGTGTCCACTTGCTCCTTGAGGTTCCGTATGCCCTCTTCCGCCGTCTTGGCACGACGTGCGCCCTCAAAACTGAAGGGCTTGGTGACAACGCCGATAGTCAATGCTCCCGCTTCCTTGGCCATTCGGGCGATGATCGGTGCCGCGCCTGTTCCTGTGCCGCCGCCGATGCCCGCCGTAATGAAGATCATGTCGGCGCCCTGCACAATCTCGTACAGATCTTCGCTCGATTCCTCCGCCGCTTTTTCCCCGATGGTCGGGTCACCCCCTGCGCCAAGACCTTTAGTGAGTTTTTCGCCAATGCGGACGCGCACCGGGGCTTCCGAGAGCATCAGCGCCTGGGCATCCGTGTTTACGGCGATAAACTCCACGCCGCGCAGCCCCGCCTCGATCATGCGATTCACGGCATTGGCCCCTCCACCGCCAACACCGATCACCTTGATCTGGGCAAAGTTCTCGACCTCCGGCAGGTTCTGTGTGTGTTCCATTTGTACCTCTCCTTTCCTCATTTCCCTACCGCTTCAGTTAGCGAGGCAAAAACGCTTTGAGTATCTCCAAAAAACGGTCATATAAGTAAGTCCAGCCCTTTTCTTTGTTACGGCTCGGATAAACGAGGGGGCCGTGCTCCAATCCCCATAGCAAAAGCCCTACCGCTGTGGCGTAGCTTGGGCCGCTGACCTTTGCCACCATCCCCCCCACGCCGGTTGGCATACCGATGCGGACCGGCATCTGCAAACGAGTCGCTGCAAGCTCCGTCACACCTCCTAACTCTGCTG
>CAYPON010000298.1:0-4353 GCA_964412315.1 uncultured Anaerolineae bacterium | reverse complement strand
AGAGCTTGTGATGGAAGTTCATAGTTCGGTATGGGCAAACAGCGAGCCATTACGACTTTGGGGTTGACGCTGGCTATCTTGTTGGCGGCGTTTCTACGGTTCTACCGGTTGGGTGCATACGGCGTGGGCAACGCCTACTATGCAGCGACAGTGCAGAGCATGTTGACCTCGTGGCACAACTTCTTCTTCGCCTCATTTGAGCCAGGCGGTTCAGTCACGGTTGATAAGCCACCGCTTGGCTTTTGGGTACAGGCAGCGTCGGCGTATCTGTTTGGCGTAAATGGCTTTGCGCTGGCTTTCCCGCAGGCGCTAGCGGGAGTGCTCTCTGTTTCCCTCCTGTATGCGATGGTAAAGTGTCAGTTTGGCGCGGGGGCCGGCCTGGTTGCGGCTCTGGCATTGGCGACCATGCCCGTGGCGGTCGCGGTGGAGCGCAACAACACCGTTGATGGTTTACTATCTCTTGTACTGTTACTGGCGGCGTGGGCGTTCTTGCGAGCGGTGCAGTATGGCCGACTCCGTGACCTGCTTTCCGCTGTAGTTCTGGTAGGGCTGGGCTTCAATATCAAGATGTTGCAGGCGTTCATGCCTCTGCCTGCTTTCTATGCCCTGTATCTGTTTGGTGCGCTCCCATCCTGGTGGAAGCGAATCGCGTACTTGATGGCTGCAACGGTTGTGCTGGTTGGGGTTTCACTCTCGTGGGCCATTGTGGTTGATTTGACGCCCACCAATGAGCGACCCTTTATCGGCGGCAGTAAAGACAATACGGTGATGGACTTGATTGTCGGCTATAACACCCTCACTCGTCTGGGCCTCAGCCGAGGACAAACGCCAGGTCCCCCCCCACCGCCCGGTGGTGGCACGTTAGGTCCGCCGCCACCACCTCCCGGTGCACCGAATCCAGCGCAGGAAGTTGGGCAACCGGGGGTGCGACGTCTTTTCATTCAGCCGCTTGTCACAGAGGCAAGCTGGCTGCTCCCCTTTGTCCTCCTGGGTCTGTTGTTGATTCTGTCGCAGGTTGGCTGGCGGTGGCCTTTGAGCGACAAATATCTAGCAGTGGTGCTATGGGGAGGCTGGCTGCTGCCCGAAGTCGTCTACTTCTCGTTCAACAGGGGCTTATTCCACGCCCACTACCTCGTCATGTTAGGCCCCCCATTGTCTGCGTTGGTGGGAGCGACGACATGGGCGCTCGGCGAGATACACCGGAAACGGCATTGGCTGGGCTGGATGCTATTGGCCCTGCTTGCCGGAAGCACCATTGCTTTTCAGATCGTGACACTGCAAAGGCATCAAGGCTATGCTATGTGGGTAGTCCCGACGTCCATGAAGTTGTTGCGGCAAGGGCAGCGGCTGGCGGCACTTCTTCTTATGGATGTCTGGTGGCTAGCGGCTATTGCCATCGCACTGTTGGCATTTGGGCTGGGCACGCTGGCCTTGCGCGTGCGGCGTGCCCAAGCATGGGTCAACAAAGCCGCGTTAGGCATCGCCATCATCGCCACCATGGTAGCGCCACTACTGTGGTCCGCCTTGACCACTTTCAATACCAAGCCTGATGGCTGTTTGCCCCGCTCCGGCCGCCACATCCACCACACGAATTGTCTATCCGCTTTGCCCGCCGATCAGCGATGGATGCTGAGCCACCTGCTGGCAAATACCAAGCCGGGCAGCTACCTCGTCGCCACCCTCACCGCCTACGACGCGGCACTCTACATCCTGGCGACCCAACGACCCGTGCTGCCGCTGGGCGGATTTACCGGAGAGGATAGCGTGGTAGACATTGGCAAGCTGGCGCAAATGGTTCAGGATGGGAGGGTGCGCTTCGTGTTGGAGGATCGGGATCTACCGTGGAGAAAGCCGGAGATCGCCGCGTGGTTAAACACCAACTGCCAGAGGCAGAACGGCAGGTTGTATGACTGTGGCGGCCGCTGAATTACTGGAAAAGAGTGTAACCACTACCGCCGCCGGCCTTGCTGCCGCACCCGTTCCCATTCGGGCAGCTTCTCATCCTGTAGACCTTGACGAAGCTCAAGGATCTGATCGCGCAACAACGCTGCCTTCTCGAACTCCAGGCGGCCTGCCGCCTCCTTCATCTGCTTCTCCAGCTCTTTCACCAGATGCTCGATCTCCTCACGCGGCATCGCACGGGTGGCGGGATACTCGATTCGCTGTTCGGCCACGACGCGCACCCGGTCGGTCAGGTCCCTGACCTCCTTGACTATGGTCGCCGGTGTGATGCTGTACTTCTCGTTATAAGCAACCTGGATAGCACGGCGGCGGTTGGTCTCGTCAATCGCCCGCTGCATGGAGGCGGTCACCATATCAGCGTACATGATCACCTCGCCATGGACGTTGCGTGCCGCTCGCCCGATGGTCTGGATCAACGAGCCATCGGAGCGAAGGAAGCCCTCCTTGTCGGCGTCTAGGATGGCGACGAGCGAGACTTCGGGCAAGTCCAGCCCCTCGCGCAGCAGGTTGATGCCAACCACGACATCATACACCCCCAACCGCAGGTCGCGCAGGATTTCCACCCGCTCGATGGTCTGGATTTCCGAGTGTAGGTAGTGCACCTTCAGCCCTAATTCCACCAGATAATCGGTCAAATCCTCGGCCATTCGCTTGGTGAGCGTCGTCACCAATACCCGCTCGCTCTGTTCCACTCGCCTTCTGATTTCCCGCACCAGATCATCAATCTGGCCTCGCGTCGGACGCACCAAGACTCTGGGATCCACCAGCCCTGTGGGCCGGATGATCTGCTCGACCACCTGCTCCGAGTGCTCTAACTCGTAGGGGCCGGGCGTGGCAGAGGTATAGATGACCTGGTTGATATGCCTCTCGAACTCCTCAAAGGTCAGCGGGCGGTTATCCAGCGCAGAAGGGAGGCGGAAGCCGTAGTCCACCAGCACCTCCTTGCGCGAGCGATCCCCGTTATACATCCCCCGCACTTGCGGCAACGTGATGTGGGACTCGTCCACAAAGAGCAGAAAGTCGTCAGGGAAATAGTCCAGGAGCGTCCAGGGTTGCTGCCCTGGCGCGCGCCCCGCCAGATGCCGCGAATAGTTCTCGATGCCGGAGCAGTACCCGACCTCGCGCATCATTTCGATGTCATAGCGCGTGCGCTGCTCCAACCGCTGCGCCTCCAGGAGCTTCTCGTGTGCCCGAAACCAGGCCAGCCGTTCCTCTAATTCTTGCTCAATGGCCTGCAGGGCCGGAGACATCCTTTCCGCAGGGGTGATAAAGTGCTTGGCGGGAAAGATGTGCACCTCCTCCAGCGCTGCGATGATCTCGCCGGTGAGCGGGTCAATCTCGGTGATCCGCTCGATGTCATCCCCCCAGAACTCGACCCGTATGGCCGTATCCCGATAGGCGGGAAAGATGTCCACCGTGTCGCCTCGCACCCGGAAACGCCCCCGGATAAAGTTCTGGTCGTTGCGCTCGTAAAAGATCTCCGTCAGGTGGCGCAACAGCTTATCCCGCCGCCGATAGTCCCCGATGTGAAGCGGGAGCACATCCTGCCCGTACTCGTCGGGCGAGCCGAGGTTATAGATGCAGGAGACGCTCGCTACAATGATCGTGTCGCGCCTGGTCAGCAGCGAGGAAGTAGCAGCGAGGCGCAGCTTGTTGATCTCCTCGTTGATGTCGGCATCTTTTTCAATGTACGTATCCGTGCGCGGGATGTAAGCCTCCGGCTGGTAATAGTCGTAGTAGCTGACAAAGTATTCTACGGCACTATGCGGAAAGAACTCGCGGAATTCGGCGTACAACTGCGCGGCCAGGGTCTTGTTGTGCGCCAAAACTAACGTCGGGCATTGCCGCTTTTCGATGACGCAGGCCATGACATAAGTCTTACCCGTCGCTGTGGCTCCCAAGAGCGTCTGATGTTTGTGGCCCTTTTCGAGGCCCTCCACTAAGTGCGCGATGGCTTGCGGCTGATCTCCCGTAGGCTCGAAATCGGATACCAGTTGGAAGCGAGGCATAGAAGTACCCTCCTCAGATGACGTGTAGAACGCAAGTTCGATTTCTTATTATACTCCGCTCCTGCGCCGCTGTCCAATCTACACAAGTACGTTCCTCAGGTGAAATTGACAGAGAGAGGAAATCCTGACATAATATAAACCTGACAAGTTTTGGAAACCCGTCAGGTCTAGGCACAGGAGGTGCAAAATGACAGAAAGCCCTGCACCCAGGATTATTGTCGAGCGCTGCCCGCAATGTGGAGCTAACCTGCCGCCGGGCGGCGAAGAAGTGACGTGCGAATATTGCGGCTCCCGCTTGCGCCGCCAGCGGCCTGCCGTTGAGAAGGCGACGGGAGTGACTGCCCAGGGGATACGCCTGAAGACCTTTTGCTGTGTAGATCAG
>CAYPON010000297.1:0-4364 GCA_964412315.1 uncultured Anaerolineae bacterium | reverse complement strand
ACCTATATCCGCTCTGCCAAGGACTTTGTGACGCGCAAATGGCATCGCTTTCCGGTGCAGAATCGGCAAGATTGGGAAGAGCGGATGAAGTGGCGCTATGATCCACAAGCCCCTGGCCGCTTCCCGGATGATTTTCTGGCGCGTTGCCAGGCCCTGCGCGACCGTGATTACCCCTTCGGGATCAGCATAAACGGGCCGTTCTGGCAGATGCGGGAGTGGCTTGGCCTGGAGAACCTCTGCATGATGATGTTAGATGGCCCTGACTTTGTGATGGAACTATCTAACGCCTGGGGAGAGTTCGTCTCGCGCACGTTGGAGCCGATACTGAAAAATGTCCAACTGGATTACGTGCACTTTTCCGAGGATATGGCTTACAAGGTCCACAGCATGATCTCGCCTGCTATGGTGAGGCGTTTTCTATTGCCACAGTATGAGCGTTGGATACCCCAGCTCAAGGCCAGCGGCTGCCGCATCCTGGATATGGACTCCGACGGCGACATCTCGCTCCTGATCCCTCTCTGGATCGAAGCCGGCATCAATGTCTGCAATCCCATTGAGGTCGCGGCGGGCAATAATATCGTCGCCTATCGGCAGCGCTACGGCAAAAAGATGGCTTTCACGGGCGGCATAGACAAGCGCGCTATCGCTGCCGGGGGTGAGGTGATGAGACGTGAGGTGTTGCGTGTCGTCCCACCCTTATTTAAGGATGGCGGCTTTATCCCCGGTTGCGACCATGGCGTGCCGCCGGATATCTCCTGGCCCGATTTCATCGAGTATTCTCGTCTGCTGGCCGGGTTGTGCGGCTGGCTATGAGGTTCATCTGTAGAGGGAATGAGCGATGGTAATCGAGAATCTGACGACAGTGGTGACGGCCCTCGAACCTGAGAAGATGATAGATAGCTATTTGAAAAAGATTGCCTATGCAGCTATCGAGCGGCGCCTGGCCGAGTACGAGAAGCTTCAAACTATTGAACAAATCGCGGCATATCAGCAGCGAATGCGCGAGTTCTTTATTCACAAGCTGGGAGGATTCCCCGAAAGGACGCCGCTCAATGCCAGAATTGTGGGCGAAATCCCTGGCGATGACTATCGCATGGAAAAGGTGATCTTTGAGAGCCAACCGCAGCATTACGTCACTGGCCTTCTCTACCTTCCGAGCGGTGCGGGGCCACATCCCGGCGTGCTTGTCCCCTGCGGGCATAGCGAGAATGGCAAGGCGAATGAGCCATACCAGCGGGCCTGCATTCTCCTGGCCAAGAATGGTCTCGCCGCCTTTTGCTATGATCCTATTGGGCAGGGGGAGCGCAAGCAGATACTGGACGCGGATGGGAAGGGCAAATATGGGTGCACGACGGAGCATACGATGGTCGGGATGGGTTCGATCTTGCTGGGAGCCAATACTGCACGTTATCGTATCTATGACGGGATGCGCGCTCTCGACTATCTCGTCAGTCGTGCGGACATAGATCCATTGCGAATCGGCTGCACTGGCAATTCAGGAGGAGGGACGCTGACCAGCTACCTGATGGCGCTCGACCCGAGGATTGCCTGCGCTGCGCCAAGCTGTTATCTGACCTCGATGCGGCGGCTGATTGATACGCTCGGCGCACAAGACGCCGAGCAGAATATCCACGGAGAGATCGCCTTTGGCATGGATCACGCGGATTTCCTGTTAATGCGCGCGCCCAAGCCAACATTGATATGCACCGCAACCCGGGACTATTTCGATATCTTGGGAGCGTGGGACACTTTCCGCCAGGCCAAGCGCATTTACACGCGGCTAGGCTTTGCCGAGCGCGTTGATCTGGTCGAAGCCGATGCGACACATGGTTTCAGCACGCAGCTTCGCGTCGCCGCCGTGCGTTGGATGCGGCGTTGGCTGCTCAAGATAGACGACGCAATCACCGAGCCTGATTTTCCGATTCTGACGGAAGAGGAGCTTCACTGCACGCCGCGTGGCCAGGTCATGCTAATGGAGGGGGCGCGTTCCGTCTTTCAGATCAACGCGGACATGGAAAGCCGCCTGGCCAGGCAACGGCGGGCATTCTGGGCCGAGACAACAAAAGCGGAGACCCTGCAAAAGGTGCGCGAGATCGCAGGGGTGAAGCGGCTTGCTGAGCTGGCGGAATGCCGCTGCCAAACGGTTGGTGTGGTGGATCGGGGTGCGTATCGCATCGAAAAGCTGCTCCTGAATCCCGAAGAGGGGATCCTCTTGCCGGCTCTCCTTTTTAAGCCATCTCAACCAGAGGGAGAGGCATATCTCTACCTGCATGGCGAGGGCAAAGAAGCGAACGCAGGGGCCGGTGGGCCAATCGAAGCCCTGGCGTTGAAAGGCCATCTGGTGCTCGCCATGGACTTGCGTGGGCTGGGGGATCCGAATTTGGGCAAGATACACAAGAACTTCTTTCTGGCCTACATGCTGGGCAAGTCATATATCGGCATGAGAACGGAGGATGTCCTGGCCTGCGCTCGCTTCCTCGCCAGCTATGGAGCCTGTGCGACACCGTATCGCGTGCACCTGGTAGGCATCGGGGAAGCAGGGCCGGTGGCCTTACATGCGGCCGCCTTGCAAGCGGAGCTTTTCGCCGCCGTCACACTCAGGCGCTCGTTGGCCTCTTGGGCTGTTCTCGTGCGGGCACCAGAGGCTCCGTTGAATCATCTGGTCAATACGCTACATGGGGCATTAGAGATATACGATCTACCCGACCTCGCCGCGTCGCTTCCCGCGGAAAAGGTCACCGTCGCCGAACCGGTTGACGCCCTCGGTCAACCTGTCTAGACACTTTGCAGCCCACAAGGAGAAATCATGCGCAAGAACCAAATGCTCGCTAAGCTTCGCGCCGGACAGCCGGTCGCCGGCTGTTGGATGAACTGCGGCTCTCCCGTCGTGGCGGAAATCGCCGCCCACGCTGGATTCGACTGGATCCTGCTCGACACGCAACATGGCTACTGGGACGATTCCGCGCTCCTGTCCGCCTTCCAGGCCATTAGCTCGACAGATACAGTGCCTATCGCCCGTGTGTTGCGCAATGATCCGGGGCTTATCGGCAAGCTGCTCGATGCAGGAGCGCTGGGGATCATCGTGCCGCTCGTGAACTCGCCGCAGGAAGCGGCACAAGCCGTGGCCGCCATGCGCTACCCGCCGGAAGGGCAACGTTCCCTCGGCGGCAGCCGGTTGTCTTTCTATGGGGATGACTATTTCTTCACTGCCAACAAGGAGATCATGGTCTCCATGATGATCGAGACGCGAGAAGCTGCCGAACATGCCGCCGAAATCCTATCGGTTCCTGGCATAGACATGGGATTCATCGGCCCTGCAGACCTCGCGCTCTCCCTGGGCACCTTTGGCCGGGCCAGCGCGGAGCACGAAGCTCTCATCGAAAAAGTGCTGGCCGCGGGGAAAGCGTGCCATGTGCCAATGGGTATCTATTGTGGCAGCGTGGAAGATGCGATGCGGCGGGCGCAACAGGGCTTTCAGTTTATGCCCTGCGTCACCGACACCTCATTTATTTCAGGGGGCCTATGCACAATATTGAAGCAGTGGCACGGTCGGTAGAAGAGATACTTCGCTGACGCAGATGCTTCGCTCTGCTCAGCGTGACATTCCGCCCCAAAACAGGAATGCACCCCCTCCGGCGGTCTACCTGCCTACCGTGTACGATGCGGAGAGGGCGATTAGCAGTTGCCCGAGATAGTATGCGGAGAGGTTGAACAGGCTGCTTAGCTTGAAAGGCCGCGCGAACTTGTCCACTGCCAGGATCATGTCTGAAACATAGAACAGAATGGCGCCGATGGGCACCAACCACGCTTGCGCCGATAGGAGCGCGGTCGAGTGCAGTGTGCCGACAGCCATCAGCACCATGAGTGAGATAACCAGCGCATAGATGCCCACGGGAGCTTTCATCTTGCCCAGATGGGGGTATAGATAGGCGTAGAATGCAACGCCGACGACGAGCAGGAGCGCGGCTGGCCCTATCTGCGGGGTATGCAAGCCTCCCATCAAGCCGAAAGTGAGGCCATAGACCACGTGCGCCAGCAAGAAAGAAGCCACACCAAGCAGGAAGGCCTTGTCCGAAGGGAACATCAGGGCCACGTCCCCTCCCAGCGAGAGTAGTAAGCCGAGTAGCAGTGCCGCCGTGTAGAGCGTGTTGGCATTGGGCCTGGCCAGGGAAAGCGCGCAGGTGGCTATCACCAAAAGCGTCGCGAGCGGCTTGGTAAGATAGACCTGCCTCGTGTTCCCCTTCAGCTTGGCGCGGATTAACAACGCGACGGTTATAACGAGAAAAGGCACGGGGGGAAATTGGCTCACTTTGCCTCTTTTAGAAATCTACATAGTCCTGTCTCTTATACACATCTGACGCTGC
>CAYPON010000296.1:0-4380 GCA_964412315.1 uncultured Anaerolineae bacterium | reverse complement strand
GAACCAGATCTCGCAAGAGCTGTTCATCATGGAGCGCAACCCCTATTTCTTCCAGGTGGACAAGGATGGCAACCAGCTCCCCTACATAGACAAGATCGTCCATCGCCTGTACAACACTGTTGACGTGTTCAACATGTGGATCGTCGGCGGCGAGATTGATTACCAGCACCGCGGTGTCCAGCTTGCCAACTATACCCTGTTCAAGGAGAACGAGAAGAAAGGTGGCTACAGGGTCTTTACCGGCGCCGAAGATGCCACCCATGCTGTTGTCCTCAACCACACTTGCCTGGAGAAGCGGAAGCGGGAGTTTATCCAGAATCGCGATGTGCGCATCGCCCTCTCCCACGCCATCAACCGCACAGAGATCAATGAGTTGGCCTACGATGGGCGTCTCAAGCCGCGCCAATACAGCCCGCCTTCCCAGTCTCCCCAGTACTACCCCAAGCTGTCCAACGCTTACATTGAGTACGACCCGAAGAAGGCGAACGAGTTGCTGGACAAGGCCGGCTACAAGGAGAGAGATAAGGACGGCTTCCGCAAGTGGAAGGACGGCAGCGGCGAGACGATCAGCCTCATCATCCAAACCTTCCAGGCAGGTATCGGGGATGAGGGCGAGATGATCGTCAAGCAGTGGGCCAATGTGGGGATCAAGGCCGCGTACAAGCCGGTGGAGCGCTCCTTCGGCGAACAGCAAGGGCGGATCAACGCCGTTGACATTGAGCATCACTATTGCAGCCGCGCCATCCTGCCGCTGGTTGATCCTGCCTTCTTCATCGCCACCGCGCAGGACAAAAGCTGGTGCAAGGCCTGGACGCTCTGGTACAACGATCCCAAAGCGCAGTACGCCGAGGAGCCGCCGGCCGATCACTTTATTCACAAGCTCTGGGACATCTGGACCAAGATCAGGATGGAGCCTAACGCGCAAAAACAGCACGAGATGATGCTGCAAATCTTCGACATCCTGGCCGTGGAAATCCCGATGCCCGGCACGGTGGGCGAAATCCCCTGCCCGATCATCGTCAAGAACGGCCTGCGCAACCTCGACCCGAAGTACATCATGCCGATCAGCAACCCGACCAAGCATGGCCTGTTTATCCCGCTACAGACCTATTTCTGGGAAGAGCCGGAGAAGCACACGTAGGGAAGCTCCTAGCGATCAGCCGCCAGCAGTCAGCGAAAAAGCTGATTGCTGATGAAGGATGAAAACGCAAAGCCGCAAGGCGCTACGTAGGGACGCAACAAATTGCGTCCCTACGTCTTTTTTGCTTGCGCCTTGACGTTGATCCGTTCACGTTGCTGTCTCCGGTCTGGGCCGACTTGCGTGATAGGGGCTTGAGCCTATAATACAACTGCCTTGCACTTTGAGAAGGAGGATGCTTATGTCTGCCCAGGACCGGCAAAAGCGGTTGCAGAAGGCCGTGGAGAGCCTGTTAGAAGATGAGCGCCTGCGCTCGAACCTCACCGATGCCGAGGCCAAGATCCTCCTGTCGTGGGGCGAAGCCCAGTTGACGGAGGCAGCGAAGACCCCGCCTCGCGCGGCCAGCGATGTGGCCGCGCCAGATGCTATCAGCGCTTGTTTGCAGCAGGTTCGCGCCGCCTTGCGCGAGATCAACGACCTGGCGGGGGAGAAGGATCGCCTCAGCTATACCCAGATGCAGCAAAGATTGACCGCCCTCCTGTCTTCCCAGGGGAAGCTGTCGCCAACCCTCTCCGGTCGGGTGGACGAACTGGCGGTGCAGCGTGGCCGCCTGAGCAACAAGGAGTTTGTAACGCGGATCACGGAACTGCTCTCTTTCGCTCAGCGGGAAGAGGATGCTAAACCTTCCGCGAAAACCGCTGGCGGCAAGAAGACCCCGCCGGCTGGCCCTCGTCGCTCGTCCATTTTCAGTTCGAGGCTCTTCGTCGCCGCTGGCGTACTGGTGGTCCTTCTGCTTTGCCTGTTGGTGGCGGTTATCTTCGTTTACTGGCGCTCTCTCCAGAGCATTCCTGGGGCGACAGCTATTCCACCGCCCACGCCCAAAGGGGCGACCGCTACTGCTACCAAGCCCGCGGCCGCCACCTGGTACCAGCTCTATTTCACCGCGCCCAAATACCCAGATAAGCCTGCCGATCACAAGGGAGGCCTGGATGAGGAGCTTACCGCCTTTATCAACACAGCGCAGACGAGCCTGGATATGGCCATCTACCAGCTCGACCTGAAGAATGTTACTCAGGCGTTGCTCAATGCCAGGAAGCGTGGCTGCACTGTGCGCCTTGTCGCCGATGTGGACATCTTGAACGATCCCCAAGAGAACCCCTCCCTCAAGCAATTGCAGGCCGCGGGCATTACCATCGTCGCCGGCAATTCCGATGCCATCATGCATAACAAATACGTCGTAGTGGATGGCAAGGCGGTCTGGACAGGCTCCTGGAATTTCACGGAGAACGACACTTACCGTTACAATAACAACGCCATCCTCATCCAGAGTCCAGAGCTGGCGAGGAACTACACTATTACCTTTGAGAAAATGTGGCGGGAGAGAAAGTTCGGTTCCAGCCGCAGGCCGGGCGGCACCGCGTTTCGGTTGACCATCGGCGGCGCGACCGTGGAAAGCTATTTCGCGCCAGAGGACAAGGTGGCGGACAAGCTCATCGCCCGCCTGAAGATGGCGCAACGCTCCATAGACTTTATGGCGTTTTCGTTCACGCACGATGCCATGGGCGAGGCGATACGTGCCCGCGCCAAGGCCGGCGTCAAGGTGCGCGGCGTCTTTGAGACCACCGGCTCGGAAACCCAGTACAGCGAGTATGGCCGGATGAGAGAGGCCAAACTGGACGTGCTCCAGGATGGCAACCCTTACCTGATGCACCATAAGGTCTTTATCATTGACGGCAAGACGGTCATCACCGGCTCTTTCAACTTTTCCAAGAGCGCGGATGAGGATAATGACGAGAATTTGCTCATCATAGACAGTGCAGAGTTAGCTGCCCAGTTCACAACCGAGTTCGAGCGCGTCTACGCCCTGGCCAAGAACCCGCCAAAGAGGTAGTCCCAGGCCTTATGCCTGCGCTATGGTGGTGAGCGAATGACAATCAGCGACACTGGCAAGAACAAACGAGCGGTCAACTATCTCAAAACTATCGAGCATCTTGATCCGAACCAGTTGGAGCGCATGGTGGAAGCCCTGCTATTTGTGGCTGGGTGGCCGGTTTCCGCGCAGCAACTGGCGCAAGCGTTGCAGGCAAGCGAGGAGGAAGTGGCCGCCGCCCTGGCCCGGCTGCGGCAAGCCAACCCGGGGCGTGGCATTCGCCTGCAAGAGGAGAAGGGACATTTCCAGCTTGTCTCGGCGCCGGAGGCCGCGCCCTATGTAGAGCGGCTTCTGGGCTTAGACCTATCGGCTAAGCTCTCGCGCGCTGCACTGGAGACGCTGGCGGTCGTCGCCTACCGCCAGCCGATCACGCGCGCCCAGATCGAGGCAATACGCGGCGTGGATTGCGATGGCGTCATCAGGACGCTGGCTGCCAGAGGGCTGATCTGCGAGGTGGGCCGGCTAGAGCAGGTGGGGCGTCCCATCCTCTTTGGGACGACGCCGGAATTCTTACAGTACTTTGGCTTACAAAGCCTGGCCGATCTGCCGCCGCTGGAAGGAAGCCCTCAGCTATCGGCCTTCAACGCTGACGGCTATCCGTTGACCACTATCTCCCGTTCCGCCTCATCCAACTGCAACGACAAGGCAACGGAGACCCCATCCTGGCGCATGGAAATCCCATAGATCGTGTTGGCGGCATTGATGGTATAGCGGTTGTGGGTGATGACGATGAACTGCGTGCGTTGCGCCATCTCCTGCAGTGCATCGCGGAAGCGGCCCACATTGACCTCGTCCAGCATGGCATCCACCTCATCCAGGACACAGAAGGGGAGCGGCCTGGTTTTCAGGATAGCGAAAAGGAGAGCAGCAGCGGTGAGGGCACGTTCGCCGCCGGAAAGGAGCGCCAGGCTTTGTAGCCTTTTCGCCGGAGGTCGGGCGATGATCTCCACGCCTCTCTGGCCTGACTCATCCGGTTCTGTGAGCGCCAGTTTCGCCGTGCCGCCGCCAAAGAGAAGGGTGAAGTATGCAGTGAACGCTTCAGCGACCGCGGTGAAAGTGTGTGAAAACTCTCGCTCCATGACCTCGTCCAGTTCGGCGATGACACCGTGCAGCGACTGGATCGCCCTTTCCAGATCGGCGGCCTGGTTGGTGAGGAAGGTGTGCCGTGCCAGGGCCTCCTGATATTCGGCGGGCGCATTGGGGTTGAAGGCGCCCACTCGTCTCAGCCGCGCTTTCAATTCCTTGATCTCGGACTCCAGCCCTTCCGGCAGCACCGTGACCTCGGCCAACTGTATCTCCGCCTGGCCCAAAG
>CAYPON010000295.1:0-4387 GCA_964412315.1 uncultured Anaerolineae bacterium | reverse complement strand
CTGTAGGGCAATACCGTTCCCTGACAAAAGCTGAAGTGGAAAGCTTGAAAAGAAGCCTTTAGCTCCGAGCTTAGCTGATGGCGGGAAGCTGATCGTTAAGAGCTTCCCGAGAGAGAGACAATGACCAAACCGCGCACGATCACTATTGATGGCCCGGCAGCGTCGGGCAAGAGCACGATCGGCGAACGGCTGGCCAAACGCTGCGGTTACTTTTATTTCGATACTGGCGTCATGTACCGCGCCGTCACCTGGGCCGCGCTTCAGCGCAGCCTGGACATTGCGGACGAGGCAGCTATCACCCGCCTTGCGGAAGAGCTGCACATCGAGGTGACGCCCCCGACCGTGGATGATGGCCGACAATACACGGTCCTCGCTGATGGCCATGATATCACGTGGGAAATCCGCACGCCCGCCGTAGATCGGGGAGTCTCTCCCGTGTCGGCCTATCCCGGCGTGAGAGACGCTTTGGTCGCACAGCAGCGTCGCATCGCCCAACAAGGGCCCGTGGTCATGACTGGCCGTGATATCGGCACGGTAGTGCTGCCGGACGCCGACTTGAAGATCTATCTCGACGCTTCGCTGGAAGTCCGCGCACGCCGCCGCCACCTGGAAATCCTGGCCAGGGGCGGCCGTAGTGACTACGAGCAGGTCCTGCAAGGGATGCGCCGCCGCGACGAGATAGATAGCACGCGCGCTGTGGCTCCGCTTCGACCCGCCGACGATGCCGTGGTCGTGGACACAACTAACTTGAGCATAGAGCAGGTCCTAGAAGAGGTGGAGAAGCTATTATGCAGATGCGGCATCTGATTCGTCGCGTCATGCGCGGGCTGCTGCGGCTCTTCTTCAGGCTTTGCACCCGGCTGGAGGTGCGTGGCTTGGCGAACCTGCCGCGCCGTGGCCCATTAGTTGTTGCTATGAACCATCTGGGCCACCTCGATGGGCCGCTCATCGTCGCCATCCTTCCGTGGGAAGCAGAAGCCATCGCTCTCATTGACCTCTATCGCGTGCCGATCGTGGGGCAGATGCTTCGCCTCTATGGCACGATCCCTGTACAGCGCGAGGAGTTTGATCGGACCGTCGTTCGACGGGCGTTGGCCGCCTTGGCCGGTGGTAAGCCTCTCGTCCTGGCTCCAGAGGCACGCCAGAGCGTCACAGGGGCTTTGGAGAAAGCGCGCCATGGCGCAGCTTACCTGGCTTCGCGGGCCAATGTCCCCATGCTACCTGTCGCCATCACCGGTACGGAGGCGCGCAAAGCTTATGTCGCCTTCAAGCATTTGCGCCGCCCTAGAATCACGGTCACCGTTGGCCAGCCTTTTACATTACCGGCCCATGCCGAAGGCATGGATAAAAGGGAGTATCTGGAACAGGCAACAACCCAAATCATGTGTCGTATCGCCGCCATGTTGCCCCCGGAATATCGGGGATATTACGCCTGATAGTTCCCTCCGCTCCTGGCTTCTCTCCTCACCGGGGGGAGTTGAAAGGGGGCAGGTTGACGGAATTCGAGGTTTTCCACCCCTTCCCAGCCTTCTCCCTGAGGGAGAAGGAGCAGAACGCTCCTCTCCTCAGGGGGGAGAGATTGGGTGAGGGGAATAAGCTCCTCTTGAAAGGAGGCGGAGTGCGGTCCGTAGTTTGATAGTGGAGGTAAAGATGCTTTTCCAGCGTTTCGCCAAGATTGTTCTGCGCTTGTTCATGAGGGTTTTCCTGCAGGTTCGCGTGACCGGGCTGGAGCACCTGCCTCGATCTGGTCGCCTCATCGTCATGATGAACCATATCCACGCCCTCGACCCCATTCTGGTAACCGCTGTGTTGCCACGCGATATCACCATTATGTCCAAGATTGAGAACCTGCGCCTGCCATTCTTCGGGTGGATCGTCAGATGGTATGGCAGCTTCCCGATCCGGCGGGGGGAGGCGGATTTGCAGGCTATGCGGCAAGCTCTGCAGGTTCTGGAGAAAGAGGGGGCTTTGCTGATGGCCCCGGAAGGCACCCGCAGCAAGACAGGGGGCCTGCAGGCCGGTCACGATGGCATGACCCTCGTGGCCACACGCACTGACTGCCCTATCTTGCCAGTCGCCATCTCCGGCGACGAGGCGTTCAACCGCAATCTCAAGCGTCTCCGTCGCACGCCAGTACAGATCACCATCGGCGAGCTGTTCGTTTTCGCCAACCGCGAGGGCCGGCCCAGTCGTGCCCAACTGAGGCAGATGACGCGCGAGGCGATGTACCGGCTTTCTGCCCTCTTGCCAGCGCCCTATCGGGGCGTGTATGCCGGCCTTTTCCAGGCAACGACAGAGCTCATCCGTCCCTACCGGCCAGGAGAGACTCCATGACAGCCATGGCGCCCAGCCTGGCCCCTCAACCGAGCTACGGCACGGTCTCTGTTGTTCAGCCAGGCAGCATCGCCGAGGAATTGGGCATCCAGCCTGGCGATCAGGTCGTCTCCATCAATGGTCACGTCCTGCGAGATACCATTGACTACCGCTTCTATGCCGCCGAGGAAAGGCTAAAGATCGTCACACTGCGGGCGGGCAAAGAGCGCGTCTACGAGGTCAGGCGAGATTATAAACGGGATCTCGGCCTGGAGTTCACTGCGCCGACCTTCGACGGCATCCGGCGCTGCCAATGTCGCTGTTCCTTCTGCTTCGTTCAGCAGATGCCACCCGGCCTGCGCCGCACGCTATATATCCGGGATGACGATTACCGCTATTCTTTCCTTTTCGGCAACTTTGTCACGCTGACCAACCTGACGCGCGAGGATTGGATACGGCTGGAGGAGCAACGCCTCAGCCCTCTTTATGTCTCTGTACACGCCACGGATGTCGCGCTGCGCCGCCAGATTCTGGGGAATCCCACCGTTCCCGACATCATGGCGCAGTTGCGTGGCCTGGGTAATCTCGGCATTACCGTCCATACTCAGATTGTCCTCGTACCTGGCCTGAACGACGAGGCAGCTCTCACCAAGAGCGTGAGCGATCTGGCGTCGCTTTTCCCGATAGTGCAATCCATTGCCATCGTGCCGGTTGGCCTCACTCGCTACCACCGACGTGGGCTTCGCTCCTTGACGCCCAGCGAGGCCGGCGATCTCATCCATCGTATGCAGCCGCGGCAGGCGCGCTATCGCCGCCGTCGGGGGGCCAATCTGGTCTACCTTTCCGATGAGATCTACCTTTTGGCCGGACACCCGCTCCCTCCGGCAGAGGCGTATGATGACTTCCCGCAGCTCGAGAATGGCGTCGGCTTGACGCGCCAACTCCTGGACGAATGGGAGGGCATACGTGAAACCGCGCAAGCTATCCGCCCCGGCTACCGAAAGGCCACATTGGTTTGCGGCACGCTGATCGCTCCGATTCTGCAATCTGTTATCCCCCCGTTGGGGGACGCGGTAGGGGTTCACTTTGAGGTCGTGCCCGTATCCAACCGCTTCTTCGGCTCTTCCGTTACCGTCTCTGGGCTGCTCGTAGGGGAGGATGTCATCTCCGCTCTGCGTCGGCATGAGCTGGGCGATCTGGTTGTGCTGCCGCGTGCCATGTTTGATGCCGCTGGGGAGTGCACCCTGGACGACTGGACGCTGGACGACATCAGTCGGGAGTTGGGTGTGCGAACAGCGGTGGCCGGGACGCTGGAGGAACTGCTGCACTTGTAAGGCCTCCCAATGGTCTTTGACTGGCCCTCGTCCATGTATATAATTAGAGCAGGTAGATGAGCCTTTCCTTGGGAGTATCAGGAGATGGGTAAACTCATTGCATTTGGTTGGTATGGTGGTAAATATAGCCACCTTGAGTGGCTTCTTCCACTCCTTCCAAAGGCAGAACACTATTGTGAGCCGTTCGGTGGATCGGCTGCCGTGTTGCTCAATAGAGAGCCATCCCCGATAGAGACATACAACGACATTGACGGTGAGGTCGTGAACTTTTTCCGCGTTCTTCGTGATCATAAGGAGGCTCTCCTTGAAGCCATTGGCTTGACCCCCTTTTCGCGCGAGGAGTTTGAGAAAGCGATCACTGAACCGACAGGTGGCTTGTCCGATATCGAAAGAGCACGCCGATTTTACATTAGAGCAAGGCAGGTCAGAACCGGATTGGCGCAGACAGCCAGTTCAGGCCGGTGGGCACATTGTCGTTTAACCAGTCGCGCGGAAATGGCAGGCGCGGTTTCGCGCTGGCTTGGCGCTATAGAAGACCTTCCTGAGATCGCACAGCGGCTTCTGCGCGTCCAGATAGAACACGCTCCCGCTATCGAGATCATTAAACGATATGACAGTCCCAGGACATTGTTTTATTGTGACCCACCCTATCCTCATGAGTCGCGTGGCGACGGCAGTGCTTATGCCTACGAGATGACTAACTATGAACATAGGGAGCTCGCCCTTGTCCTTCACAATGT
>CAYPON010000294.1:0-4390 GCA_964412315.1 uncultured Anaerolineae bacterium | reverse complement strand
CTCGGCGGTGAAAACTGGCCGGGACACTTGGGCAACACTTGACGGGGAGACCACCTTGGAACACGAAATACAGAAAAGACGCGAAAGGAAAGGCCTTCACACCTTTCGCACCTTTCTGTTCCAAATCCCCTTGTCTAAACAGCTACCGTGGGCACCAGGCTTGGGGCAGGCGAGTTCGCCGCTTCGCGCCCAGGTGAATCGGCGCCTAGCCTGGCGAAGTCTAAGCTGAGGGCTGTCTCCTTTTGCAGGCATTTAGGCAAGGCAACGTGAAAGGTGCTTCCCCGGCCGGGCGCGCTTTCCACCCAGATGCGCCCCTGATGCCGCTCTACGATGTGCTTGCAGATGGTCAGGCCAAGGCCCGCTCCGTGGCGCTTGGCGCTGGAGCCGTTAGCCACTTGGTAGAATCTCTCGAACACTTTGGGTTGCTCGGCGGGCGGGATGCCGATGCCGGTATCGCTCACCCAGAATTCCACCTCCTGCCCCAGATCGGCAGCGCCGATAGTCACCTGGCCGCCCTGCGGCGTGAATTTGAGCGCGTTATCCACTAGGTTGGTCAGCACCTGTTCCAGGCGCACCGAATCCCCCTCGATCATTGGCAGATCCCCAGGAACCGTGCTGGTCAGCACGACCTCATGTTCGCCGGCGATCAACTGGAACTTGTGCAGGACATTCCGCGCGATGTCTCCCAGTTGTAGCGACTCGGTGGTTAGCTTGATCTGGCCATATTCCAGGCGCGAGAACTCGAGCAGGTCGTTGATTATGTTCTGGAGTTGGGTGGTCTGCTGCTTAACGGTGCGTAGAAAATCGCGTTGCAGTTCCGTCACTTCCCCCGTTTTCCCCATCAGGATGATGTCCACGAATCCGCTGATGGAATGGAGAGGCGTTTTGAGTTCGTGCGAGACCACGGTCAGGAGGTTGGACTTGAGTTTCTCCATATCCCTTTGCGCGGTGATGTCCCGCAGGACGGCGACCATGCCCCGCAAGCTCCCATCCGTGTCTGCGATCCGCGAAACCATCACCTGGCAGATCGTCTTTCTGCCCCCCTCGCGGAGGCCCAGCTCGATTTCTCTGATGAAAGACGCCCCCTGGCCGGTTTCTTGCAGGAGGCTAGTCAAAGGGTGATGCTCGGGGAGACGATCTCCTGGCAGGGCTTCCTTTTCGAGATGCAAGAGGCGCCTGGCCGCCGGATTCGCCATGACCAGGCGCAGCGAGGGATCGGTGACGATGATGCCATCGCCGATCCCCTGTAAAATAGCCTCCATCTCTTTGGCTCTGGCTTGCAGTTGCTGATAGAGCTGGATATTCTGGACGGCGACGACGACCTGGTGGGCGAAGCTCTGCAACACGCACAAATCCTCCGGCGCAAAGGCATTGGCCGCGGAATGGACGGCGCAGAGAACGCCCATGGGCCGCCCACGGTGAAGCAGGGGCACGCCGATCAGCGAGCGAACGGCGGATTGGCCCTGCGCCTCGGAGTTGGCATCTTCAGTGCTGTTGATGAGCAATGGCTCGCCTCTGGCAAAAGCCCAGTTCACGATCCCCCGATGGCCGGAGAGTCGAGCGCGCCGCTGATCCTGGGGGAAGAGGCTCGAAGCAGCCTGAATGATGAGGTCGCGTTTCCCATCTTCTTGCAGTGCGACGAAACATTGCACCCCGCCGAGCATCTGGGAGGCGTTATAGGCGATCTGCTGCAGCAATCGCTGCAAGGAGAGAGCCGGTTCGTCGGTCTCGATGGTCTCCTGGAAGGCGTGGAGGTCCAACAGTTGGCTGCCCAGGGTGGCCACCATCTGCCGGATGTCGCGCGGCTTTGTCGGCAGGCTCTCTTCGAGCGTGACCCGTCCATTGGCCAGGGAGAAGCGGATTTCGCGGCCTGCCTCAGCGGAGATGTCCGCACTGATGGACTTGAGGCCTTGGCAACGAAGGGTATCTTCAATAGCGCGCAGGGCAGAGGAGGAGATAAGGTCTCCCGCGATAATGTGGGCCATGAGCCGCCCTTTGCTGGCGCCCACGCCGCGCATCTCCGTGAGCAGCCTCTGGACGGCCATTGTGGCGTAATACTCCAGGAAGCTGCTGCCGTCGGCGGGGGTTTTCAGATTGAGCAGGCCACCGATGCGCGGCTTGGGGTCATACAAAGAGAGCACACAACAGGAACGGCTGCCGAAGGTGGCCAATGTTGCCGGAGAGACGGCAACCCGCGTCTCTGCCACAGGTATAATGGTCGCGCCTGGGTGGTAAGCCATGGTACCCTCTTTACACAACGGGATCACCGACCATCAATGATCTTTTACGAAATAGTTCGGTAATACTGCCCCGGTCAGCGCGGCCATAAATGAGCCGCGCTAGAAGCTCAAGCCCGCTCGAAGCGGGCTAAAACCGCTCGTTTTTAGCCGGCCTTGGCCGGCTTTAGCTCTTAGGCCGATGATTTATCGTCGGCCCCTGAGCGGGCGACGTTACCTGATTATTTTGTAAAACCTCATTGATGGTCGTTGAGACTGTGACTACAAGTTATTTGAAACTATCGAAAGCCAGTTATGAGAAAGAAAAAGCATAGTAGTTGCTTTTATTGTACTGCAAATGGCGTAATTTGTCAAAAAGCTCGTCATGCCCCCTTCCAAAAACAGAGACCCGTTTTCTGGCAGAAAACGGGTCTCTGGCCTGGTTGGTCCCAGTCATCAGTACGCGAACGGATCAGCAGCGTCGCGGAAGCCATCTCCCAACAGGTTAAAGCTGATAGCCGTGATCATGACCGGCACGATGGGCCAGAGCAGCCAGGGCTGCTGTAACAGCACGCGCGTGGCCTGCGCTTCGCTGAGGAGCAAGCCCCAACTGGTCATCGGCGGGCGAATCCCCAGGCCGAGAAAGCTGAGCGTCGTCTCGCCCAGGATCATCCCCGGGATGGCGAGGGTGGCGCTGACGATGACGTGGCTGAGCGTGTTGGGAAAGAGATGCCGGACGACGATGCGCAAGTCACTGCAGTTGCAGACGCGCGCGGCAATGACCATATCCGTATCGCGCAGGGCGAGCACCTTGGCGCGCACCTGCCGCGCCAGACCGCCCCAGCCGATGAAGGAGAGCACGACAGTAATGCCAAAGTAAACCTTGATCGAATCCAGGTTGGGCGGGAGCGCGGCGGCCAGGGCCATCCACAAGGGGATTTGCGGGAAGGCCAGCAATACCTCGACTATGCGCATAGAGATGTTATCAAAAACTCCACCGTAGAACCCCGCCATGACGCCAATGAGCGAGCCGATGACCAGGCTCATGAACACGCCCACCAGACCAACCGTGAGCGAAATCCGCGCGCCGTAGATGATGCGGCTGAAAAGATCGCGTCCCAGCGTGTCCGTGCCCATCAGGAAGACCTTGCCCGGCTCATCCACGACAAAAAGATGTCGGTCAGCTTTGATAGACCCGAGCAGCGTGTACTCGTCCCCCTTGGCGAAGAAACGCACCGCATAGGTCACCGTCGTGTCTATCGTAAAGACGCGCTTGTAGCTCTCCAGGTCGAGCTTGGAGACATAGCCGTAAACAAAAGGCGGCCAATGCCACTTCCCTTGCTTGTCTCTGATATGGATCGGGTTGGGACCGACGCCAGGGAATTTTGAATGCGTCGTATCCACGTAATAAGGGGCGAAAAAGCCGGCGAAGATCGCCACCGTGTAAAAGATGATCAGCACGATGCCGGCATAGATAGCCAGCTTGTTGCGGCGGAAGCGCTGCCACATCAGTTGCGCCACCGTAGGCGGCGCCACATACTGGCTGAGGTCTTCCTGCCCCGCCGGCGCAACCGGCTTCAACTGCGATGTCTCTGCCATGTACTTTACCTCTCTAATCATGTCTCGGTGCAAAACGTATCCCGCAGGCATAAAGCCTGCGGCTACCGAATTTCCGCCGTAGCCGCACCCTTTATGGGTGCGTTCTAGTCGTAGCGGATGCGCGGATCAACGACGGCCAGCAAGACGTCGGCCAGCAAGTTGCCGATCACCAACATGACCGTGACCAGAATGAGCATCGTGCCGCCCAGGTAGATATCCTGCTGGCGCACCGCTTGCAGATAGAGCGGGCCCATGATCGGCAGGTTGAGCACGATGGCCGTGACCGTCGCCCCGGAGACCAGGCTGGGCAGCGCCATGCCCAGGCTCATGATCAGAGGATGGATGGCGTTGCGCACGCCATATTTCCAGATGAGCACCCCCTCTTTTTGCCCTTTAGCTCTGGCCGACTGGATATAGGCCATGCGAAAGACGTCAAGCAGGTTGCCGCGCATGGTGCGCATCAGGCCGGCGGTCTGCGTCACGGCGACGATCAAGCAGGGAATCCAGAGATGCTTTAACAAATCCAGGAACTTGGCCAAGGACCAGGGAGCGCGCTCGAACGGCGCCGAGAATAA
>CAYPON010000293.1:2972-4421 GCA_964412315.1 uncultured Anaerolineae bacterium | reverse complement strand
GCGTCCTCTGTGACACCCATCATGCCGCAGGTCGTGCTGCAAGCGATAAACCTGACGCCCAACTGCCTGGCTGTCTTGATCATCTCGTCCAGGGAGGGCATCCGATGTTTGCGCATTAATTTCTTCATCATCCAGGTGCCCAGGCCGAACATGTGAAACTTGCTCAGGGGCAACCGCTTCGATCCGCCGCGATTCATCCAGTTCAGCATCTTTTCCATCCACCCTGAGCCTCCTAGGGGCCCCTCGTTCTTTTTCACGATGTTCAATCCCCAAAAGGTGAAGAACATGGTTACTTCCATATCCATGGCGGCAGCAGTAGTGGCGATGTTGAAAGCAGCCAGAGCTTTGTCTAGCTCCCCGCTGAAAACCACAATAGTGGCTTTATCTCGTTTGGCCTCTTGTGTGCCCGACATCTCGTGTTCTCCTTTCTCTGGGAGATAGCCTACTTCCTGACTTCGCCACATTTGGGGCAGCGGGAAGCATTTTGGGGGAGCGGCTCGCCGCAACCGTTGCAGAAACTCAGCTCCGCGCCACAAGCTGTGCAGACCCCAAGCGCTTCCTTAAACTCTTGATCGCAGAAAGGACACTTGCAGACCGCTTTCTGTGCCTGCTTGCGTTCATAATCCACGATTGCTGCTTGCAGGGCCTCCGCGCCGAGGTTGGAACAATGCATCTTGTTCGGGGGAAGCCCGCCCAACTCGGCGGCCACTTGCTCTCGGGTGATCTTTTTCGCTTCTTCCAGGCTCTTCCCCTTGGCCATCTCGCTCACCATGCTGGAGACAGCGATGGCTGCGCCGCAACCAAAGGTCTTGAACTTGACATCCTCCAGGCGGCTATCTTTGACCTTGATGTAAAAGGTCATCATGTCGCCACAGATGGGATTGCCCACCTCCCCCATTCCATCGGGATTTTGAATCTCGCCAACATTGCGTGGATTCATGAAATGTTCCATGACTTTATCAGAATAGATGGGCATTTACCTTACCTCCTGCGATTTTTTGTAAAGCGGGGACATTGCCCGCAGCCGCTCGATAATCGGCGGAAAGACTTCCAACACGTAATCTACGTCCTCGAGGCTGTTACCCTCACCGAGGCTGAAAACCAAGGAGCCTTGCGCCAAGGCCGGTTCGAGGCCGATAGCCGTCAAGACGTGGCTCCCCTTCAAGGCATGGGAGGTGCAAGTGGAGCCGCTAGAGGCTGCGATGCCTTTCATATTCAGCATCAGCAACATTGACTCCCCTTCCACGAACTCTACCACGATGCTCACCAGGCCGGGGAGACGCTCCGTCGGGTGGCCGGTCAAATACACATGATCTGCTGCGGTTAACCCTTCGATGAGCCGATCCCGCAGTGGGATCAGGTGAGCGATGCGCTTGGACATCTCGGCCTTTGCCAGTTCTGCTGCCACCCCAAGCCCAACGATAGCGGGCACGTTCTCTGTTCCCGCGC
>CAYPON010000293.1:0-2962 GCA_964412315.1 uncultured Anaerolineae bacterium | reverse complement strand
CGGCGGCCTTTTTCCTGGATGCCGCCATCTATGAGCGGCATGAGGCGCGTGCCACGCCGGATATACAACGCGCCGGAGCCTTTCGGGCCATAGAACGCGCTGCCTGCCAGGCTGAGCAAGTCAACGCCCAGGGCTTCCACATCCACAGGTATGCTTCCAGCCGTCTGCACAGCATCCGTATGGACGTAAATCCCTCTCTTTTTCCCCTTGACCAGGCGAGCGATCTCGGCAATCGGCTGGACGGTGCCGATCTCGTTGCTGGCGTGGATAATGGACACCAGTATCGTATCATCGCGCACGGCGGCCGCCACCTGCTCCGGCTTCACCAGACCAAACCTGTCCACAGGCAGATAAGTTACCTCAAAGCCCAACTTTTCCAATGTCTGCGCCGAGTTGAGGACGGAATGGTGCTCGATTTGCGAGACGACCAGATGCTTGCCCAGTTTCTGGTTGGCCCAAGCTATCCCCTTCAACGCCAGGTTGTTCGCCTCCGAGCCGCTGGCGGTGAAGAATATCTCTTTTTCCTGCGCCCCGATGAGGTCAGCAACCTTGCCGCGAGCTTGCTCGATAGCCTGCCGCGGCGCATCCCCATATTGATGCAGACTCAACGGGTTACCAAAATGCTCCTTAAAGTAAGGCAACATGGCGTCTAGCACTTCGGGACGTAGCGGTGTGGTCGCCATGTGATCCAGGTAAACATTTCTCATGCGTATACCTCCCTATCGCGCTGCATGTCATTTTAGCGCAAGCGGAGAAGGATGCCTATGACAAAGGTCATAAGGCCACTGCCCTGGTAGGAAGCCCCCCCAGTTTGACTAAAGGGCATAATTCTGCTATCATAAAGCTGACCTCTTCACTGACCATTATTTTGCCCCGCATACAGATAGTCGAAAGGACCTCCGATGAACGGGTTAGCTTTGCACGGTTCTTGTCCTGGATCGCAGCCACGTCTATCTCATCCCTCGCCGCGTGAGGCTTTGCGGCACCTGCCCCTTATCATTGTCCCGCTGCTTCTCGCCTTTCTGCCCCTGGCTCACTCTGGCTTTTCCAGCGCGCAGCCCAGCGGGTCTGCCGCTGCACAGGGGCCAGCGGAGCTTTTGGCCGCTCCGGTAGCCGGGTGGAGGTGGCAGGGTGGCGGCTGCTTCGAAGATGTACACTTTGTAGACGATGAATATGGCTGGGCTGTAGGGACGAAAGGGACAGTCATCCATACTACCGATGGTGGCTTGACCTGGCTGCCGCAGAAAAGCCCGAGCGGCGCCTCTCTGAACAGCGTGTACTTCGCCAACAGATTACAAGGCTGGATCGCTGGAGGCTTGCCAAGCACCATCCTGCATACCACAGACGGTGGAGCTACATGGACCTCGCAGGCTACTGGCACCTGGGCCGGGCTTAACGCCATTCACTTTGTGGACGCCAGCCAGGGATGGGCTGTGGGCATGGGAGGCATCGTTCTGCATTCGACGGACGGCGGGCTACACTGGAATCCCCAAACCAGCGGCACAACCGAGGAGTTGCGCGGGGTCTATTTCCTGAACAGCAGCCGTGGCTGGGCAGTGGGGGACCGCGGCATTATTCTGCGAACCATCAATGGCGGCCAGAACTGGGGCCGCTACAGTGGCGGGCCAGTTCGCAAGCTGCAAGCCGTCTTTTTCATCAACGCCAACCAGGGCTGGACGGTGGGCGAAGGGGGAACGATCCTCTATTCGGATAACGGCGGCGCAACATGGGCCAGCAAGCCTAGCAACACCATCTACGATCTCTATGACGTCCACTTCAAGACCGCATCTCGTGGCTGGGCCGTGGGCGACCATGGCACCATTCTGCGCACCACCAACGGCGGCAGCACATGGACGTCCCAGGATAGCGGCACGATCTCGACTTTGCGCGGCATACAGATGAGCCGGAATCAGCGCGGCTGGATCGTAGGGCACCAGGGCATGTTCCCGCAGACGGTGAATGCGGGCGAAAGCTGGCAACTCCGCTTCATCAGCCCCACCAACACCATGCGTGATATCCACTTCGTAGACCAGAACAAAGGCTGGGGTGTGGGCGACTATGGGAAGATTTTCCACACCACCGATGGAGGGGAGACCTGGACGACCCAGGCCAGCGGCACGAATGCGCATCTTTACGGCCTGTACTTTGCCAACCGCCAGCGCGGCTGGGCAGTCGGTGAAAATGGCACTATACTTCACACCTCAAATGGAGGTAGCTCTTGGGCCACGCAAAACAGCGGGCGAACCGACCGGCTACAGGATGTGCACTTTATTAACACGCAGCAGGGCTGGGTTGTGGGCACAGGAGGCCCTGTGCTGCATACGCATAATGGAGGAGTGGACTGGGATGCACAGCCAGGTGGCTCCTGGGCGCTAAACGCCATATTCTTTGCCAACGACCTCCAGGGCTGGGCGGTGGGCGTCGGCGGCACCATCCTGCATACAAGCGACGGTGGCGGCGTATGGGCACGGCAAACCAGCGGGCTAGGCGTGGAGCTTAATGATGTCTATTTCCTCAATGCCAACGAGGGATGGATCGCCGGCGATGGAGGAGCGATCTTGCATACTACAAATGGCGGGAGGACATGGACAAGGCTCACTACTCCCATTCGCCCAAACTGGAATGAGATACAGTTCCTCAGTGCAAGCGAAGGGTGGGTCGTAGGAGATGAGGGAGCCATCCTACATACAACCAACGGCGGCGCATCCTGGGAAACGCCGACCTCCGGCACGCATTGGTCTTTGTATGCCCTTCACTTCACAGACCCGTATCATGGGTGGGCTGTGGGAGAACAAACGGTCGTCTTGCGCTATATCGCCTATCCACCGACCCCGACGCCGACCGCCACCTCTACGCCGACCGTAACACCCACGGCAACGGCAACTCCCAAACCCCCTTGTCTCAGGATCAGCAAGAGTGATTGGAGGGACCCGATACCGGCGGGGTGGGACAACCATTATAC
>CAYPON010000292.1:0-4422 GCA_964412315.1 uncultured Anaerolineae bacterium | reverse complement strand
CTTCTCGGCTGCTCGAAGCAGAGCCGAGTCGAGGGTTATATGGGAAAGGCTGAGGCGCGTCCCCTCATCGGTCAGCGTGAAGACGGTGACACCGTAGCCCAACCTAGCTATCTCGTCGCCAATAGCACGATAGATCTCCTCGGGTGTGCGGGCGCGCTGCACGGCCTGGGCGGCCTGGCTGAGGGCTAACAGCGTGTGCTGGCTGCGGGCCGTCTCTTTCAGCGAGCGCCACAGCTTATCCTCTGCCCGGAGGCGAGCGATCGCGCTACCCATTTGGGCGGCCATTGCTTCGAGCCCCCGGCGAGCGAAAATGGGCACCCCGTCCAGCGTATGGGACGCGAGGTTCAGACAGCCGATCACTCCACTCCCGTGAAGTATCGGAACTATGGCGATAGCTCGCAGACCCTGACGCTTTCCAGCCTCGCTCAAGGGCACTCCCACATCCAGGTATCGGGTATAGACCGGCTTACCGGCCAAGGCAAGCCGCGCATGCGGCGAATTGGCCTCATAGTGCGACACGGCTGCCACGAAATCGAGCGGCAGTGCCTGGTGAAACACCAGGTCTAAAGCGCCGGAGGCCTCATCCACAAGGTGAATCGCGCCGCAATCCATGCCCGACATGGCGATCGCGGCCTCAAGGCATCGGCGCAACGCCTCATGGACGTCGGAGGTAGCGCTAAGCGCCAGAGCCAGGTCGCGTTGAGCGTAGACTTGGCTCTCGGCCCGTTTGTGTTCGGTGATATCCTCCACGCTCCCCTCGTAGTACAGCACGCGGCCCTCTTCATCCCGCACCGCTCGGGCGGACTCCTTGACCCAGATGAGCGTCCCGTCCCACCGGCGCCACTGCACTTCGAAATCGAGCACCTTCCCCTCGCGCTCCATCAGGGCCTGCCATTGGGCGCGATCTTCAGGGTTCGCATACCCATCAGTCGTGTTGAGCGCTAGTACCGTCTCCCGGTCCAGGTAGCCGAGCATTTTCACTAGGGCCAGGTTGACGTCGAGGATCCGCCCTTCCGGTGTGGTTTGGTACAGCCCAATCGGTACGCCATCAAACAGGGCGTGGTAACGCTCCTGACTTGCCCGCAGTGTCTTCTCCGCCGCCTTGCGCTCGGTCATGTCCCTTATGATGCACGTGCTCGCCCATCGGCCTGCTATCTTTCTCGCCGAGATGGAAAGCTCAACCGAGAACAGTTGGCCGTCTTTTCTCTTCGCCTCCATTTGCGTTGTCTTTCCGATCAGTGGCCCGCTCCCCGTTTTGGCGAAGCTCTTCATCTCCCTCCTCATCCCATCGGCATACTTGTCGGGGAGGATCAAGTCCATCAGCAGGGAACCGACCGCTTCACCTCGCCTGTAGCCGAACATCCGCTCTGCCGCCGGATTCCATAACAATACCCTGCCCTCCTGGTCAATGGAGATGATCGCATCATTGACCATCTCGACAAGGTCTCTATACTGCTCTCCTGCTTTTTGGGGCAAGTCGGCTGCCGTCTCCTCCGGCAACATCCCGCTAGTAGGTCCCTCGCTGTTGATGGTCAAAATGGCGCTGGGGAAGCAGACGCCGCCGACGTATTGGGCTGACCTCGCTGCCCACCTGGGCGGGCTACCAACAATCTTCTGAAGGAATAGAGCGGACAAGCCTGCGGCGACTAACAGCAGGCCCAGCGAGTAGGAGAGGGGTGTGCCAGACAGGAACACGCTATCAAGGACGGGGTACAAGAAGGGAGGCTCCAAGGCTGGTCTGGCGTCCAATATAGCCAGGATAGCGATGGTCGCTATGAAAGCAGGAACCAGTATCAGAGAGAGACGCTTACGCCACTGGTTGGCCTTACGCTGGTTTTCCACGTTATATGCCTCCTGTATTCTCTCGCTACCTTGCCACGCCGAGCAGCAGTTTGCAACTATGAATTCTGGCAGTCAATAGCTCGCGTGGTGGCTCCATCTCCTTGATGGGAGTTGCTATAAATCATCATAGCATAAGAGAGCAAATCCAGCAAGATTCAGAGGCACAGATGGCAAGAAACACTGTTGGAATGGCTGGATCGCATGTGACACATTGCTGAGGCCAGGGTGCGGCCACACGCGCGATGAATGGGCTGATCCAGCCCCCAGCCCTGGTTGGTGAATTCGGCTGCGGAGTCATGTTTGACGAAAAGGGGGGGTGGTGGCACAATATATCACAGTGAAGATGAGTTTCTACGCATACAGCTTGGCAGCGATTTGCCCACTTGAATAGGTTTCTGGCAAAGCCAAAACCGCACACTTGAATGGCCTGTGAAGCGATTCAAGTGTGCGGTTTGAGGAAAGTCGCTTACCTGAATGGGGTTCAAGTGGTCGGAGGTTCGAATCCTCTCGCCCCGACTGGAACAGTCCAAAAACCTATACAAGTGGGCAGATCAGCCAGTTATGTAAAGTAACTGGCTTTTTCATCTGTAAGAGTGCGCACTTAAAGGCGCGGATTCACAATATCCAGGGCGACCAAGCTCGGAAAACCTGCCGCTTCAGGGCCTGTCCACAAATAGGCGCATCTCCTTCTCATCCCTGGTGACCAGTTGGCCGCGAATTCCCCCATACCTATTTATGGTGTCCCTCGCCTGGGTCAGATGCATATCCAAGTTGGAGTTGGTGTAGGCTTCGGGATGGTCGGGGTGGTCATTGAGGTCCCCACTGACGGGGTAGAAGATGTACTTGCTGGCCCAGAAGTCGAGGGCCACCGGGTCAGTGCTGGCTAACAGCCTGTTCAGCCGCGAGGTGTTAGACGCTGGATAGCCGCAATGATGGCGCAGGGAGATCCAGATGCAATCGAGGATGTTGAGTACCGGTGCCCGCACCCGAGCGATCATCTCTCCCCAGACCTTCCCAGCCTCCCCGTAGTGGTAGTCTCGCGGAGGATGCCCCATGGACAGGACGCCATAGAAGTTCTTCAGGCAGGCGGTGACGCCGCACCCATCGTGGGCCTTTAGCACCGGCATGTTGATCAGCTTGATCCGCTCCACGAACCTGGTGCTGTCCCACAGCCCCTCCCTCAGCTCCACCCGCTTGCCCCCCGCCGTGGTAAAGCAGGGGTAGGATACTCCCTCCCAGATCCGGTAGCCATCCGTCCGATGATCCGTCTCGGCGATGAAGAGCTCGCGGATGTCGTCGAGGAGGTAGGTGGACACCCCTCGCCCAGCGAAGACGCTGTTGGCCAGGTAAGAGAAGGAATGCAAGGGGTTCTTGGCATTGGCTTGGATGGAGTTGTCGGGATAACGGCCCCAGCCCCGGGCATCGCCATTCATACTCCCTTGCCCCTGCCCGTTTTCGAAGATGACCACCTCACCTCTGAAGCCATCAGGATGTTCCAGGATGCGCTGGATCAGCCCCCTGACCACATCGCTATTGGTGCATCCCCGGTACTTCCACTGGGCGTTGACCTTGAGCAGCACTACATCGTCAGGGGAAATAAGACCCTTGGGCCCGGCCAGGGGGCTTTCCTGAGCCGAGTGGTACAACTTCAGCCCGTGGCGGGCCATGAGGTGAAGCAGGCAGTCCATGCCCGCGTGATAGTTTCCTGCGGAGAAATCGGGTACGGGGATATCGGTGACCAGGAACAGATCAGAGCCCATGCTTTCCTCCTTTAAGCCCAATATGGCATCCATCTCCCTTTTGCGCTAGGGCAGGCGCTGAGGCCTGGAGCTCCGAGGCATAGATGCGAGAACTTGACGCACAAAAGACGCCAATCGGCCGAGCGGCGGCGCTTCTGTCCTGATCTTCTCTCACAACACTAGGCCAGGATCTTCATCAGCAACATGGCGGCCAGTATCCCGTGGATTGGGCCTACCACCACCAAGACCCAGGCCGTCGCTTTCTTGAGAGTATCAAGAGGTATGGCGAGGTGGAAGAAGAGCAGAGCGAAGGCAACAGCCTGAATGACGCCGCAGATGATCCCCGCCAAAGAGAACTCCGTGCCACTGCTGTAGATGATCTGACCTATCATCGCTACGGCAGCATAGGCGCTATAGAGCCCCAGTCCCCTGGAGCCGAAACCCCAGAGGCCCACTGCTGCCACAAGTGCAGCGTAGATAGCCCAGATCAGCACGGAAGTCGCAAAGGCTTCAGGGGCAACTTTCACGGCCAGTGCGGCGAGAGCGATGGCCCCCACTGCGCCCACGATCCCCGTCGTTTTGGGCTCCGAAAGGCCGAAGAGTTGCCAGGCATGCATGAATACAACAACACTCACAATAAGCGCTACTACCGGTCCCATAGTTCCAACCCCCTCTCGAGCTACCGCCAACCACTCGGCCGATTGTTTTACATTATATCACGACTTTTCACCTTAACAAGTGACCTCTCCAGGGCAACAGGGCAATTGCATATTTACAATCCTCCCCCACTTGAGGCCAGAAAACGGGCGTCTATGATGAGCCAGGCCCCACATGGACGCTG
>CAYPON010000291.1:0-4428 GCA_964412315.1 uncultured Anaerolineae bacterium | reverse complement strand
AACGAAATGGTCAACAGTCACGTACTGGGCGAGCAAAGCCGAAGCAACGTCCCTGGTTTCCCTGGGGAGATGACTGCCATCAGGATGCTCGGCGTTCGCGTGGACGATGTGACGATGGCGGAGGCGATTGCCTGGGCTGATTCCTGTATTCGCCAAGGCGGCCCTCATCAGATCGCCACCGTGAATGTCGAGTTCCTGGTGGCCGCGCAAAAGAACGCGCTCTTTCGGCAGGTGCTTAATGCTACCTCGCTCTGCGTGCCGGATAGCATCGGCATAATCTGGGGCGCGCGGCTGTTGGGTTATCGGCTGCGCGAGCGGTTCGCAGGCGTGGATTTGACGCGCGAATTGGCCGGGCTGGCGGCGCGGCGGGGCCATCGGGTCTTCCTGCTGGGAGCAGCGCCCGGCGTGGCCGAAATAGCTGCTCAGCGACTCCGCGCCGAGCATCCTGGATTGCACATCGCTGGGATTTATGCCGGGTCACCTTCTATCGCGGAGGAAGCAGAGATCGTCGCCCGCATCAAGCCTGTCCGTCCGCAGATGCTCCTGGTGGCCTATGGCGCGCCGCAACAGGACCTATGGATTGCGCGTAATATAAAAAGGTTGGATGTGCCCCTCGCCATGGGCGTGGGCGGCTCTTTCGACTACATCGCCGGCGTCGCCGTGCGCGCGCCGCTTCATCTGCAAGAACTTGGCCTGGAATGGCTGTATCGCCTCTATTGCCAACCGTGGCGCTGGCGACGAATGCTCGCTCTCCCTTACTGCGCCTGTTTGGTGGTTCGCCAAAGGATCGTTCAGGGCCGGGTGCGTCCCTTCATCTGCCAACCCGGCCGTGAGGAGGAAAGATGATCAAGAGGATTATCGCTACCCTGTTTCTCATGGGCATACTGGTCGCGGGCTATGGCCTGCCCGTCGCAGCGGCTGACCCCGTCACCCTGAACCGCTCCGAGTTCTACGTGACGGTGTTGAGCGACGGCCGCCTGGACATTAAATATAGCCTGACCTTTACCGAGAACGAGACGCGACAACAGATCACCCAGATGGGCCCGCTCACCAGGCCGCATACTTTGCTGGAAAGCTACGGAGAAGGGCCGGCGGGACGTTTCGTCGTGGCTTTGACGCCCTACAGCGGCGACCGGGACTATTACACCGTCAAGTTCGAGCGCCCGACCAAAGGTGGGGAACAATACACCATCCGCGTGCACTATACGGTGGATCGCTCCGTGTTCGACCCCACCCGTGTTTCGGGGGCGGACTATCGGGCGCTCGGCTGGGCGCCGTTCCAGTGGGCACTTCCCGTGCAACGTCTGATCGTGACGCTGGTGCTTCCCATCGAACTGCCAGCAGGTACCACCAAGCCGGAGCAGGTCACCGACGAGATCGTCAAGCGCACAGGGCTGTTGACCGAGGACCTGAAGGGTTACGACCGTTGGGTCTATTTCCCTACGCCGGATGAGAAGACAGGCAGGAACTGGCTCTCCATTTACATAGAGAAGCGAAACGTGCCCGCTTCAACAGGGATCGTGCCCAAGATTTATCTCCCTGCCGAGACGATCAAGGTCACGAAGGAAACACCGATCCCGTTGGCTAAGCCAACTGCGCCTCCTATCGCGCCGGTTACGCCGATCCCAAGTACCGCCCCCGGCCTCAGTTCCGGCGCGATCACCCTTTTCGTTTGCGTGACGCTCTTTGTGGTCATCGGCGTGCTGGGCCTGGTGATTTGGGCGGTGAGCCGGGCGCGGAAGCGTAAGCCGGTCTATGCACCACCGGAAATCGAAATCGAGACTTTTGAGACGCCCGGCGTTGTGCCCGATTTGAACGCTATCGAGACGGCTTTTTACATGGGCAACTCGGCCAAGACCATCTCCCTCATTGTCCTCTCCTTGGTGCAACGCGGCGCATTGACCCTTGTCAATCGAAATCCCTTGCAACTTGAGGTAACCAACCCCAAGCTGGTGCAGACCGACTATGAACGCGCGCTCATGGATGCTATCCTGGACGACGGCACCATAGACACGGCGCAAATCCCCAAAATCTTGGAAGCCGTCGCCATCGCCTTGCAGCCCAAGATTTGGAACGCTGACCCTGAGGCCACGCGCAAAACGTACCAGCGCAAGATAGACTCCGCCTGGGATGAGTACGAGCGGGAATGGCGTGGCCCGCGCCGGCCGGTGCGAGAGCCGGACATCTGGGGGCGGCCCTGGATTCCCTGGATCATCATCAGCGACCGCTATCGGGAGAGGCCCGTCGCGGCGCCGAGCACATCCACCGGCGGCGCACCAACTGGCGGCATAGGAGAGGCTTTCGCACCGCTGCGCCGCGCCGCGCAGGAGCTAACCACGCCTGTGGAAACCTTCGCACGCGACCTCACCAGTGGCGTGGAAAATACCATGAGCCAGGCGGCAAGCCGCATCGAGGCGCTCGGCCAGCGCATTTTGGGCAAGGAGCCACAGGCCGCCGCTGTTGCGGGTTACGATGCTTGTCATTCCGCCTGTCACTCCGCCTGCCACAGCGCCTGCGTCCATGACGCCTGCCATAGCGCGTGCGTGCATGATGCCTGCCATTCAGCCTGTCATTCGGCCTGCGTCTGTCATTCGGCGTGTCATTCCGCTTGCCATTCGGCATGTGTGAGCAGGTTCTAGTAGCGATCAGCCGTCAGCTTATTGATGGAGAAGGGGAATCCCATGGAACTCTCCCAGATAATTGATGAGTATATGGACTCTCTGAAGGCGATGGGCACGATCAGGTCAGCGGCAGTGGAGGCAGCCTTTCGCAAGGTTCAGCGACATCGGTTCATCGAGCAGGTCTATCAGAAGAAGGATAACTTCCTGAAGATAGACCCTTCTAACCCCGAACACCTGGCGATGGTCTATTCCGACAAGGCGCTCTTGACCCGCACGTCTCCGCCCAGTTCCTCGTCCCAGCCATCGTTAATGGCCGGAATGTTGGAAGACTTGCAGCTAAAACCCGGAATGCGAGTGCTGGAGATCGGCGCGGGAACGGGATACAACGCCGCCTTGATGGCTGAAATCGTCTCTGATCCGGCCTTGATTACCACCATTGATATTCAGGAGGATGTCGTCGCTCAAACTCGCGGACGATTGGTAGCGGCGGGCTATGGCGACATTCACGTCCTCGCCCAAGATGGCTTCTTTGGCTGTCCCGAACACGCGCCTTACGACCGGATCATTGCTACTGTGGGCTGTCCGGATCTTTCTCCTCACTGGGTTGCCCAACTGGTTCCAGATGGCCTCATGCTGATCCCGTTAGTTCACGGTGATGCTTCCAGTGATCCTGTCATATGCGTAACGAGAGACAACGAGCGTATTTGGGGACAAGTCGTAAGGTATTCGTGCTTTATGCCCTTTCGCGGCGAGTTCTGGCAGGACCTGTGGCTCTCTCAAGATGACTGTGAGAAACGAATCGTGGCCCCCCTGCTCAAAGGAATCAAGCCAGATGCCGAATATCCGCTCTTTGGGGGATTCAAAGAATGGAGCGCTCGCATCGAGTTTTTCTACTTTCTCGCCCTGCATACGCGACATAGCTTTGTCTGTTGGAAGGGTGTAGGGATCGCAGATGGGGCAAGTTTTGTGCTCTTGGACGAAGATAGTATCAAGGTGTATGGAACTCTAGCTCCCGCGCTCTACGAGGGGATCAAAAGTATGTATCAGCAGTGGGAGGAGTTGGGGAAACCTCTTATGCTCGACTACGAGTCAGAGTTCCTGCCGCTCTCCGAAGATAATCAGAGGCGTCAGGATTTCGAGCCTAATACCTGGATCATAGATCGGAAAGCCTTCCGGCAGGTCGTCCGTTTGCCACACAGGTGAACAAATGCAGGATTTGCAGGCTTTTGCTGAAGAACTGGTTAACTCTACGAAAGAATACATCTATATTCGCCCTGAAGATAGGCTGATCATCCTGCGGCCCAATCGCGTGCACCATCTCAACGCGACAGCAGCGGAGATGCTGGGCCGCCTTTACAGCGGGAACGGAGTGCCGGATGTCAGCCAACTCGTGAAGGAATTGGCGGGCAAATATAAGGTGGCGGAGAGCCGCATCGAGAAGGACCTGGAAACCCTGCTGGCCAGCGTGGCGGCGGTCTTGCAGGATCGCATCTGCGCCGCGCCTGCCGTCGTCACCACACCTTTCGGCAGCCACGCGCGCGAGCTGCCGGTGCTTTCGGAAATCGCCCTCACCTACCGTTGCCAGAACCGCTGCACCTTCTGCTACGCCTCCTCCCCTGAGCGGGGCCGAGACGTCCCGGAAATGAGCACGGTGCAAGTCAAGCGCGTACTCGACCGCATCATGGACGAGGCACACTGCCCGACCGTCTCTTTCACTGGCGGCGAGCCGACGCTGCGCGAGGATTTGCCCGAACTGATCGCCTATGCTAAAGCCAAGGGGATGCGCGTCAACCTGATCACCAACGGG
>CAYPON010000290.1:3663-4432 GCA_964412315.1 uncultured Anaerolineae bacterium | reverse complement strand
GCCCAGACTCGAGCGAGAGCCAACGCATCTAGTTAGCCAGCAACTAAAAATGGCCTCAGAATCCAGCAACGCCGCAAATCCATTCGGGTTTATATATAGAAAGCGGTGAAACCGGGGAATAATGAGGAAAGCATCATGATTGTTCGTCGCTTCTTCAACGCGCTCATCAGGCTCCTGGCGAGTCTTTTGCTCCGCGTGCGCGTCACGGGGCTGGAGCATGTGCCAAAGGAAGGCCGCTTGATCATTATGTTCAACCACATCAACTTCCTGGATGGCCCCCTTGTTCTAGGGATTATTCCGCGCGATGCTGTGGCCATGGCCAAGTACGAGCTTTTCCGCGACCCCATTTTAGGCCCTCTGGCCTGGCTATACGGCATCTTCCCCGTACGCAGGGGAGAAGTAGACCGCCGCGCCCTGCAACGGGCGGAGGGGGTCCTTGCCAGAGGCCAGGCTCTGCTCTACTCTCCCGAAGGGCACCGCAGTGGACATGGTCGCCTGCAGAGAGCCAAAAACGGCCTGACCTATATCGCTCTGCAGACCGAGGCCACTATCCTGCCGGTTGCCGTGACAGGTGTAGAGGATTTCTGGCGGAACATTAGACGGCTACAGCGTACCGATGTGCAGGTTACAATCGGCCGGCCCTTCCGTTTCGCCAGAATGGAGGCGGAGTCCTCTCGAGACACCCGACGTGAGCTGACCGCACAGGCCATGTACCAATTGGCGAAGCTGCTGCCGCCGCGCTACCGTGGCTTTTACGATGACTTCTCCC
>CAYPON010000290.1:0-3653 GCA_964412315.1 uncultured Anaerolineae bacterium | reverse complement strand
GAGTACCCGAGGAAAGGTTGCAGAGAGAGGGAGCCTCGGCTGAAAGCTCCTTTCACCGGAACTCGGGGAAAACCACCTGCCAGTCGAGCTTCGGAACAGGCTAGCCAAGCCTCAGTATGAAGCTACGGAGGCACCCGTTAACGGCCATAACGAGGACAGGCGGATGCGCATCATCCCCTGCTGAAATTGGGTGGAACCGCGTGAGGGTGACCTCTCGGCCCAAAGGCCGAGAGGTTTTTCATTCTATGCAAGGGATAGCATCAGGAGGTGCACCATGTCAGAAGCGAAGGAAGAGAGCAAACTGGAACGATTGCGGCACTCTGCCGCGCACGTCATGGCCGAGGCCGTCTTGGAGATGTTCCCTACGGCCAAACTGGGCATCGGCCCGGCGATAGACACCGGGTTCTACTATGACTTTGACCTGCCTTGCTCGCTGACCCCGGAGGACTTGCAGGTTATCGAAAAACGAATGCAGGAGATCATCGCGGGGCGCTATCCCTTCGCGCGCCGCGAGCTTTCCCGTGAAGAGGCGCTCAAGCTTTTCGCCGACCAGCCGTACAAGGTAGAGTTGATCAACGATCTGCCGCAGGGCGAGGAAATCTCGATCTATACCCATCACCGCTTTACGGATCTCTGCCGCGGCCCGCATGTGGAGCATACCGGCCAGATACCTGTCAACGGCTTAAAGCTGCTGAACATCGCCGGCGCCTACTGGCGCGGGGACGAAAGAAGGCCGATGCTGCAACGCATCTATGGCGCTGCCTTTGAGACCAGGAAAGAGCTGGACGATTATCTCCACTTCCTGGAGGAGGTCGAACGGCGAGACCACCGCAAATTGGGACAGCAGCTTGACCTCTACAGCGTACACGAAGTCGGCGGCGCGGGCCTCATCTACTGGCATCCCAAAGGGTCGGTCATCCGCGAGATCATCGAGGACTTCTGGCGGCAAGAGCACCGCAAACGCGGCTACGAGATCGTCTACACACCGCACATCGGCAAGGTGGACCTCTGGAAGACCAGCGGGCATTGGGAGTTTTACCGGGAGAACATGTACTCGCCCATGGTCATAGACGAGGTCGAGTACCTGATCAAACCGATGAACTGCCCTTTCGCCATGCTGATGTACAATACCAAGACACGCTCCTATCGTGACTTGCCGCTCCGTTGGGGAGAACTGGGCACGGTCTACCGATACGAGCGTTCCGGTGTTTTGCATGGGATGTTGCGCGTGCGCGGCTTTACGCAGGATGATGCCCATATCTTCTGCCGCCCCGACCAATTGGAGAGTGAGCTTGTCGGCGTTATCGAACTGGCCAGGTTCATGCTGCAGACCTTTGGTTACAAAGAGTACATCATCGAGCTTTCGGTGCGCGACCCGCTGAACAAAGCCAAGTACATCGGCGATGACGCTATCTGGGAGATGGCGGAGACTGCGCTTGTACATGCCTTGCAGGCGACGAACCTGGCGTACACACGGATGGAAGGGGAAGCCAAGTTCTACGGACCAGCCATAGACATCAAGGTTAAAGATGCGTTGGGACGTGGCTGGCAGGGGCCGACCATCCAGGTGGATTTCAACCTGCCGGAGCGCTTCGACTGCAACTATGTCGGCGAAGATGGTCAACCTCATCGCGTGGTTATGGTGCACCGCACTGTCCTGGGAGCCATGGAGCGCTTCGTGGGTGGCCTGATCGAGCACTATGCCGGGGCTTTTCCCGTCTGGCTCGCACCGGTGCAGGCCACACTGATCCCCATCGCCGACCGGCACAACAATTACGCCAGGGAAAAGGCCCAGCAACTGAAAGAGCGCGGCTTCCGTGTCGAGGTGGACGACCGCAGCGAGCGGATGAACGCCAAAATCCGCGACGCGCAACTACAGAAAGTGCCCTACATGCTGATCGCCGGGGACCGCGAAGTCCAGGCGGGGGCCTTGGCGGTACGCACACGAGAAGGCAAAGACCTGGGGGCTATGCCCTTTGACAAGCTCGTCGCCATGATACAGGAGGCGGTGGATACCAAAGCCATATTCTAGCGGCATCCCGGGTGAGTGTGAGTCTCAATGTAGGAACGAGGAGACCTCCGGGGTTTGCGGAACCCCGGAGGTCTATCTGAGTCAGAATTGTGCAGCACAGGCAGGCGCGCTTTGGTGAAATGCAACTCTTGTGCTAAAATGCATAATTGACCATGTGCCCAGAAAGCTCAAAAGAGAGACTGGCGATGAGACAAACCCATGATTGCCCCGGATTTCGCATTCTCAGGCGTATTGCGTTTCTGGAAGAATGCTGCTATAATCTAGCATGGCGGTGAGAGATATGTAGAGTTCGGTCAAGGGTGAGATCCTGACATAAGAGGCGATGTATGGCGTTGGAGAATGGCAGCCAGGAGCGGAAGAGCCTGGTTGGCAAGACCTTGGGCCAATATCAAGTGATCGGCGTTTTGGGCAAGGGGGGAATGGCCGTCGTTTACAAGGCGTACCAGCCATCCCTTGAACGCTATATCGCTCTGAAAGTTCTGTTCCCGCATTTCGCGGAAGCGGAGTTCGTCGCCCGCTTCAAAAGGGAAGCTTTGGCCGCAGCCCGATTAAGTCACCCGAACATCGTGCACATCTACGACGCTGGCGAAGCTGACGGCTACTACTACATCGCCATGGAATACATTGATGGTGGCACGCTCAAGGATCGCCTGGATGAGCGAGGACACGAGCCTCTGGGCGGGCCGATGATCCTGGAAGTCGTGCAGGGCATCGGCAGTGCCCTGGAGTATGCGCATCGCCAGGGGATCATCCACCGCGATATCAAGCCGGCCAACATCATGTTCACGCGGGACAATCGCGTCGTGCTGGCCGATCTGGGACTGGCCAAGTTCTTCGAGGCCGCTGACCTGACGCGGATGACAGCTCTCATCGGCACTCCCTACTACATGTCGCCGGAGCAAGCGGGAAGCCGAACAGTGGATGCGCGTAGCGACATCTACTCCTTCGGGGTAGTTATTTATGAAATGCTGACCGGCCGGCTGCCTTTCGCTGCTGACACCCCCTGGATGGCTATTTACCAACACATCCATGAGCCTCCTCCGCCGATCCGCCAGTTGAACCCTGTAGTGTCCGAAGCGGTGGCCCAGGTTGTGGAGAAAGCGCTGGCCAAGGAGCCTACCGACCGCTACCAGTATATAGAAGACCTTGTGCAGGCTTTCACCAACGCTCAGAAGCTGGTCCTGGCGCCCTCTCCTCCGATCACGGCGGCCAAGATCAGCGCCCCGACCCAGCCACTGCCAATCAAGAAGCCCTCGCCCTACCCCAAGCTTCTACGAGTAGGTGGGGCAGCTTTGCTTCTCCTGCTCGTGGGTGTGATCCTGATATGGAATCTAGGGGGCAGACTATGGAATTTGGGAGCGTCCACAGGCTCCACCTCGACTCCCACCTCGTCCATGATGCCGCCAAGCTCCTTTATATCGTCAACGAACACGCCAAGGCCCTCTATGACGGCGACGCCCTCCCCCATGCCTCCTACCGAGACGGCGACCACAGTGCGTGAATCGCTAACGGCGACCCTTACCCCTCTGGTCAAGCCAACCGTCTCGCCCACCCCGACGGCGACAGCAACGGTTATAGAGGTGACTTTATCTCCCACGCCTTCGCCTACAGCGACGGCGAC
>CAYPON010000289.1:0-4461 GCA_964412315.1 uncultured Anaerolineae bacterium | reverse complement strand
CTTGTCAATATAAGGGAGTTGGTTCCCCTCGGGGTCCACCTTAAAGTAGTAGGCGTTGCGCTCGGCGATCCACTGCGTGCCGTCCCCTATCTTGTTGATGTAATGCCAGGCCCAAACGACGGGGGCCTCAGGGTTCAGACGTGGGCTGACCCAGCCTCTGTCCCAGCCGCCGTACCCTTGGAACCAGTTCTCTACCTTCGCCTCTTTCATCTTGCTCTCCAAGAACTGCGGATCGGCCGTGGGCTTGAAGAATTTCTTACGGAAATTCTTGGGGACGTATAGGAAATTGCTCGGGCAGGCCGCACGCTGCAAGAAAAGGCCATAGGGTTGGGTGAAGGTGAACTTGGCCGTGTAATCGTCAATCTTGGTGACGACGACCGGATCACCGCCCGTGGTGAGCCACTTGGGGAAGGTGGGGGTCAGTTCCTTGTTGTTTATCTCCTCGTAAAAGAACACGACGTCATCCGCGGTGAAGGGAGTGCCGTCGGACCACTTCATCCCCTTGCGCAGGTAGAAGATATAGACCTTACCGCCATCCTGAACCTCCCATTTCTTGGCTACGTTGGGGATGACATCGGTCCACTCCACGTTCCAGTGAACCATTTGGTCATACTCGGTGCAACGAGTGCACCAAGCGGTATCGGCAGCGCCGAGGTAACCGAGACGATATTCGCCGCCATACTTGCCAATCTTCTCGATCGGTTTGACCACCAGCGGCTCCTCCGGCAGGCGCTGCTCGACCGGCGGGAGCTTGCCCGCTTTGACCAGTTCGGTCAACATCGGCGCTTCCTTGTACTTGCTGACCGGCTTGGGTGTCTCTGCTGGCGCGGCTGCCGCTGGCTTGGTAGGCTCCACGGTTGGCTTGGTCGGCGCCGGAGTCGCTGGCGGGGCGCAGGCGGCCAGCGCCGCTCCCATCGCTGTCAGCGCCGTTAGCTTGAGAAATTCTCGTCGGGTTAGCTTCGCTTTGGACATCTTTGTTCCTCCTATGCAAAGAAAACCAACATTTTACCAGAATCCGTTCCCTGCAATCAAACGTGCCCGTTTTCCTACGCCGATCACCTCCTTTCGCCAGACGAACGTCCTGGCACCTGCGTCCCGATTGGTTAATCTTCCAAGCACATTATATCATAGTTCGCTTTCCCTGTCAACGGCCACGAATTCGCGGAACCTGGTGCTGCGATTTGACAGAAAGCGACTGTTACCGCTATAATGAGGGTCTATGAGACAGTTCATTTGCAGGAGCGTTCGCTCCAAAGCTGCGGGCGCTCCTTTGGGGAGGTGTTGAGCAATGATTAACGTGACTGATCTGCGAAAAGGGACCACTTTCGAGATAGATGGCGCGATTTGGAAAGTGCTGGACTACCAGCACCATAAGCCTGGCCGCGGCAATGCGTATATCCGCACCAGATTGCGCAATCTGCGCACAGGTGGGACGGTGGAGCGCACGTTCCTGTCCGGGGAGCGCGTGCAGGATGTCCGCCTGGAGCACCGCACGGTGCAATACCTCTACCATGATGACCAGTTCTATACCTTCATGGACGTAGAGACCTACGAGCAGCCAGCCCTGCCGGCCGAAGTCCTGGGCGACGCTGTCCATTACCTCAAGGAGAACGTCACCTTGGAACTATCCTTCCATGAGGGAGAGCCGATAGACGTCGAGTTACCGGTTACGGTTGACCTACAGGTCACTCACACTGAGCCAGGCTTTAGGGGAGATACAGCGACCGGTGGCAACAAGCCTGCTGTGCTAGAGACGGGGCTAAAGATTCAGGTGCCGCTGTTTGTCAACATAGGCGACGTCGTTCGCGTGGATACTCGGACGGGCCAATACTTGACGCGCGTGTAGCACGTTGCGGGATCATGTGGCTTTTGAATGAGCAGGTCTACGCCGCCCATACCGCTCCCGGCCTGGAAATGGTGGCCTGGGAGGAGATACAAGCCAGGCTTGGCCCTGCCTCCCTGGTGAAGAGGGGGGAGGGCCTTTTCCTGTTCACTTATGATGGGCCGCCATCTGGCCTTCTGGGCCTGCGAACTACAGAGGATATTTTTGCGGTGATCCATTACTCCCTCGATCTAGTCACGGATCGCCGGGGACTATCGCAAATCCATGACGGCCTGGTCACTGCCCCGGCCTTCGAGGCAGCTTTGGGGGTGTACCGCGAAGTCCACCCTCGCCGCGTGAAGAGGATCACCTACCGCGTTGTCGTGCAAAAGAAAGGACGACACGCCTTTCGCCGTCTGGATGCCCAGGAATATGCGATCAAAGCGATACAGGAGCGGTACGGTCGCTGGAAATTCCTGCCAGAGGATGCGCATCTGGAAGTCTGGCTCGACATCCAGGACAAGCTGGCCGTGAGCATGATCCGCCTCTCCGAGCGAACCATGCGGCACCGCAAATACAAACTGGCGCACATCCCTGCCTCCTTGCGCCCCACGATAGCCTATGCCATGGTCTTTCTTTCCGCGCCACAAGATCAAGACGTCTTTCTGGATCCGATGTGCGGCGCGGGGACGATCTTGATCGAGCGGGCGCTAGGGGGCAGGGCGGCGGCCATCATCGGCGGCGACCTGGACGCGGAAGCCGTGGCTGCTGCGCAGATGAACAGCGCGCCCTACCCACGCATCCAGCTTGTTCGCTGGGATGCCACCCATCTCCCGTTAGCCGCTGGTACGGTGCACAAAGTCGTATCTAATCTCCCCTTCGGCAAGCAGATCGGCTCCCCAGAGCGCAATGAAACGCTTTATCGGGGCTTTTTCGCCGAGATGGACAGGGTGTTGGCTCCCAGGGGCCGCGCAGTGCTCCTTTCCAGCGAGAGAGGGTTGCTTGGCTCGCTGTTGAGGGAAAGGATTTTCACAAGTCGCCGCACGCTGCCGGTGACTGTTCTCGGGCAGGCGGCGGCGATCTACGTGTTGGAGAGAACTCAAGAGCTTGGAGACATATGAATGGGCGAGTGGGCCTTGCTTCTCATAGACATTCAACGCGACTTCTTTGATGAGGTCGTCGGTCACTTCCCCCACTATGGCGAGCACGTGGCGCATTTGCTGCGCTTTTGCCGGGAGATAGCGATGCCGGTCGTTCACTTCAGGGCGGAATTCGCGCCGGACATGAGCGATTGGATGCTTCGCTATCGCCACAAGGGGACTATACCCTGCATCGCGGGCACTCCCGGCGCGCAAGTGATGGACTTTGCACGGCCACTGGTGGAAGAACTGGCCCTCGTCAAGAAGCGTTTCAGCGCCTTTTATGGCACAGATCTCGATCACCTCTTGCGCACACAAGGGATTGAGACGCTAGTCATCGGCGGGCTGGTGACCTCGGTCTGCGTGGCGCTGACGGCGGCGGATGCTTACCAACGCGATTATGCCCCCCTGATCATCCGCGAATGCGTGGCCGATGAACCGTCGCGACACGAGGCGTGGTTGGAGTATCTGGACGACTTTATCGGAGACGTGGTAGGCTTGCAGCGTTTTCTGGCGAATGCTGCTCGCTGGCGCGCCGAAGATAACGCGAAACCGGCGAACGCATCCTACGATTTCGCTCGCCTTAAGGAAGAAACTATGGAGTGATGCTGTAACGGTAACGAGCAGGGCCTCCCTACTACGCGCCCTCTGTGCGCAACAGTTGCCAGGCGTAGAAAAGCACAGCAGCAACCAATAGGGCTAGCACAGCGGCAACTATGTCCTGGATCACGAAGTCAATCAGGGCAAATAGGGCACTAGCGATACCCACCGCCAAGGACGCATTTTGGGCCGCCTGGTAGTTGCGCCGTTTGACATTTTGGTAGGCGCTGAAGTAAAGCACAAAGCGACCCCGGCGGGTAGAATGACTCCCATGAGTCCTATGGCGCTGCCGGTGAACAGAATCAGGATGGCCGCCACACCGTAAAAGATCGTTGCCGCTAGAATACACGTCTCCGCGGTGCCCTGTCGTGGATGTTGTGCAACACTTTGCGGTTGCGTCGGCGGTTGCGCAACACCTTGCGACTGTGTCGGAGGTTGCGCAGAGGTATCCAACGGTTTGCCACACTCTCTACAGAACTTGCTGTCCGGCGGATTTTGCGCCCCACAGTTGGTGCAATAAGGCATCCTATTCCTCCTTCTATAGACCCCCTACGATTTCCTGGAAACACCCTCATTTGCTAGTGTATATCAGGTATCCTGCTTTGTCAAATCCCTGCGCGGGTCAGTCGTCTCCCAGCGGGTTGATGCTGTATCGGTAGCGGGCAACCTCCGTGGTGACCGGCGTTAACCCCGATATAACCAGTACAGCACGCTTCACGTCCCCTCCAAAGCCGCGTATGTCCAGACGCCCCTGTCCCTTTTCATCTAGCGTCAGGCGCTGCACCGTCGTCTGGTGCCCAAAGGTGATGGCCTGGATAAGAAACCGTTGCGGCAGGATGTTGTCTATGCGCACAAAGCCCGCCGCTACCCAACCATCGTCACCTCCCTCAGCATCGTGGG
>CAYPON010000288.1:0-4565 GCA_964412315.1 uncultured Anaerolineae bacterium | reverse complement strand
AGAGTTACGACTTTATGACACTTTACTATCACGACTTAATGTCACTTGACAGCCTTCAGCTTTTGCTGACCGCTGATCGCTAGTTGTTGCAGGAGCAGCCGTGCTGCCTCTTTGCCGGCTTCTCCTTCGGCGGCTGTCGGGCCGACGCAAGAGGGGCAGCCATCGGCGCAGGGGCAGGCAGCCAGTATCTCCTGGCAGCGCGCCAGCAGTTCGTGATGCAGCCGGTAGAGCGCCTCGCTGAAGCCGACGCCAGCCGGCACTTGGTCATATAGGTAAATCGTGGGCTTGCCGTTGAGGGGCGAGCGAAGCTCGGAGACGACACCCAGGTCTTGCGGCTCGCACATCAGATAGAGGGGCGCGACATGATGCAGCAAGTAGGCCAGGCCGCGCAGCCCATTGGAGAGCATATCCTTGGAGAGGCGGTCGCCGTTCACTTTGCTGTGGCAGGAGCGGCACAGCGTTACTAGGTTGCTCAGCTCGTTGGCCTGGAGATAGTTGTCGTTGACCCCCGCGATATAGCTGAACTCGCGGAAAGGACGGACGTGATGCACATCGTGCTCTCGCCCTAAACTGGCCTCCGTCGCCCCGCAAACCTGGCAGGTGTAATGGTCTCGCTCGCGGGCACGCTGCCGCTGGACGGCCCAATTCGGCCCATGATCCAGGACCTCCATGTCGGGTGATACCTCTTCGGCCACATAGCACCAATAGGCTGTAGTCTGCATCTCCCGCTCCGGCAGGTTGATCTCACCATAGCCCAGAACCTCTTGTGTATAGAACCGCACTTTGCGATAGGTCGTCGCCTTGGCCGTGACCATGACTTCGCCGCGTGCCCGTCCGCTCTGGCCCAAGTCCTCCTCCTCCTGCGTCTCCTGGACGTTGACTTTCACGACCTGATTGGCCTCGGTATAGTAGCCCGCCTCCGTGGGCTGCACGAAAGCCTGCCCTGTTTCCCAGTCCAGCTTCTCGACCTGGTAAGAGGCCCCCTCGTGTAGATAAATCGCGCCCTCATGGACGAGCGCAGGGGCAGCAAAGCGATCCACCACCCCGACTACCTGATTCCCTGCGGCCATGTCCATGATGGCCACATTGTCTGGATCTGCCGTGCGTAGCGAGACCGCCTCAGCCGGGTAGCTTTCGCTCATCCAATGCCAGGTCCCTGCTACATGGCGCAGGGATCCTTCGTCTGCCAGAAAGTTCAGGATTTCCATTGTCGCCTCGGCCCCCAGATTGCCGAAGGATTCCCCCTGCCGGAAAGGAAGCTCGAAAGCTGCGCAGCGGATATGGTTGGCCAGAATGATCAGGTTGTCCGGGTTAATCAGGACATGCTCCGGCGAGCGTCCGAAGAAATAGTCGGGGTGGGTGACAAGATATTGATCCAGAGGAGAGGCGCTGGCGACCAGGAACGCTGCCGAGACCCCCGTGCGGCGACCGGCACGGCCCGCCTGCTGCCAGGTACTGGCAATGGTGCCCGGATAGCCGGTCATGATGCAGGCGTCCAGTTGTCCAATGTCAATCCCCAACTCCAGCGCATTCGTGGCCACCACGCCGCGCACGGCCCCCTCGCGCAAGCCGGCCTCGATCTCGCGCCGCTGAGTGGGCAAGTAGCCGCCTCGATAGCCGCGCACGATCTCCTCCGGCAGGTCATCTTGCCGCACGTCGTGCTGGAGATAGCGGAGCAGGATCTCCGTCGTCAACCGCGCCCGCGCAAAGATGATCGTCTGCACCCTTTCCCGCAAGAACTCCATCGCCAGGCGGCGGACATCGAACAGCGCGCTGCGGCGAATGCCCAACTCCCGGTTCACCAGCGGTGGGTTATAAAAGACCATGTGCTTTTCCCCAGCCGGCGAGCCGTTCTCGTCAATGATCATGGCCTGCTCTTCGAGGAGCCTGCCCGCTAGCTCAGCGGGGTTGGCGATGGTGGCCGAACAGCAGATGAACTGGGGGGAGGAACCGTAAAAGCGGCAGATGCGCTTGAGGCGGCGGATGACATTGGCCAGATGGCTGCCAAAGATGCCCCGATAGGAGTGCACCTCATCTATCACCACATAGCGCAGGGATTGAAAGAAAGAGTCCCAGCGGGTGTGATGGGGCAGGATACCCGTATGCAGCATGTCGGGGTTGGAGATGACCACGCGGGCCGTGCGTCGGATGCTCTGTCGGTCCGCGGAGGGGGTATCGCCATCGTAGGTGTGGATCGGGATTTCTTCTCCCAAGGCTTCGCTCAGACTGTGCAGCTCGTGTCGCTGATCTTGCGCCAGGGCTTTGGTGGGGAAGAGGTAAAGCGCTCGCGCCCTGGGATCGGCGAGGATCGCGTTTAGCACAGGCAGGTTGTAGCAGAGCGTCTTGCCGGAGGCGGCCGGCGTGACGATCATCACCTGGCGGCCGGCGAAGATTTCGCGGATCGCCGCTGCCTGGTGGGTATAGAGGCGTGAGATGCCCTGCTTGGCCAGGGCTGTAATCAATGAGGGGGCCAGGCCTGGCGGGAAATCGGCATAAGCCGCCGCACGGGGCGGCAGCCGCCGCCAGAGCGTAACCGACTGGCGGAATTGGGGCGTTGTTCGTAGGCGACGGAGCGCATCTTGGAGACTCATGGCTCTCATTAAACCACATTTTGGCGGATTTGTCAAATTTTGCAAACGTGTGCAAAATAGGGGCGAACAGCCATTTGAGAGTCAAAAGATTGCCCAGCTATACACAGGAGCAACGATTCTAACGTTGGCACGAAGGCCAGGGGTTAGAAACCCCCTGGCTGAAACCGAAAAGTGCCCTCAGGCACTGTTTTTTAGCCCCTTCGGGGGGCTTTTCAGCTTCAGACAGGGGTTTCGGATCCCTGTAATGCTAAAATGGGTGCTCCTGCAGCTATACAAGGCATACTACTGGAAACTTTGGCCCGGGTTATGCGTATAGAGATTGGCTCTGGTTGAAATGGAAAAAGGGAACCTATGTGGCTTGCGGGCTTCTTGAGGACCCAACTGCGGAAACTGTTGACCAAAGAGGACCACTTTGTGCTTAAGGCCGCGCATCCCTCGGCCGCGAGCAGAGTGCAAGGCATAGATGCATTTGGCCTTTATCTCCATATCCCTTTCTGCCGCATGATCTGCCCCTACTGCCCTTATAACAAGATGGTCTATCATCCTGCGGTGGCAGAGAGATACACCGAAGCTGTCCTCAAGGAGATTGACATTTACGCCGATTTGGTGGGCAATACGCCTGTGACCTCTTTCTACATCGGCGGCGGGACGCCCACGACCATGCTTTACAATGGCCTCGGTCGAATCTTGCAGCGTATCTTCGCCGCATTCAATATGAAATGTGGCATACACATGGAGAGCCATCCCAATGACCTCAGCACGGACGACCTCAACGCCATTATCTCCATGGGTGTAGAGCACCTGAGCATAGGGGTGGAGGCTTTGCAAGATCATCACTTGAGGACTCTGCAAAGGCCATATACGGTCACCCAAGTGAAAGCAGCACTCCAACGGGCAGTAAGCAGGGGGTTCAAATGCGTCAATGCAGACCTCATCTTTGCCCTGCCTAACCAGACCCATGCCGAAATAGAGCAAGCAGGCAAGACGCTAGTTGAGATCGGCGTTGACCAGGTTGCGGCGTATCCCCTCTTCGAGTTTCCCTACACCCGCTGGGTGGAGATTTTCAGAAAGAGCGGCCTCAAAAAACCATCCATCTTCACAAGGCGAAAGATGTTCAGCATTCTAGAGCGCGTCTTTTACGGCGCGGGCTTTCAGAGAACTTCCGTCTGGGCCTTTACAAGGCGCGGGGTCCCCAAATACTGCTCCGTGACTGTACCTACGTATGTCGGCCTTGGGGCCAGTGGAAGCTCCTATCTCAAGAGTATCTTCTATCTGAACACTTTTAATGTCTACGAGTACATCAAGAAGCTCGAAAGCGGACAGCTACCGATCGCCTTGGCTCTGGAGCTGACGGAAACAATGCAAATGGCAGGTTGGATGTACTGGAGGATCTACGAAACAAGGATCAAGAGAAGTGACTTTCAGCGGCGATTCGGAAAAGACCTGGATAGCATTTATGGAACTCTCTTGAAACTCCTTTCATTGATAGCTTTTCTCAAAGACGATGGGGAAACCATAGTCCTTTCCGACAAAGGAATTTACTGGCTGCACGTGCTGCAGAATCTGTTCTCAATCGAATATGTCAGCAAGTTGTGGGGGACTTCAACCCAAGAGCCCTGGCCACAAATAGCAGTCCTGTAAGCGCGATCATATGCGTCTTTGGGTAAAGAAAGGAAAACGAAATGGAACGCAAAGCCATCATCCAAGTGGGGCATCTGCGCAAAGCCTATGGTCCCGTTGTCGCCGTCAACGATGTCTCCTTCCAGGTTCATGAGGGCGAAATCTTTGGCATGGTGGGGCCTAACGGGGCCGGCAAGACGACCACCGTGGAGTGTATCGAGGGGTTGCGCCAGCCTGATAGCGGGCGCATCCAAGTGTTGGCATTGGATCCCCAACGCGACGCATACGCTCTCCGCCCACGTATTGGCGTGCAGTTGCAGCAGTCCGTGCTGCAGGACCGCCTCAAAGTCTGGG
>CAYPON010000287.1:0-4566 GCA_964412315.1 uncultured Anaerolineae bacterium | reverse complement strand
CAAGGAAAGGACAATTGATTATGAAATTCGGCATTTGCGATTCCAATCTCGACCGCATTCCAACGGCGATAGCAGCGGGGGTGGACTATGTGGAACTGGCGGTGACGGCCAACCTGATGCCCCTGGAATCCGACGAAGCTTGGCAGCCGATGCGCCGCCGGATTGCTGAACTGAAGGTCAAGCCGGAAGCTTTCAACGTCTTTTTCCCGCGCGAAGTCCGCCTCACCGGCCCGGATGTGAACTGGGATCTGGTGGAAAAGTACGTGGCCAAGGCCGTGGAGCGTTGCGCCAAGGTGGGGGGGCAGGTCATGGTCATGGGCAGCGGCGGCTCGCGCCATGTGCCGGAGGGTTTTTCCTGGGACGAGGCATGGGCGCAATTGCGCCGCCTCTTCTCGCTGATGGGGCCGATAGCGGCCAAATGGGACGTTACCGTCGCTATCGAGCCGTTGCGCTACCAGGAGTGCAACATCCTCAACTACGTCACTGAGGGCCTGCGCATGGTGCGCGAGGTCAATCACCCGAATATCAAAGTGTTGGCGGATTTCTACCACATGGACGAATTGCAGGAGCCGCTATCCCACCTCCTGGATGCCGGCTCCCTGTTGGCGCACGTCCACATCGCCGATACGGGTCGTTTCCGCCCCGGCAGCGGCTCTTACGACTATCCGACCTTTTTCAGGAACCTGAAGAAGATCGGTTACGACGCCCATATCTCCATGGAAGGGCGGTGGGACTATGACCACCTGCTGGAGGATGCGCGCGACTCGCTGGCCTTTATGCGCAAGCTATGGGCTACGCTGTAAAGCAGACTTCGGACCCAAACCAGCGGAATGTTTGAGATAAGCCTCCATAAAAGCGTCCAGTTCCCCATCGAGCACCGCCGTCGTATTGCCGGTCTCTCGGCCTGTGCGCAAATCCTTGACCATGTTGTACGGGTGCAGGACATAGGAGCGGATTTGGTTGCCCCATCCCGCGTCCACATGCTCCCCTTTGAGACGCGCCTGTTCTTCCTCATGCCTGGCTCGCTCCAACTCGTAGAGGCGTCCGCGCAGGATTTTCATGGCGAACTCGCGGTTCTGCACCTGTGAGCGCTCGTTCTGGCAGGTGACGACGATCCCCGTCGGGATGTGGATTAAACGGACGGCGGTGGCGTTCTTTTGCACATTCTGCCCCCCTGCGCCAGAGGAGCGAAAGACCTCCACTCTGATGTCCTCCGGGACGATGTTCACGGCGACGTCATCCCCCAGGTCGGGCCACACCTCGACCAGGACGAAGGAGGTATGTCGCCGGTGCGCGGCATCAAAGGGGGAAAGCCGCACCAGGCGATGCACGCCCCGCTCGGAGCGCAGATAGCCATAGGCGTAACGTCCCTGGACGCTGATCGCTGCCCGTTTGAAGCCTGCTTCCTCGCCGGGGAGGCTATCCACGAGTTCGGCTTTGAAGCCCTTCCGCTCCGCCCAGCGCAGGTACATGCGCAAGAGCATCGCCGCCCAATCTTGCGCCTCCGTGCCACCCGCGCCGGCGTGCAGGGCCAGTATGGCGTCGGATTCATCATGCTCGCCGGAGAGCAAAACGCGAAACTCGGCCCGATCCAATTCAGCGGCAAGCGTTTCCGCTTCCTTTTGCAGATCAGCTAGAACCTTCTCATCGGCCTCCTCTGCCGCCAGTTGCCACAGTTCGAGGGCGTCGGCGGCGCGCCGGCTGAGGTCCTGCCAGAAGGACACCTCCTCTCGCAGCCCGGCTAGACGTTGCATGTCCCGCTGCGCCGTGTCGGGCGTATCCCAAAAGGCACTTTTCGCCGCCTTTTGTTCTAGTTCAGCGATCGCTTTCTCTTTGCTCGCCAGGTCAAAGACGCTCCTTGATCTGGCTGACGCGCTGCAAGAGCTTCTCCAAAGACACTTTTATCTCTTCCATGCTCTTTCTTCTCCACAGACTCTTATAGTCAGCGGATTACGCAGATTACGCAGATTAACATGAACATAATCTGCTCAATCCGCTTAATCTGCTGACTCATCCCGTCTATCCCTTTCAAACAGGCCGCTGACGAAAGCCTGGGGGTCGAACTCGGCCCAATCCTCCAAGTGCTCCCCTGTGCCCACGAATTTGACGGGAACGCCCAACTCGCTAGCGATGGCGAAAGCCATCCCTCCCTTGGCCGTGCCATCCAGCTTGGCCAGGACGCAGCCGGTGATCTGCACCGCCTCCAGGAAAACCTTAGCCTGGGAGAGGGCATTCTGCCCCGTCGTGGCATCCAGCACGAGCAAGGTTTCATGGGGTGCGCGGTGCACCTGCTTTTGGGCTACGCCGCGCACCTTTTTCAACTCCTGCATGAGATTGTACTTGGTGTGCAAACGCCCCGCTGTATCCGCAATCAGCACGTTGAACTGGCGAGAGCCGGCGGCGCGGATGGCATCGTACACCACGGCCCCTGCATCCGCGCCCGGCTGATGCGCGATCACCTCCACGCCGGCCCGCTCCCCCCAGATACGCAACTGGTCAATGGCCGCAGCGCGAAAGGTATCCGCCGCGGCGAGCAATACCTTATCCCCTCTCGCCTTGTGATAGGCCGCAAGTTTGGCGATGCTGGTCGTCTTGCCGCTTCCGTTGACGCCCACCACCAGCACAACGGATAGCATCCGCTCCCCCTGGAGGTAGGGCTGCTGCTTCTCCCGCAGCAATTGCAGAAGATGCTCCTTCAGCAACTGCTGCACATCCTCCGCGCGGCGGAGGCGATGCCGCCCCGTCTCGGCCCGCAGCCATTCCACGATCTCCACCGTCGTCGCCACGCCCAAATCCGCCTGGATGAGCAGCTCCTCCAGTTCCTCCCAGAGGCTCTCATCAATCGTCCGCCCACCCAACAGGCTCATGATTCGCCCGAAGAAAGAGGTGCGCGTGCGCGTCAGGCTTTCCTCGATTTTTTCCCCTTTTCCAAACACCCTATCTTTTCCTTCTGAATTGCGATTGTAGCAAAAATCAATTATACTCTACTTGATTATTTGAGCAAAATAGGGTCTTGACAGTCGCTGCAAAGCGTGTTATCATCCCGCTTAAGTCGGGCAATAGTCCGCAGCAGGTTTTCCGCAGTAGCTGTATGGAGGTAACTCAATCTAAACCACGGAGGGAAGATGTCCCCTTTTGACCCCAGCAAATACACCCGACAGATCGAAGAGTCGCGGCGGCGGCTCGAGATCACCGTTTGTTTCCAGGAGCCGGATCGTGTGCCGATCCGCATCAGCACCTCGGGCAGCTACTATTGCCGCCTCTTTGGCTACAACATCCGCGACTATTATACCGACCTGGACTGCGCGCTGCAGGTAGATCTGAAGGGTCGGGAATGGGCCTTTGAGCAATTGCAGGACGACCGCACCGGCTATGGTATCTCCCTGCAACTGGGGCCGGTATATGAGGGCCTCCTTTTCGACTGCGAGATCGTCTATCCCGACGACACCTCCCCCTGGATCGTGCCACGCCTGGAGACGGAGGCCGATGTAGACAGGCTGGAGGTGCCCGACCCGGCGTCGCATCCGCAGGTGCAACGCGCCTACCGCCTTGCGGAGCAACTCCAAGAGAAGGCCGCCAGGATGGGGCTGGACATCCCGGTGGGCGGCGGCTTCGGCATTCACCCTCCCCTCTCCTGCGCCTGCGCCATCATGCCGCCGGAAAAGGTCTACGAGTACATGTACACCAACCCGCCGCTGGTGCACAAGCTCTTCCGCAAGCTCTTTGAGGCCTTCTGCCGCTTGCAGGACTATGAGGATGCCTACTTTGGCGTCAAAAAGCGCACCTCCTTGGGCCTGGCCGACGATAACTCGGCCTTTATCTCGCCGCAGATGTACAAAGAGTTCGTCTATCCCTACAACAAGGCTCTTTACGACCGCTACGGCAGCGAACGCCGTCACCTCCACGCCGATGGGCCGAACGACCACCATTTCCGCATGTACGCCAACGAGATGAAGCTAACCGAGATGGACATCGGCGGCTTTAGCGACCTCGCCAACGCCAAGCGCGAGATGGGCGGCAAGGTGGTCATCTCCGGCGGGCTGAACAACCGCGACTTTTACGGCACCTGGGAGCAGGCGAAGCAGGCCATCGAGCGGGCGATCCGCATCGGCGCACCGGGCGGCGGCTTTATTCTGGCTATCGGCGGCGAGACTTATTACGGCGTCCCGCCCGACTATTTGATCCGCGCCGTGAATTATGCCAAGGAAATCGGAAGGTATCCAATTTCAGTCAAATGATAACCAAAATCGCGTTGTTTGGCGCAGCAGGCAAAATGGGCACGCGCATTTCAGAAAAGCTACAGGACGATCCGACATACTACATGATGTATGTCGAGGCAGGGGAGTCAGGGCAGGCCCGCCTGCGCGCCCGTGGGCTGACCGCGACTTTCCAGGAGGAAGCGGCGCGCGAGGCGGACGTGGTCATCCTGGCCATCCCTGATACCCTCATTGGCAAGGTGGCGGCGCAGATCGTGCCGCTGCTGAAAAGCGGGGCAATGGTCATCTGTCTGGATCCTGCCGCACCGTACAGCGGCGAACTCCCTCCCCGCCCGGACATCACCTACTT
>CAYPON010000286.1:0-4569 GCA_964412315.1 uncultured Anaerolineae bacterium | reverse complement strand
CTGGCGCGCCAGCGGGCGGCATGGCCGTTTGTCCCAAGATACGACAAGCCGAGAGGGCAAGGGCGCAGATCATCAGGCAGACGACAAGAGCCAGTTGGGGCACTCTGCCTCTGCTCACTACCATTCCTTCCTCCTTTTCTCGCCGGATAGTCGAGTCGTTGCCACACCATATCTCGACCACCATGCTAGATAGGCCGCAATTCTGAACAGCTTGCCCCCCGTGCTGATTATATCCTGCAACGTAAAATTGTCAACCTCGCGCCGAACTACCGCAGGAACAACTCGCGCCGTCGCCAAAGCCAGGGAATGATGATGGCGGCTGGAACAAGCAAGACGATGATGAGCGTCAGTTCGCTGATCGAGTCAAAAGTGAAAGGCCAAAAGACGTCATTTTCCAGGCTGTAAAGCAGGTCCAGCAAGGCCAGAAAGATCGCCGCGCTGCTGGCCAGCAGGGCAAACAGCCACCCTGACGCGCGTCCTCGCCACAAGCCAGCCACTGCCAGAAAACAGGTCAAGGCCAACCAACTGTCCGCGAGCGGAAAGGAGCGCTCAAAGACGAGGTAACATTCCCAGTCGCTCAGATGCAGCCAGTCGGTGGTGAAGAAAAGCACCCAAAAGATGATCGTGGCTAAGCCGACAAACGCAAAATAGCCGGCAGCCAGCGATACAGCGCGCGGCCGCACAACCTTTTGCATCTTCCTCTCCTCTCCAAAAGGTAGCAGAGCAAAGTTCCCTACTTCCTCTGCGATCTCTGCGCCTCGGCAGTGAGTTCCCGCTATTCCTTCTCTTCCAAAGCGCCCGGCGGCCAGCAGAAAGCCACGCGCGGGATACGATCGTCGTGGCCCATGGCACGCTCAAAGGCATAAACGTAGCTTTCCTCGCCGACGAGATGCATCCCCCCATCCACATAGATCGTGTCGCCGGTGACCCACTCCGCCCACTCCGAAGCGAGAAAGGCCACCACTTTGGACACATCAGCGGGCTGTCCGAAGCGGCCACGCGGGATTTGCTTCAAAAGAGCAGTTCGTAGTTCAGGCAGGGCCAACGCCTCCTCCATCAATGGCGTCTCGATCCCCGCCGGGCTGACCGCATTCACGTTGATGCCATAAGGGGCCAACTCCAGGGCAAGGGCCTTGCTGAACATGAGGACGCCGGCTTTGGAGGCGCAGTAATGGGCCTCGCCAGCGAGAGGAACCTTGTCGTTGATGGATGAGATATTGATGATCCGCCCCTTCTTTCCCGCCTCGATCATCCAACGCGCCACCGCCTGGCTGCACAGGAAAGTCCCTTTAAGGTTCGTATCCATGACCATGTCCCATTCCTCTTCGATCATGTCCACGACCGTGGAGAGAGTGCCCGTGCCCGCGCAGTTCACCAGCACATCTCTGCCGCCGAAACGCTCCAGCGTCGCCGAGATCATCTGCGCAACCTGGTCGGCATTGGTCACATCCACCTTGCAGACCAGGACCTCCGCCCCTCCCGCACGCAACTCCGCCGCCAGCGCCTCGCTTCGCGCCACGTCCCGCGCCGCGATCACAACCTTGGCCCCTAAAGCGGCGAACTGTCGCACGATGCCTGCCCCGATGCCGGAATTCCCTCCGGTGACGATCGCCACCTGCCCAGTCAGGTCCATGTGAGCCTCCTTTGCCTCGCTACAGACTCTTGCCCGGCAGGTTGTACCGGCTATACTCCCCCTCGAATTCCGTGGGAATCGAGCGCAGCACCTCAACCCAGCGCATCGTCGAGTCCGCCCCCTTCAAAAGCCGGAGCAAGTTCCCGCTCACCTTCAACTTGCGCATGGCCAGGGCTTTGTTGGGGCTGATCGCGCCGCGCAAAACATCCACCCAGACACCGTAAGGGCCGGACAGGGCAAAAGTCGTCTTGCGCTCGCCAAGCCAGGTCTCGGTGATCTCCCCGTTCACCAGGTTGTAACCGGCGGTGACGGTTTCCTTGACACCTTTCTCCGGCTCCGCGGTGAGCACCATGCTGTAGGAATCGGTGTCGGATTTGGCCAGGCGCCGGTATTCCTCATCAGCATTCGTGCGCCGTTTGACTTCCTCCATATATTCCGGGCTACAAAGTTTCATCGTCCCCTCCCTCCCTTGCAGGCTATGTAGAAGTTTTTATACTACCGTCCACGATTTTTGTCAATATCGTTGAATTGTGCTATTATTATTTCCAGAATGCTCAAGGTTGCGCTGCTATCATATGATTCCTCGGGTAGGGAGGAAAAGGAGAAAAAGAGATCATGAGCGTGCCAAGAACCCAGCAAATGATCGAACGACTGAAGACTCTGCGTATGAGCACACCGGATGTTGAGGCCTCGGCGGTGGTCAGCCTGGATGGCCTCACGATCGCCTCCGATCTGCCAGCCGACGTAGAAGAGGATCGCGTATCAGCCATGTCTGCCGCCATGCTTTCTCTGGGCGAGCGCATCGCCACCGAGTTAGGGCGAGGGGGCCTGGAGCAGGTCTATATCCGAGGCAACGATGGCTATGTTTTCCTGACCTCGGTAGGGGAAGAGGCAGTCCTGACCGTGCTGGCGCGCAAAGACGCCAAGCTGGGCTTGATCTTTCTGGATATGAAGCGGGCAGCGGAAGACCTGAGCGCCGTCGTATAGGCGATTAGCAGACCTCGCGGGTTTTCGTAGACCCGCGAGGTCTGGCGTCGAGCGATCCCACAAGCATTCCGACATGAAGGCACGGGGCTTCCGTGTCTTCGCATTTTATGGAAAGGGCGACGTTATTTGGGACAATGGGGGAGCAAGCGACCATGACCAAATACATCTTTTGTACTGGCGGTGTAGTTTCCTCAGTGGGCAAAGGGGTCACGGCGGCCTCCATAGGCCGCATCCTCAAAAGTCGCTCTATCTCTGTATCTATTCAAAAGCTCGACCCTTATATCAACGTTGACCCTGGCACAATGTCCCCATTTCAGCATGGCGAGGTGTACGTCCTGGAAGATGGCGGCGAGACGGATTTGGACCTGGGCCACTACGAGCGTTTCATTGATGAGAACCTGACTAGCGCCAGTAACGTTACGACAGGGCAGATTTACTCCGAGATCATCGCCAAAGAGCGCCGTGGTGATTTCCTGGGAGGGACGATACAGGTTGTCCCGCATATCACCAATGAAATCAAGCGCCGTATCGGCCAGGTAGGCAAGGAGACTCACAGCGAGGTCGTGATCGTCGAGGTCGGTGGCACGGTAGGGGATATCGAGGGGCTTCCCTTCCTGGAAGCGATACGCCAGATGCGCAAGGATGTGGGGCGGGATAACGTCCTCTATATTCACATCACTTTCTTGCCTTTCATCGGCAGTACGAGCGAACTGAAGACAAAACCCACGCAACACAGCGTCAAAGAGTTGCGCAGCATAGGTATCCAGCCCGACGTGATCATCTGCCGTTCTGACCATCCCGTTGGCGACGACTTGAAAGAGAAAATAGCCCTCTTTTGCGATGTGGAGCGTCGGGCAGTGATCCCTCTGGTCACAGCGGATACGATCTATGAGGTGCCACTCATGCTCGAGGATGCCGGCTTGGGCGATTTTATCGTCGAGCGTCTCCAACTTGCTGCGAAAAGCCCAGACCTTTCCGCCTGGCGCAGGTTAGTCGCCGAAATCCAGCGCCCGAAAGAGAAACTACCCATCGCCGTAGTAGGCAAATATGTCAAGCTCCGCGACGCTTACCTCAGCGTCCGCGAAGCATTGTGCCATGCCTGCTTCTATCACCGAGCGGACTTGGAGATCGAGTGGATCAGTTCGGAGGATTTGGAGCGGGGCAAGAGTTGGGAGCGCCTGGAACGAGTTGCTGGCATCGTCGTGCCAGGTGGGTTTGGCTCGCGGGGTATCGAAGGCAAAATCCTGGCCGCCCGTTACGCACGAGAGAACAGGGTCCCCTATCTTGGCCTTTGTCTCGGTATGCAGGTCATGGTCATAGAACTCGCACGCCACGCCATAGGCAGCGATGAGCCAAACAGCAGCGAATTCGACCCGACAACCTCCTACCCGGTCATAGATTTGCTGCCGGAGCAACGGGACATCACGGATATGGGGGGCACCATGCGGCTGGGCACTTATCCCTGTAAGCTTGTGCCCAACACACGGGCTGCCGCCGCCTATCCGGTTCCCCTCGTCCATGAGCGCCACCGCCACCGTTTCGAGTTGAACAACCAATTCCGCCCTTTGCTTCAGGAGGCCGGGCTGGTCTTCAGCGGGCTTTCGCCCGATGACCGTCTGGTCGAAATCAGTGAGCTGGCTGATCACCCCTGGATGCTCGGATCGCAGTTTCATCCCGAATTCAAGTCCCGGCCCGACCGCCCACATCCGCTGTTCCGAGATTTCATCGGCGCGGCGAAGGCAGAGTACCAGCGACGTGTTCAGCATAGGGAAGCCATCGAGGTCGCCATTACAAACCCGCTGGGTTCGTAGTGACGGCTTTAGCCGTTTCCGGCGTAGAAAAGCGACTGAGGTCGCCACTACAAACTGGCTGATAAGAGGACACAGCAATGGAAAGAAGCCTGTCTTTAGATCGCTTTGTGCGCACTACCCTGGAGCGATGTCTCAGGC
>CAYPON010000285.1:0-4569 GCA_964412315.1 uncultured Anaerolineae bacterium | reverse complement strand
GAACGGCGGTCGCAGCCTGCGCTTGTGCCCGACCATGAGCTTGACCCCTGCCTGGCGGGCAGCCTGAATCATCCGTTGGCAGTCGGCCAGCGATGGAGCCATCGGCTTTTCCACCAGGACGTGGACGCCCACACGAGCCAGTTGCTCCACCTGCTCAGCGTGGATGGCGGGGGGTGTGCAGATGCTGGCCGCGTCAATGGTCACGTTCCTGAGCATTTCTTCGATGCTGGTGAAAGCGCGGGCCTCGTACTGGGCGGCGACCTCCTGCGCCAGGTTGGGCAGCATGTCCACCACCGCGGCGATCTGCGTTTTCAGATTTTGCTTGTACTCTCGCAAGTGCACCTTGCCAATGCCAAGTCCGATGACGGCGACACGTAGCATGTGAATCCTCCTTCGATTGGCAGAATGTCTGTTTGAGGAAACCTTCCCAAAAGCTCGGAAGCTTTCGGGAAGGTTGCAGAATGTCTGCTGCGATAGTATAATGTCGCTGACGGACATGTCAAACCCACATTAGAAAGGAGATACAAATGTTCCCTTCGATTTTCACCGATCAGCCCGTGGGCTTCCTCGTGGTGGGGTTGGGCATGGGCCACAACCGCGCCAGGGAGATCACCCAGACGCCAGGGTGCAGGCTCATCGGCGTGTGCGACATCCGCCAGGATCGCGCCAAGCGCAGCGGCGAGGAGTTCGGCGTGCCCTATACCACCGATCTGCGCCCCTGGCTGGATAACAAAGAGGTGGAGGTCGTGTGGGTCGTCACCCCCACCGGCGCTCATGCAGAGGTGGCCTTGCAGGCACTGGAGGCGGGGAAGCACGTCCTGGTCACCAAGCCGATGGAGGCCACCCTCGCTGCCTGCGATGCCATGATCCGCAAGGCGGAGGAGAAGGGCCTGCTGCTGGGGGTGGACTTTGCGCGGCGTTTCGATGCCGATACGCTGGAACTGAAGAGCGCGGTGGCCAAAGGGTTCTTTGGGCGGCTGCTCAGCGCGGAAGCCTCGGCCAAGATCCTGCGCACGATGGACTATTACCGGGAGAACGGCGGCTGGCGCGGCACCAGGCGATGGGATGGAGGGGGCGTGCTCTCCAACCAGAACGTCCACACCCTCGACGAGTTGGCCTTTTGCATCGGCATCCCCGCCAGGGTGCGCTGCGCCATCTGGACGCAGAACCATGACATCGAGGCGGAGGACTTGGGCAGCGCCATCTGGGAATACGACAATGGCATGGTAGTCATGCTCTACGCCACCACCTGTTACCCTCAGCCCACCTGGTACGCTCGCGTGGAAATCCACGGCACCGAAGGGGCATATTCCTCAGCGCGGGGTGGTTTTCTCGAAAAGCGGCAGACGCTTTGGTACCGCGATGGTGCCTGGAGCACGGAGCCGCCGGAAAAGATCGAAGCGCCGTGGCTCAATCCAGGGGACAACTTTGCCGCCGCCGTGCGCATGGGCGTGCCGTTGCTCTGCCCAGGGCGCGATGGCCGCCGCTCCCAGGCCATCCTCGACGCCATGTATCGCTCCGCCTATGGCGATGGCGGATGGGTCAAGGTGGAGCCGGAATTGCCGTAGATTACCAGCAATCCCGTTCAACGCCTGACGCCGCTATCCATGCTGGGTATGCCGTTTTTCTCTATTCCTGAGCCCGCGGATGAAGTGCCGCCGATCGCATACACGGCGAAATTGTCGAAACGTACATCCACGTTCGGCTCATCGTAGGCAGTGGCAGAGAGTCCCACCCGCAAGTTGCCAAGGAAGGAGGAGTCGCTGATGGTGGTCAAGTGGTGGCCGTTGGCGTACAGGGCGATCTCCGAACCATTGCGCACTACGCGCAGATGGTTGGTCGCCTCCCCTGCATGGATGTATGGTGAATCTGTCCAGCCTACGAGTGCCACCCACTCGCCCGCCGTGTTTTTCCAAAGGGCATAGAGCTGATCACTGGTGATCTCGAACGAGTATAAATCCCAGGTATTGGTAATGCCGAAGAGGATACCGTACGATCCATAGGCTGCCGAAGCAGGGCGCACGTCCGCCTCGATGGCGCAATCTGTGCAGCGGAAGCCCGGCGTTGCCCCGGAGTACCAATTCGTCTCCTTGAGCAGGATGCGGTACTCCCCGTCCAAGTAGCCTATGCTTCTGTACTCGTCGTCCACGGTGGGCCATCCGCTATTGGGATCGCTGAAGTCGTCGAAGTAGAGCGGTTGCGGGCCTCCGGTCGGCGACGGCGTAGCGGTCGGCGTCCAGGTAGCGGGGGGTAGAGTGCGCGTTGCCGTTGGCGGGAAGGGCGTTCTGGTGGCGGTCGGCGTGCGGGTGGCCACATAAGTAGCCGTTTCCGTAGAGGTCGCCAGCGCAGTTCGCGTGGGCGTAGCGGTTGGTGTCGAGATGGGTGGTTGGAAAGGACTCTTGAGGATCGCTGGCAGATAGGCCCGGCCTGGCCGTACCACCTGAAATTGGGTGCCCTGCAAAGAGGTCTGATTCTGATAGGTCAGGCTGACGATAAAGCCGTGTGTCCCGTCGCCTGCGTCCGCCGGTATTGTTCCTGGCAAGACCAGGTGCCCACCGAAGGATGATACGATATATTGGCGCGTGCCCGAAAGTGCATCCACCCGCTGGCCGCGTGGATCGGTGACCGTCCAAAAGACATTAACGGTGACGTCACTTTGCGAGGTGTTGGTGATCGTCACGTGCAGGTCGATCGGCTCGCCAGGGGCAAAACGCTCTTTGGCCAGTCCCTGGCGGTCCGCTGTGCGTACCTCAGTCACGCTCACGCAAGAGCAGTCCGTTGGCGCCAGGCCGATGTTTACATCGCGGCGCTCTGGCGGGATGTGCATCACCCCGCTCTGGGCATCGGCGTAACAGCGCTTGGACGCCCGCACCTGATAATCTCCCTCTGGAACCTCCCAGCCGTAGCGACCCTCCACATCGCTCACCTGCGGGTTCTCCTGACGAAACTGAGCCGCGCTCCAAAGGACAAAGTCGTTCCCCTCCTGCCTGAAGAGCGAGACGACCGCGCCCTTGATGCGGGCATTGTTGGTGGTGTCATAGATATAACCGCTCGGGTCGATCAGGGAAAAGAAGACCTTGATCGCCTCTACCGGGTTACCCCATGGGTCAATGATCGTTATCCGATGCAACTCCCACATACTAACGCCGATCGGCCGGAGCGGTTGCACCCGAACCGTCCCTGTGTAGCGTGAACCGCCGCCAGGCACATCGGCAACCCGCCGCAGTGAATCCAGCGGGACGGTCGTGTTCGGCGGGATGGCCGACCCTTCCACCACATCAATCACCCGCACCTGATCCGGCAGGTTAGAGCCATAAAAAATGACCTCGAGCTCCAATTCGACGATTCCGGGATAAGGGAAAATGGTCAGGCAAGGACGACTCACATAGCGAAATGGGCCCCAGCGGACGGTGGTTACCTGTGTGCCAGGAAGTGGCGCAGGCGCCCTGCGGAGGCAGCGGGCAGTGCCGGTAGCCTGCCACACGCCTCCCTGGTTACCGAAGACGAAGGTGCCAGCGATCCTGAGGCCATCAGGCGATACGGTCCCGCGAAGCTCCTCGCCCATATTGGTCCTAAAGACGAAGGATGTCCCCGATATCTGCCCCGTAAAGGTGCCAGAGCCACCTGTGGCCGCATTATAGTAGCTTCCGGTCAGATTTCCTGCTGCATCCTGTTGAAAGCGGATAGTGCCATAGCCGCCAGCGCTCGCCCGGTATTGCCACTCGCCGCTAATATCCCAGGCGATGCAGGGAAGCTCGGCGCCCTGGGCCTGGGCCGTCGGTATGCGCATCGCCGGGGCCATCGCCAGCCCGAACAAAACAATTAAGCAAGTAAGGAGAACGTGCCTCTTCATTGTGTGCCCTCCTTGGTGGCCGTGCGCTAGCATGTCGCCCCGCTGCCAGGGCTTTACAATTACATCATACTCTCAATTGCGATGACGAACAATCCGCAGATTAGCGCAGAAGGTCTCTCTGCGTCATCTGCGGACCTATTTACCCTTTCCTGCAGGACGGCCATCCGCCGGCTGGCCATCGGGCGGACAGATGGCAGCGGAATCGTGTCTGCCGCGCACCAGCCGCCACAACATCCCCTTCCTGGGCGCGAGCAGGAAGGCTAGGATAAAGATCGTCGTAGCGGTGAGCACCATCGCTGCGCCGGATGCCACGTTGGTGTAAAAACTGAGATAAAGCCCGCTGACGCTGGAAAAGGCGCCGATGGCAGCAGAGAGCAGCATCATGCTGGATAGGCGGCGCGTCAGGAGATAGGCGGTTGCGCCCGGCGTCACGAGCATGGAGGCGACCAGCCCAACACCCACGGTTTGCAGGGATACGACGATGGTCAGGGCGAGCAGGATCAGCATCAGGTTGCGCAATAGCTCCGCTGGCAGGCGCAGCGTCGCTGCCAGCACGGGATCGAAGGAGATCACCAGGAACTCCTTGTACAGCAGCGCAATGGTCGCCAGCACTCCCAGGGTCAGTCCGGCGGTCAGCCAAAGGTCGCTCGCACCGACGCCCAGCACATTGCCGAACAGGATATGAGTCAAATCCACGGCATAGGTTCTGATCGTGC
>CAYPON010000284.1:0-4572 GCA_964412315.1 uncultured Anaerolineae bacterium | reverse complement strand
TCATCGTCGGCGGGCGCTATGGCCTGGGGTCGCACGAGTTCAACCCCGGCATGGCCAGGGCCGTCTTCGACAACCTGAAGGAGGATAAACCGAAGAACCATTTCACGGCGGGCATCTATGATGACCTGGCCTTCACCAGCCTCCCCTGGGACGACGATTTCTCCACCGAGCCGGAGGGCGTCCATCGCGCCATGTTCTACGGCCTGGGTTCCGACGGCACCGTCGGCGCCAACCGCAACTCGATCAAGATCATCGGCGACACTACCGATAATTTCGCGCAAGGGTACTTTGTCTATGACTCGAAGAAGGCGGGGGCGACGACGGTCTCTCATCTGCGCTTCGGCAAGCAGCCGATCCGCAGCACCTATCTCATTCAAAAGGCGGGCTTCCTGGCCTGTCACAACTTCAGCTTCCTGGAACGCTTCGACATGCTCAGCCACCTGGAAAAAGGTGGCACCTTCCTCCTGGCCAGCCCCTATGGTGAGAACGAGGTGTGGGATAAGCTCCCTGCCGAGGTGCAGAAGCAGATCATGGAAAAGCAGGCACATTTCTACATCATTGACGCCATCCGCCTGGCGCGCGACCTCGGCCTGGGCGGGCGCATCAACACTATCATGCAGACCGCCTTCTTCCTCATCTCTGGCATCCTGGACAAGGATGAGGCCATCAAGCTCATCAAGGAAGCCATCGTGGAGAGCTATGGCCGCTACGGGCAAAGAGTGTTGGACATGAACTTCAAGGCCGTGGACGCCACAGGCGCCAACCTCCGCGAGGTGGAGTATCCCGGCAAAGTGACGAGCCAGATCGCCATGCGGCCTCCCGTGCCGGAGAGCGCGCCGGAGTTTGTCAGGGAAGTGCTGGGAGAGATGATTGCCGGCCGTGGCGAAAAGCTCCCGACCTCGCTGCTGCCCGATGATGGCACCTATCCCACGGCTACTACGCAATACGAGAAGCGCAACGTCGCCACGGAGATCCCTGTCTGGGAGCCGGAGGTCTGCATCCAGTGCGGGCAATGCTCGCTGGTCTGCCCCCATGCCTCGATCCGCATCAAGGCCTACGATCCCAAGTACCTGCAGGGCGCACCCGTGACCTTCAAGTCGGCTCCGGCCAGGGGTGGAGGCGGGATGAAGGGTTTGATGTTCACTGTCCAGGTAGCCCCAGAAGATTGCACTGGCTGCGGCGTTTGTGTGCAAACTTGTCCGGCGCGCAAGCGCGATGCGCAAGGGAACAAGACGGACGTGCGAGCGATCAACCTGGCGGAGCAGTTCGCCTTGCGTGAGCCGGAAGCCGTGAACTGGGCCTATTTCCTGAGCATTCCGGACACCGATCCCTCGCTCTACCGGAGGGATACGGTCAAAGGCTCGCAGTTCATCCGCCCGCTCTTTGAGTTCTCCAGCGCCTGTGGCGGCTGCGGCGAGACGCCCTACATCAAGCTGCTGAGCCAGCTCTATGGTGATCGCGCCATCATCGGCAATGCCACCGGCTGCACCTCGATCTACGGCGGCAATCTGCCCACGACGCCCTATTGCACCCGCGCCGATGGGCGAGGCCCCACCTGGTCTAACTCGCTGTTCGAGGATGCCGCCGAGTTTGCTATGGGCATGAGGCTCACCGTGGACAAGCAAACCGTATATGCCCTAGAGTTGCTGGCCAGGTTAGCGAACTGCACCTGCGAAAGCTGCCAGCAGAACCGCGCTCTCTTTGCGGAGATCGCCAGCGCCGATCAGTCCACGCAGGGGGGGATCGAAGCGCAGCGCGCTCGCCTCTCGACGCTCAAGCGCGTGCTGGAGGAGTGCGGCTCAGCGGACGCCCAGCAACTCTTAAGCGTGGCCGATTACCTGGTGAAAAAGTCGGTGTGGGCCATAGGTGGCGATGGCTGGGCTTACGACATCGGCTACGGCGGGTTGGATCACGTCCTGGCCTCTGGCCGCAAGGTGAACATGCTGGTGTTGGATACGGGCGTTTACTCCAACACGGGTGGCCAAATGTCCAAGGCCACGCCGTTGGGCGCGGTGGCCAGATTCGCTGCCGCCGGCAAGACGACGCCGCGCAAAGATTTGGGCATGATGTTCATGACCTATGGCAATGTCTATATAGCGCAGGTGGCTTTGGGCGCTAACCCCAGCCAAACCGTCAAAGCCTTCGTGGAGGCCGATGCCTTCAATGGCCCTTCACTGATCATCGCCTACAGCCATTGCCGCGAGCAAGGCATCAACACGACCTTGGGCTATGCACAGCAGCAAAAGGCCGTAGACAGCGGCGCGTGGATCCTCTATCGCTTCAATCCCGACTTGGCCAAGGAGGGGAAAAACCCGCTGCAACTGGATTCCAAGGAGCCGACGCTCGATCTGGAGGAATACGCCTACGCCGAGACCCGCTTCCGCGTGCTCAAGCAGAACAAGCCCGAAATCGCTGCCGAGTTGATGAAACGCGCCAAGGCGGATGTGGCCTATCGCTACAGGCTGTACAAGCAGTTGTCCGAGTTGAACGGCAAGGGATAGGCCACGGCTTGGAACAGCCGTCGCTGGAGATGGCTAGACTTTGGAAGTCTGACCTTTATCCTGTTCATCCTGTGTATCCCTGTTAGGAGGGTGAGGATGCGCGCCGCGGTCGTTGAAGCGCCGGGGAAAATCGTTTACCGCGAGGCGCCGCACCCTGTCCTTGCGCCAGGGGAGATCGTGCTACGGGTGGCTGCCGCCGGGCTTTGTGGGACTGATCTACACATCTATCGCGGCGAGTATGAGGCGGTCTATCCGATCATCCCCGGCCACGAGTTCGCGGGCACCATTGTGGCCGTGGGCGAGGGTGTGAACGAACTGGCCCCTGGTATGCGCGTCACGGCAGACCCGAACATCTTTTGCCATCGCTGCGCCTATTGCCGGAGCGGGAAGCATAACCAGTGTATCAACCTGCGCGCTATCGGCGTGAATCAGGATGGGGCTTTCGCCGAATATGTGCGGGTGCCGCGAGGCAACGTCTACCCTATCGGTGACCTGCCTTTCACACATGCGGCCTTCGCCGAGCCGCTCGGCTGCGTCGTCTATGCCCTGCAACGGACGCAAATCCGCCCGGCGGATCATGTGCTCCTCTTCGGAGCGGGGCCGATGGGCTGCCTGCTCGTCCAGGCCGTGGCCCATTCGGGTGCGGCACGCCTTGTGGCCAGCGATATCTCGGCCAAGCGCTTGGAGCGGGCCGCTGCGCTGGGAGCGACCGATGTTGTGCTGGCCAATGCGCGGCAAGGGAAGCGCCTGCGGGAACTGGCGCCGGAGGGGTTCGATGTGGTGATAGATGCTACCGGCGTGCCAGAGGTAGTGGAGGCCGGTTTCGCCTATCTGCGGCCACGAGGGAAATACCTCTTTTTCGGGGTCTGTCCAGCGGGAGCGCAAATCCGCGTCACCCCTTACGACATCTTTCGGCGCGACTGGCAGATCATGGGCAGCTTTGCCCTGAGCTACACCATCCAGGAGGCGATCCGCTGGCTGCAAACGGGCGGAGTGCGCGTGCAGCCGCTCATCTCGCACCAAATCCCCCTTTCGGAGGTGGCGAAAGGGCTGGAAATCGCACAAAACGATCCAGAGCGGATGAAGATACTGTTCATACCGTAGAATAACCTTTCCGAAAGCTTGGAGCTTTCGGAAAGGTGAATACCGAAAGGAGGCATAATGAGCGCAGAACAACGCTCAGCGGCCCGGCGATGTTTCGGAGTGACCTCGTTCTGGTGGGTGATTCCCTTGTGCGCGGGGATTATCCTGGCATCGCTGATGCCCTGTCCCGTTGTGGGATTGATCCGCCTCTTCGGAGAGATTGGCCCGCTCAGCGCGGGCGACCTCATCGCGCAAATCAGCTATGCCCGTCGTCAGCCCGAAGTGCGGGCCGTGGTGTTGGTGCTGGATAGCCCAGGGGGGACGGCGGTAGACACCGAGGCGGTCTATCTGGAGCTAATGCGCCTGCGCCAGAGCAAGCCGGTGGTCGGCCTGGTGACGGGGATGGCGGCCAGCGGTGCATATTACCTGGCGGTAGGCACAGATTACATCTTCGCCCATCCTACCTCGGATGTGGGCAACGTCGGCGTCATCACCGAACTGCCCGCGGAGCCGTCCGTCTGGGAGAACGTGCTGGCGACGGGGCCTTACAAGATGTGGGGATCGCCGCGCGACACTGCCATGCGGCGCATGGAGATAGTCAAGCAGGGCTTTTACCAGGCCGTGCAGTTAGGGCGCGGGGGGGCGTTGCAGATCGAGCAGGAGACGCTCCTGCGCGGGGAGGTCTGGCTGGGCAGCGAGGCGTTGCGCCTGGGGCTGATAGACGAGCTTGGCTCACAAGCGCAGGCGGTGGAGAAGGCCGCGCAGATGGCGCGTATCGCTCACTATGGCGTGGCCGATCTCTACGGACTGGCAGGGCTTTCCCCTCGCCCCACACCGACCAGCCCCCCGGAGGAGGAACGCGCCCCACGTTCACGCCAGCCGGGCCTGTACCTCCTCTACATCCCGCCCGAGGAAAGGAGGTGGCCATGAAAGCGCTTCGCCTGGCCCTTGCCATCTTGTTGGTCATCCTGCCCGCAGTGCTGCGTAC
>CAYPON010000283.1:0-4585 GCA_964412315.1 uncultured Anaerolineae bacterium | reverse complement strand
CCCTGAACGGCAGGAAATGCCTCGTCAGGACCCTGAAATCAGAAAGAACAACTTTAACGAGGTGGCCTTGGGCTATGGGCCGGAACAAGCGCTGGCCGAGGCATCCCGCTGTCTGCAATGCAAGAAACCCCGCTGCATTTCCGGCTGCCCTGTAGAGGTGCGCATCCCGGAGTTCATCCTCGCTCTCCACGAGGGACGGATGTGGGACGCGGTGGAGACACTGAAGGACAAGAATAGTCTGCCGGCGATTTGCGGGCGCGTTTGTCCGCAGGAGACGCAGTGCGAGCAGGTGTGCGTCCTGGGGAAAAAGTATCAGCCGGTGGCTATCGGGCGGTTGGAGCGCTATGTGGCCGACTGGGAGAGAGAGCAAGGGATCAGGGTTCCTCAAGTCGCGCCCCCATCCGGTTTTTCCGTAGCCGTCATCGGGTCTGGCCCGGCGGGGTTGACCTGTGCCGGAGATCTGGCGAAAATGGGACACAAAGTTACCATCTTGGAGGCATTGCACGCCCCGGGAGGGGTGCTCATCTATGGCATCCCCGAATTCCGCCTCCCGAAAGATGTCGTGCGCGCAGAGGTGGGGTACGTTAAAAGCCTGGGGGCAGAAATCCAACTTAATGTGGTGGTCGGCAAGCTATATACGATAGGCGAACTGCTCCGCAATGGATACGATGCCGTGTTCCTGGGCACGGGAGCTGGCTTGCCCATGTTTATGAATATTCCCGGCGAAAACTATAACGGTGTTTACTCGGCCAACGAGTTTCTCACGCGGGTCAACCTGATGAAAGCTTACCAGTTCCCCCAGTACGATACACCGGTCAAAGTGGGCAGCCGCGTCGCTGTGGTTGGAGCAGGCAACGTGGCGATGGACGCTGCCCGTTCCGCTAAGCGTTTGGGAGCCAAAGAAGTTCATATCGTCTACCGCCGCTCTCGGGAGGAAGTCCCAGCCCGCGCAGAAGAGGTAGCAAATGCGGAGGAGGAGGGGATCATCTTCGATTTCCTCACCAACCCGGTCGAGATCCATGGCAACGAGCAAAGGTGGGTGAGGGGGATGCGTTGCATCCGTATGCAACTGGGAGAGCCTGACGACAGCGGGCGGCGGCGGCCTTTGCCAATCCCAGGGTCCGAATTCGATATGGAATTCGACACCATTGTTATGGCTTTGGGGACACAACCCAACCCTCTGGTGTTCTCCGATGCCTATGACCTCGAACGCACCCGGCATGGCACCGTGGTGGCTATCGAGGAAACGGGGCGGACCAAGCAAGAAAGGGTTTGGGCCGGCGGAGATATTGTAACCGGTGCAGCGACGGTGATCAGCGCCATGGGAGCAGGGAAACACGCGGCGCGAGATATAGATGTTTACCTCCGCAATGGAGCCCCCGCTCCCTGGTGGCCGAGCTAGCGGTTTGCCCTTCAGAAGAATAGAGGCCGCGCCATGCCAGAAACGCTGAATATTGCCGTTGTCGGCAGCATCATTGTGGATTTGGCGGTCACTACCCCGCGCGTGCCCCAGGTTGGGGAAAATCTCCTCGCCTATAGTTTCAAGATGGGGCCGGGAGGCAAAGGGGCGAACGCGACTGTCGCTTTGGCTCGCCTGGGAGCGCGCCCGTTGCTCTTTGGGCGCGTGGGGAACGATTACTTTGGCCAGGTAGAGTTGGAGGCGTTGCGCAAAGAGGGCGTGCGCACCGATACGGTGGGGATTGACCCGCAGATCCACACCGGCATCGCCTTCATCATGGTGGATGACAACCGCGAGAACACCATCCTCGTGGCTATCGGTGCGAACGCTGCACTGACGACGCAGGAGGTGGAAGCGGCGCTGGCCTCCCACTGGCCACGACTGGATGCCCTGCTGGTCAATTTTGAAATCCCGGAGGAAGTGGCGAAAAGCGTGGTCGTTGGCGCACACGAACGAGGCATCCCCGTCGTCGTGGACGCCGGCCCACCGCGCCATTACAGCCCCGAAACCTGGGGACGGGCGACGGTGCTCACTCCTAATGAACTGGAGGCTGGCACGCTGGTCGGCTATCCCGTAGAAGATGAGGCGACCGCCGAAAAAGCTGCGCGAGACCTCCTTGCCAAAGGCCCGCAAGCCATCGTGCTCAAGCTGGGCAAGCGCGGGGCCTTGCTGCACACGGAGCGAGAACAGCTATTGGTACCCGCCTTTCCGGTGCAGGTCGTAGATACCACCGGCGCAGGCGATGCCTTCACCGCCGCTTTGACCCTGGGGCTGGCCGAGGGGCGTCCATTGGCAGAGGCTGTGCGTTTTGCCAATGCCGCGGGGGCCATTGCCGTGACCCGCTTCGGCACCATGGTCGCCATGCCCACCCGCGTCGAGGTGGAGGCCTTCCTATCACAGCGTCGCTAGCTCAGAATAGGATCAGTCCCCTTCGCCAACGCCGACTGTCCAGATAAACTCGACGCAGAGCGAAACCACCAGTGCCTGTGTTGTGCGCTGCAGTCAGGGATGCTCGTATCCGGGATGTTGCAGCCGCTATACAGATGCCAACAGAAATAACCGCTGTGACTTCGGCGAGTGCATGTAAAAGCTTTTGCATTAGCCCTTCTGTTGGCGGTCTGCCGGGATGTAAGGGATCAACCCCTTCCGGTAGGCGATCTCTTGCACTTCACGGGGCATATAGCGTATGTCCACGATCAGGCCGTTAACTTCTATCATCCATATTAACGGATTCCGGTCTACTAGGCTGGGCAAGCACCAGTGCGGATCGAATTGGCACATGTGAAACATATCGCGGATCAGCTTAGCCTTGTTCGCGCCACTACTCTGGCTTACGCCAAAGGCCGCGCACAGTTTCTCAGCGCTTATGTAGGGCTGCTTGGACTTGTCAAACAGGAAATTGACCGTGCCAAGCGCGTACACGATGGCGCATGCCCAGATCACCGGCTTGCCGCGCGCTAGCGGCGAAGGGCGTTTGCGTGCGAGCGCGGCGGCCAGCTCGTGACAGAGCTTGGCGTATTCGTCGTTCAGGTATTGCTGGCAGAACGGATCGATCAAAGCTACGATGTCCTCATAGGCCGCCCGCATAGCGTCTGGCACCGTTTCAGAACGTTTTCTAGGCATAGGTATCCTCCGGGTGTCTTTTATGGAATTGCCGGGCCACGACATACATCTCGCGGCTTTCCCCCCGCGAGGCGGGAGGGCTGTGAGGCTTGACGCTGGCAAAGGAGCGGCGCACCTCGGCCAGATAGCCAGGAAAATGCTCTCCCTCAAAGACTTTGGTCACAAAGTGGCCACCCGCTCGCAATAACTCCCGTGCCAGGCTGAGGGCCGCCTCCGCCAATTCGATAGACAGCGCATGGTCGCGGTCGCGGATGCCGGAGACCTGGGGCGCGGCGTCGCACAGCACAACATCCACCTCCCCGCTCGCCGCCGCACGGATTTGCTGCTGCACTTCGGGGCTATTCATGTCGCCGCGGATGATCACCACGCCGGGCAGCGGATGCATGGGCAGCAAGTCCACCGCGATCACCTGCCCCTGCGGCCCGACCAGGCGGCTGGCAACCTGCGACCATCCCCCAGGCGCCGCGCCGAGGTCGAGGACGCGGTTCCCGCCATGGATGAGACCGAATCTTTCGTTGATCTGCAGAAGCTTGTAGGCGGAGCGAGAGCGATACCCCTCCTCTTTCGCCAGCCGAAAATAGCGATCCCTCGCCTGGTCTTTGCGCCAGTGCTGGCTCATCCCGCTGCCCTCCGTCGAGCGTCCACGATTTTGCGCGCCACGTCGGGGCGGTCGGTGATGAGCATGTCCACGCCCAGAACGAGCAAGCGCTCCATCTCCGCAGGCTCGTTGCCCGTCCAGACGTTGATATGGTATCCCTTTCGCCTCGCCCAGCGCACATAAGCTGCATCTACCATGCTGGCCTGCGGGTGCAAGGCGTCCAACGCAAGAAAGGGCGCGGCCCAGGCACGTCGCAGGAAGAGCGGCATGTGACGCGCGTAGAGCAGTCCCCTGGCGATGCGTGGGTTGATGCGCCGCATACGCCATAATGAGAGTGGATCGAAAGAGGAGACGATCACGCTAGAGATGAGGCCCTTTTGGACGACAAGCTGCGCTACAGCGGCTTCCAGGTCGGTTTGGGCCAGCGTGTGGCTTTTCAATTCAATGTTGATCCTGAGCGAGCCGCCGAAAGTGTCGAGCACCTGCTCCAAAGCGGGGATGCGTTCCCCTTGGTAGCGCGGCGCGAAATACAATCCCGCGTCCAGAGCCTGCAACTGGGCCAGCGTGCGCTCCGCAACCCGCCCCTGTCCGTTGGTCGTCCGCTCCAGGGTGAAATCATGAATGACGACAGGGACGCCATCCGCCGAAAGCATCACATCCAGCTCGATGCCATCCGCACCCATGGCCAACGCCGCTTGAAAGGCGGCCATAGTGTTCTCCGGGGCCACCTCCCGCGCCCCGCGATGGGCGAGGACCAAAGGGCGATCCGCGTAGAAATCCATGTGCGCCACTTCAACCTTCCTGGTAGCCACACCCTTTACGTGTGCTCACGCAGGCATGAAGCCTGCGGCTATAATGAATCCGTGGGAGGGTCACCCTACGGTATAGTCCGTTGCGTCCACTCC
>CAYPON010000282.1:0-4598 GCA_964412315.1 uncultured Anaerolineae bacterium | reverse complement strand
GGCCATCGCTCCTACCGTAGCCGCGGATCAAGCAGATCCCGCAGCCCATCGCCGATGAGGTTCCATCCCACAGTGAACAGGACGATGGCCAGGCTGGGCGGCAGGTAGGTATACCAATACGCGAAAGCGTCGCCGGGAGTGCCGACCACCCAGTTTCGTGAGAAGTTGAGCATCTGTCCCCAGTCGGCCAGGGGCACGTTGCCATAAAAGCCCAGGAACTTGAATACGGCGGAGAGCGCCACCATCGCACCGATATCCGAGGCGATGAGCACAAAAAGCCCCTGGGTGGCGTTGGGAAGGATATGTCGAAAGATGAGCCGTTGAGCGGGCGCGCCGACAGAGATCGCGGCCTGCACGTATTCTTTGGCCCGCTCCGCCAGCACGTTCCCTCGCATCAGCCGCGCATAGGGCATCCAGCCGAAGAGGATCAGCGCCAGTATGATCATCTCGTTCGTCCCCCCCAGGGTGGCCACCATCACCAGGACTGCGGCCATGATGGGAAAAGAGAGAAAGGCGTCCGTTATCCGCATCAGCAGGGAATCAAGCAACCTGCCATAGAACCCGGAGATCAGGCCGAGGAGCACGCCGATCAGTGTCCGGCCCAGAGTGATATAAAATCCCAGGCGGAAAGCCACCCGTGTCCCCCACACCAGCCCGTAGAACACGTCGTATTGCCCCGGCAATGTGCCCAGGGGGTGTTTGGGATTAGGTGGCAGAGGCGTCATAGAAAAGCCATCGCTGGGCATAAGATAGGGCCGCACCCCGCGAGGAGGGGCGAGCAGCGGCGCAGCGATAGCAACGACGACGAAGGCCAGCACAATCACCCCGCCGACGATCAACTCGCGCGGCAGGATCGCCTTCCCTGTCATCGCTCCCCGCCTCCGCGCCCTCAGGATCAAGACGAGAAGGCGGAGAAAGAGGTACAAACATCCTTTGGGTTGCGCTGTTTTAGTGGTCTCTTGTTCTATCATTTGCGTCCAGTACATACCTTCCCGAAAGCTTCTCAGCTTTCGGAAGGTTCAGAGCGGCGTCAGTACAACCGGACGCGCGGATCAACCACCGCGTACAGGACATCGGCGACCAGGCTCGCCAACATGGTGACGAGGCAGGCAAAAAGGGCAAACCCCGCAGCCACAGGGATATCGCTCGCCAGGATCGCCTTCACCGCCGAGCGACCGAGGCCGTTGAAGTTAAAGACCAGCTCTACCAGCACAACACCGCTGATGAGCGCAGACACGGCCACACCGCCGGTCGAGATGAGAGGCAAGAGCGCATTGCGACGGGCGTGCAGGTTCATCACCCTCCCTTCGGGGAGGCCCTTCGCTCTGGCTGTGGTGATATAGTCCTGACGCAGCACCTCCAGCGTGGAGACACGCAGGATACGGGTGAACAGGGCACACTCCGAAGCCACCAGCGTTATGCTCGGTAGCACCAGGTGGCGAAGGGCATCCATGAACAACCCTAGCTCGCCATTGAGCAAAGCGTCCACGGTGTACAGGCCCGTATAGGAGCGAAAGCTCTCCGTGCTCACGATCGGCCCGGCCCAAATGCTCACCCGTTCCGGCGGGAACCAGTGCAGCCAGGCATAGAAGACGTTCATCAAGAACAGGCCGAGAATGAATGAGGGAAATGCCCAGCCGATGGAGGCGAGGGAGCGGATGAGTTGATCGGGCAGACGTCGCCGGTATCTGGCGGCTAGGGGGCCGAGAAGGAGCGCTAGGATGAGGGAGGGGATCATCGCTGCAAGCGACAGCTCCAGCGTGGCTGGCGCGCGCTGCAAGATACCTAGCAACACGTCCTGCCTCCACGCCGGCGAATAGCCCCATTCCCCCCGCACCAGGTTGCGCAGCCAGTTCACATACTGCACCGGAAAGGGCTTATCCAGCCCGCGCTTCTCTATGACCAGCTTTCTCAGGTGTGCCAGCTCCTCTGGCGAGATATTCGGCTTGGTGGAGGGCATGTAAAGCATGGCGCGCTGTTCCAGGGGAAGCTGGAGTAGCAGGAAGAAAAGGATAAGGGTCACAAAGAACATGATGACCGGCAAAAGCAGCAGCCGACGAAGGATGTACTTGATCAAGCTGATCTCCAAGCGACTGGAAAACGTGCGCACGGGCAAGGTCTTCCAGAAAGAGGCCGTCATCAAGTGGGGCTGCCGCAACTGCGGCTACGCCCACGAGATGAACGCTAATGAAAATGGTTTGTCAAAGACCTCAGGGGTCTACGGTATGACCTTCATCCGCCTGAGCTTCTTCAAAAGGTGGGCATCCCCGCCGGGCACATAATTGACAATCTCCCCATGGCAGATAATCCCCGCAGTTCCCCAGACACATGGATTGGCTTGCGCCATCCCATGATCGGTGACCTCGATGACGTTGGCTTCTAACCCATACTTCGCATGGAGCCATTCTTTGCGTGCAATCGCCTCCCCACCTGTCATGAAAGGACATTGCTTGGAGTTATACATGTAGATGCCTGTTCCAAGCTCCTGTAATCGTCGTTCCCAATCGCCAAAGTGTGGCGGCTTGGCTTCCCGCAGCCTCTTCGCCAAAAGCTCAAAAGATGGTGCGGCCTGGTCCACCACCTCAAAGCCATTTTTCAGGTATATTCTGTTGTCTGCGCACCAACCTGCCTTCGTCGCCAGCGCAACCACGCCGTCCATTCCGTGCTCTTGCGCATCGTTGATACATTCCTGGATCAACAGTGAACCGAGTCCTTGTCCTGTCCATCTCTTGGGTACTTGCACGCAATGGATCACCATGTAGTTCGGCGCGTGGACAGATCGCCAGGCATGTTCCGCGGGCATGTACTCAATCATGCCAACCGTTTTTCCCGTGGCTCGCTCCAGGACGGTTTTATATCGTAACCCGTTGGCTAAGCACTGCCTTATCCACTCGCGTTTCCGTTCGTGCCCGAGCGGATTTGCTCCGCAGAGTCCGCATGTATCTACATTTGTGTGGTCTGTGTCAATGATCTCAAATTCATCTATCACCCTGTCACCCTCTGGCTTACTATTTAACCGTCACCCGCCCATGCCGTGTCCGAACCCGCATGGTGTCCCCCTTCTTATCGGCCACGAGGACCTCCTTCAGCCGGATAGGCGATGTCCCTGCTGCCTTCCCTTGGAAGGTGATCGTCGCCAGCACGCCGCTACCGCTGACCGCCGACTCCGGCTTGAGGACCGCGGCCGCTACATGGATCGTACCTTCCTTGGCATCAACCTTGTTTATCCCCACAATATCCGGCCTCAAGAACGGGCCCAGTTCGATCTGGATGTCAGGCGCCTTTGCATCGGCATCCTGCACCTCGATAGCCTCCGGGTTGTAGGTCATCTGCAACTCGAAGCCGATGATCTCCTTCGCCTTGTCTATCTGAATGCGCACGGGAGCGACCTGGCCGACGGTCAAGGTCATCGTCACCGGCTCTACGCGTATGACCGTACCGCCCATCTCTCCCTCTTCCTCCTCACAGCCCGTGCCCACGCTGCACAGCGCCATCGCCGTATGGACGACACAAGGAGACAGCCCCTCGGAAAGGAGCGTCTCGATCAGCGTGGTCAATGTCTCGGTCGTCTCGGCCAGCAGCAGGAGGGTGTTGCTATCCCCGCCTTGCGACCAGAGCATCAGCCCCGTGCCCGCACGGATGACCTCGCCAAACTCAGGCACCGTGAGCGATGCGCATTCCTCCTCCTCATCGGAGGCTTCCGGCAGCGTCAAGCCTAACGGCTCCAGGTAAGGCGTCAGGTCGTCGCTTGCGGTGTACCTACCCAGCACGATCAGATCAGTGCCAGGCGCAGCCTCCTCCGCCACATTCAAGGGCAGATTGACCGCTTGCAAGGCCGCTTGCAGCTTGCTGAGCGGCTTAAGGATCTCCGGGGTCACCTTGACCTTTTCCGTGAACAGGACGCTGACCGGGCGGCAGAAGATGAAAGGAAAGTCGGTCAGATCATGGGCGCGCTCGCCTCCCACAATAAAGTCGGCCACCTGTTCGATCAAGCGGGCATTATCCGTCACCTGATGATAGGGCGGCGTGAGGAAGGTGAGGTCGCCCAAGGCCAGCACCTGCCCATTGACATCCAGCGCCGCCGCAGCCAGGCCGCCGCCACTGTCGGTGCGCGAGGAGAAGACCTGCTCATCGCCCTGGATGAGCAGTGTGCCTGTGGCCGTGTTCACCGAGTGGGCGGCGTAAAAGACGACGGCGGAGAGTTCCTCGGTGAGGGCGTTCTCCGCGAACTGGCGGAAAAAGACGTTGCGATAGTTCCCCTCGTTTTCGACCAGGTTATAGAGATAATCGTCGGAAAAGGCCAGGTCGAAGGGGGAGAGCAATCCATTGGCGGCGATCACGTCGGGGATCCAGAAGAAGCCGGTCGCGAAAGTACCCGTCAATTTGCGGCGGGTGGGATCGGTGATCACCAACAGTCGGCCCCCTCGCTCCACAAAGCGCACTACCTGCTGCATCTCCTGCGGGGTAAAGGATGCGCTGGGCGATACCACCACATAGGCGGCGGCATATCTCAGGCCATAGTCGAGGGGGATGCCATCTTCGACGACCACCTCCAGGCGCGCGCCGCGTGCGGTCAGCGCCCTGGTGAGGGCCTCCAG
>CAYPON010000281.1:3359-4612 GCA_964412315.1 uncultured Anaerolineae bacterium | reverse complement strand
GAACCTCCGCCCCGACGTGGGATTTCCTGGCAACCAAGCTTTCGCAGCTTTGCGATCACCTCTTGGTATTTCACGCTGATGCCACCGGAACCAGCAGCTCTGTCCAAAGAGTGGAACCGAGTTTCACAGGCTGCAGCACTTCCGGCAAGGGTTTATGCAAATCCTCATAGGCTTCGATCAATGCAGCCAAAGCATCCGCTACGTTAGGCGCTATCTGATCCAAGCTGTCAGCTTCTGTCACCAACTCGGGCAATAGAGGACAGGTTATAGTGTAACCGCCTTCCGGCTGTGGTTCTAGTACCAAAGGAAGCTTGTAGACATTTTCCATTTCGCACCTCCCTAACAACATCCTGCTCGGTAAACTGTCTCCATAAACACTATACCTGGGATTCCATAGCAAGTCAAAATAGTAAAACCTTCCCGCAAGCTCCGAACTTGCAGGAAAGCTGAATTTCACATATTCCTCGTCAGCCGCCGCACGATCTCCCCACCCGGCGCACGGATGAGCACCTCCAGCGGCATCTGGCCGGGCAGGGTGTGGGTGGCGCAGCCGAAGCAGGGGTCGTAGGAGCGGAAGGCCATCTCCACCATGTTCAGCAGGCCGTCGTTGACGATCCCCTTCTTGATCAAACCCTGCGCCGCCTGCTTGATAGAGAGAGAGATCGGCGCGTAATTATTGGTCGTGCCGACGATCAGGTTGGCCTTGCGCACGATCCCTTTCTCGTCGGTGATATAGTGGTGGGTGAGCGTGCCGCGCGGCGCTTCAACGATGCCCACTCCTTCCGTCGGCGTAGCTGTGGGGATCTCCCGCACCTTCGGGCTGGTGATCTCCGCATCGGTCGCCAGCTCCAAGAGCCGCTCGGCGGCGTAGAGCAACTCGATACAGCGCGCCCAGTGTGTGGCCAGGGTGTGATGCACCGGCTTGCCACCCAGCGTGGCATAGAACCGCTCGTACTCCGCTTGCGCTAAGGGAGTTGCCATACCATCGGCGGCGTTCAGGCGGGAGAGGGGAGTCGCCATGTACACGCCGCTGTCCGGCCCGGCGACTAACCCCTTCCACCCCACCTTCTTGAGATACGGGAACTTCAAGTAGCTCCAGGGGACGACCTTCTCGGCGATGACGTCCAGATACTCGTGCGGCGCGTACTTGACCAGTTCCTTGCCGTCGGGCCCCACCACGCGCACCTGGCCATCGTAAAAATTGACCTTGTTGTTGGCGTCCACCAGGCCCATGTAGTACATCGGTGTGGTAT
>CAYPON010000281.1:0-3349 GCA_964412315.1 uncultured Anaerolineae bacterium | reverse complement strand
CACCTCTCTATTCGTCGGCAGCGTCAGATGTGTATAAGAGACAGTCCACATATTGCTTGTTGCTGAGCACAACATCGTTGAGCAGCTTGAGGGTGAACTGGGCGAACTCGACCGAATCGCGGGCGGTGGCTTCGATCTGCCTGCGCTCCTCCTCGTCAATGGCCTTGCTCATGCCGCCGGGGATGGCGCAGACGGGATGCACCGACCGCCCCCCCAGCATCTTGATGATGTCCATGGCCTTGCCACGCGACTGGATCACCTTCCTCCCGATCTCCAGGCCTACCTTATGAATGACGCCCAGGATGTTGCGCTGGGCGACAGGGGCATCCGGCCCCATAACGAAATCGGGGCCGCCCAGGATATAAAAATGGGTGGCGTGGTCGGCGACGTAGAACGCGCTGTAGAATAGCTCGCGCAGCTTTTTGCCCGCCGATGGCACCTCGACATGATAGACGGCGTCGCATGCTTTGGCCGAGGCCATGTGATGCGCCTCTGGGCAGACGCCGCAAATCTGCGGCGTGATGCGCGGCAACTCCTCCACGGGCCGCCCCTCGCAGAATTTCTCAAAGCCGCGCAACTCCGGGATGGCGAGATAAGCGTTCGCCACATCCCCTTCATCGTTGAGAAAGATCTCGATCTTGCCGTGCCCTTCTAGGCGCGTAATCGGATCAATGCTGATCTTCTGCACATTCCCCTCTTTCCAATTCACCACAGACGTGGAGTACGCAGAGAATATGTATAATCTCAGCGCTCTCTGCAGTGATTTTATATCTTCTTGCGCCGCAGCAAAGAGTCCGCCAGACTATAGCGGTAGAATGTTCCCACCGGGTCGGCGATCTCCTCGACGATGCGCCGCGCTTCCTCTTCAGTATCGGCATCCACTACAGAAGCCACCGCCGAAAGGAGCGCCGCGCCCTGGTCTATGACATTGGGCGGCGGGCCGTAGCAGCCGCGACAGGGCATGTTGACCGTCGGGCAGAGCGCGCCGCAGCCGCTGCGCGTGGCCGGCCCTGCGCAGACGATCCCCTGCTCCAAGAGGCAGCGGCCCGCTTCGGGGATAATCTCATGGGGGCGATAGAACTTTTTGATCTTTTTCTCCTCTCGGACGAGCTTGCACTCGTCGCAGACGCTCTTTTGATAGGCTCCCACAACGCTTCCTTTGGGCGGGAGCGCACCGGCCAGGATCGCCTCGATCACAGCCCAAATCTGATGTGCCTCCGGCGGACAGCCGGGGAGGTAATAGTCCACATCTACCGTCTGGCCGAGCGTCCTGACGGTGTTATAGAACTCTGGGATTTCCACCTCGCCCTCCGGCAGCCGCGTCACCGGTTGTGGGATGATCCCTTCCGGGTTATCCACGGAGGGCACTTCCAGATAGGCGCGATTGAGGATGCTCTGCTTGTCGAAAAGGTTCGCCAAGCCAGGGATGCACCCCTCATAAGCGCAGGAGCCGAAAGCGACGAGCACCTTGGCCTTGCGCCGCAGCAGGTGCGCCATCTCCTCGTTTTCCGAGTTGCGGATCGCGCCATTGAACAGGCAAACATCCATGAAGCCATCCGGCATGGCCTTGACATCCTTGTATTTCGCATCCACGGCCACCGGCCAGAAGACGATGTTGGCCGCCGCGTCCAAATCGAGTATCTTTTCGCGCAACTCCACGACGGCGATCTCACAGCCGCCGCAACTCGCCGCCCAGTAAAGCCCCAGGTTCAGTTTAGCCATGCTCCGCTTCACCCTTCCGCTCCGTCGCTTCTTCCAGATAGCCTTCCCAATTCAGCGGCCCCAATTCCCGGACGCGCTCGGTCATATCGTGCACCAGTTGCGCCCACTTGGGGGCCTCCGCGCCGGAGATCCAGCCCCAGTGGAAACGCTCCCTCTCGATGCCGAACTGTTCTAACAGGTGCTCCAAGAGCGGCATACGGCGGAATGTCTTGTAGTTTCCATTCACGTAATGACAGTCACCAGGGGGATGGCAGCCGGAGACGATAACGCCATCCGCTCCCTCGCGGAAGGCTTTGAGCACAAAGGTCGGGTCTATGCGGCCCGTGCACATGACGCGGATGATGTCCACATTGAGCGGCTGTGGCATCCTGGCCACGCCTGCGCTATCGGCTGCTGTGTAGGTACACCAGTTGCAGAGAAAAGCGACGATGCGTGGTTCGTAGTTCCTGCGGGTCTCTTGCACCATCGGTCTAGCCTCCCATCACTTTCTCCGCCTCTCGCACCTGGAAGAGGCCCTCGATCTGGGCGAGGATTTGCGCGTCGGTAAAGTGCCTGGCGGTGATGGCCTTGGAGGGACAGGCGGCGGCGCAGGTGCCGCACCCCTTGCAGAGCGCCTCGTTGACGCGCGCGTGCCCCTTGCCATCTTCGACGACGAACATGAGCGCTGTATAAGGGCATAACTCGATGCAGGTCTTACAGCCGGAGCAAAGCTCCTCATCCACAAAGGCCGTGGTAGGCGAAATAGTGACCTCCCCCCTGCTGAGCAGGGCGAGGGCTTCAGCGGCGGCGGCGTTGGCATGGGCCACCGTGTCGGGGATATCGCGCGGAGCCTGGCAGGCCCCGGCCAGGAAAACGCCGTCAGTGTTAGTCTCCACGGGGCGCAGCTTGGGATGGGCTTCGGTGAAGAATCCCTCGCTCCCGCAGCCAAGGCCGAAGAGATGGCCCACTTTCGCGGCATCGGGCTGCGGCGTAAAGCCGGTGCCGAGGATCACCATGTCCACCACGACGTTGACGATACGGCCCAGGTCGGCATCCTCACCCTTGACGACGAGCTTGCCATCCTCGCGCACGGTGACCTCCGCGCCCTTGCCGCGGATAAAGTGCACCCCTTCTTCCTGCACGCGCTCGTAGAATTCCTCGTAGCCTTTACCAAAGGCACGGATATCCATGTAGAATTCAAAGACCTCCGCACCTGTTTTTTCGCGCACCAAATGCGCCTGTTTCATGGCGTACATGCAGCAGACGCGGGAGCAATGCTTGTTGGTGTGTTCGTCGCGGCTGCCCACACAATGCAAGATGGCCACGCTCTTGGGCGGGACCCCTTCGGCGGTGAAGATTTGTCCGCTGGTGGGGCCGCTGGCATTTGATAGACGCTCGAATTCCATGCCCGTCAGGATGTTCCGCGACTTGCCATAGCTATATTGCGGTGTCAGGCGCGGATCGAAATCGGCGAAACCGGTGGCGATGATGATCATGCCCACATCCAGTTCCAGGATTTCATCCTGCTGTGCGAAGTCAATGGCCTGCGGCTCGCAGAGCGCCTGACAAACGCCACAGGCATCCTCCGCCCCGTCGCGCGCCTGCTGGCGGAAACGAATGCAGGCGTCGGTATCTATCACTGGCACGC
>CAYPON010000280.1:0-4637 GCA_964412315.1 uncultured Anaerolineae bacterium | reverse complement strand
ACCTGGGCGGCTTCAGCTTCCAGGCCAGCAAGAACATCAACGCCGGGGAGGGGGGCATCATCGTCACCAATGACCCTGAGCTATACGAGCGCGCCTGGGCCTTGCATAACGTCGGGCGGACGCTCGGCAAGTCCCGCCACGAGCAGGACCTCCTGGGCTTCAACTACCGCATGACGGAGTGGCAGGGGGCGGTGTTGCTGGCGCAGTTGGAGCGCCTGCCGCAGCATATCAAGCTGCGCGAGGAGAGTGCGGCCTATCTCACCGATCTGCTGGAAGAGATCCCCGGCATCACGCCGCGCACGCGCGACCCGCGTGTAACGCAGCACGCCTGGCACCTGTACATGTTCTTCTACGATGGCCAGGCTTTCGGCGGACTGCCGCGCGAGGATTTCATCCGCGCATTGCAGGCGGAAGGGGTCCCGTGCAGCCCTGGCTACAAGCCGCTATACACCTCACCTGCCGTCCGCCGCGCCTGGGCTGAGCAGCAGGGGCAGATCAAGCCGTGGCAGAAGGAGGCCGCCTCTCTGCCGGAGGCGAAGCCATGCCCCGTCTGCGAGAAAGCCTGCCAGGAGACGGTGTGGTTCTACCAGAACATGCTCCTGGGCGACAAGCGTGACATGGAAGACATCGCCACGGCCATCCGCAAAATCCAATTGGCTAAGGCCAAATAGCTCACCGGAGACGCAGAGGACGCGGAATTATTATGTTAACCTCTGCGTTCTCTGCGTCTGCGATGCAATATCCCTAGAAAGGAGCGAGATGGGGAAAATCGAACGTGCGCCGCGCCCGGAGGATGCGGATGCCTACTTCCCGGTGGCCAAGATGCTGGTCAGCTTCCGCCACCGCGATGGGCACGGCGAAATCTTGAGCGTTGAGGGACACAGCGGCGTAAGCCGCTATCCCTTCATGTTGGGTTTTTGCGTTCCCCGGCGGCTGCGCCATGTGTATGAGCAGATCCTGGCGCATCGCGGTTTCGCCATGAACGTGCCGGATGCGAGCATGGCGGAAGTGGTAGCGCGTTGCGAGGCGATCCAGGGCGCGCCGGGTGACAAATTCGCCGCCCTGGGCCTCACCCCGCGACGCGGCCTGATGACCGACACGGTGATGATTGACGAATGCCCGGTGGTCATGGAATTGCGCCTGCGCCACTATTGGCCGGTGGAAGAGTACGATTTCATCGTGGGCGAGTTGCTGCTGGCGCATACTGACGTGGACATCATGGAGAGGTGTCGCACCATCGAGTGGCAGCAGACGCCGCTGCTGCGCGTCGTGGGGGATGGAAATGTATAAATACAAAGTCAAGAAGGAACCGCGCGGGCCGCAGCAGGAAACCGACTGGCCCCTCTTTCTGCCCTCCACCGCGGCCATGATCTCCTGCCAGGGGTGGGGTGGCCGCCCGAACATCATCCCGGTCATCGCCGTGGCCGTGATGAGCCGCAGCCCCCTGACTATTGGTACGGGGATCTGCCAGGACCACTACAATGAGCGCTATTGGGAGCGCCGCTCCTACCGCATGATGCTGGAAAGCCGGGCTTTCGTCTGCAACATCCCCGACCGCAGCCTGAGCGAGGCCATCACCCTCACCGGGCGCATCTCCGGCTGGGAGATAGATGACAAGTTCGCCATGGCGGGCCTGCACGCCGCCCCGGCACGCAAGGTGCCCGCGCCGATCATCGTCGAATGCCCGGTGAACTTCGAGTGCCAGGTGCGCGCCATCATCAACCTGGGCAGCCATGACTGGTTCGTAGGGGAAGTAGTCTGGGTGCACATAGATGAAGATATCGTCGCAGGCCGAAAGGTATTGGCCTGGGATCCTTTCCCCATCATCCGCGAGCGGCAAGGAAGATAGACTCACCACAGAGGGCACAGAGATGGATGAAAAAGTGGTGAAATATGCCCTTCAGGAGGTAGAAGTGTTCAAGGCGGAGGATTTCGTCTATTATGACTTGCAACTGCGGCGAAAGAGCGGGCGTATTGACCTGCTCTTTCCCGGCTGGTGCGCTGGCGATGAGCGGGTGGCCATCTTTTGCCCCCACGATGACGATGGCTTGCTGGGGGCGGGTTATGCGCTGCTCGCGGCGCTGGCCAATGCCGCGCAGGTCTATGTTTTTATCTTTTGCGATGGCCGCGCGGGATATAGCGTGCCGGAGGATCGCGAGACCATCGTCGCCCGGCGGCGCGCGGAATCCGCGGCGGCCTACAGCGCTCTGGGCGTTCCGCAGGAGAACATCATCCGCTTCAACTATCCCGACTTTAGTATCATGGGCTGGCTGGGCTGGATTCTGCCGGAGGGGCAGCGCGGCACGTTTTACCAGACCCTGCCGGCCCTACGCCGCCTGAAGATCACGCGGCTGCTCGTGCCAAACGGCTACCGCGAGCACATTGACCATGAGGCCACCTTTCGCGCCGGAGCTTATGATGGCCCCCAGGTCGGTGACCCTGTGCTGGTAGATTGGGGGCGCGCCGCGCCGGTGCGTTCCACGGCCATCTATGCTGTGTGGGGCGACCTGTCGCCGGAGGACGCACTGGTGTCCGGGCGGGCGACAAACCTGCGTGGCAATCGCGCCATCGCCGTGCCGTTAGTTGTGGAGGAGGCGGTCATGAACAGCCTGCGCCAGTTCGCTTCGCAAGGGCAGATCATCGAGGGACTCGTCGCTGCCAGAGCAGGCCGTCGGCAAGGTGGGCGCGCTATCGAGGTCTATCTGGCCTTCGATCCGCGCCCCGCGCTGGATTATCGGCCCTATCATGCGGCCATCGCCGATATTGATGGGATTAGATCGGCCTAGAAGGAGAAGCTATGGCGGGAATCGGCAAAGGGCGAGCAAGCGAGTTGCGTGCGGATTTCGAAAAGGTGCTACATGTGCTGGAATCCTATGACATTGTGGACAAGATGAGAGAGGTGCCCACGAGCGAGTTTCTGCGGCGGCAGAAGGCAGTGCGAGAAGGGCTGGCCGCGGCGGGCCTACCGGTGGGGTTTGTCTTTTCCGACGAGCACTACGATGGCGATGTCCCCTATCTGGGCGGCAACACCAACGTCAGTATCGAACAAGTAGCAGGCGTCATCGGCCCCACGGGATTCCACATCGTGGCCGGGTTGGAGGGGGGATACGTCGCCGAGCAACTCGCCCCACGCGCCCAGGCCAGGGTGCATAAGGTGGAACTCCTGCAACTGGCAGACGAGAAATACCCGATCCAGGCCGAGCGCCTGGAAGATATCCTTGTCGCGGCGGCAGGCGGGCCGCTGGATAGAGTCGCGCTGCTCACGCCCAGGCAGGTCATCCCCGATGCCATCGTGCGCTATCTGGAAGGGATCGTCGGCGCGGCCAACGTCGTGGACGCCCAGGGGATCTATTACCGCATCAAGTATGAGAAATCGGACATCGAGATGGCTCTGATCCGCGATGCCAACGTCATCGCCGACGCCATGCTGCGGGCCATGCTCGCTGTCCTGCGCCCCGGCCTCCTAGAGACGCAGGTCGCGGCCTGGGGCTACTTTGTTGGCAAGGAGCTTGGCTCCGCGGAGAATGGCTGGGATATCATGGTCGGCGCCAACGTCGCCAACCGCACCCTGATCGGCAAGGCGCTCAACCGCCCCATCCGCGAGGGGGACTATGTGCATCTGGGCGTCGCCCCCAAGCGTGACGGCCTCAATTCCTGCGTGCGCCGCTCCATCATCGCCCTGACCGATCCCCGCCAGGTCACGCCGGAGCAACAGTACTGGTTCGACTTTATCGAGGAAGCATACAAAGTCGGCTACGACGCCTACTGCAAGGTCGCGGCGGAGAATCTTCCCGCCCGCCTGCAGGAGCAGGCCCTGGTGGACTACTTTCGCTCGCGGCAGGAGGAGGTTTCCCGCCGCATCGGGCGGCCCATTGATCTGGTGCGGCAGAAGCCCTACACCGGCACGCACAACGCTGGCTACACCGAGTGCCAGGAGTTCTACGGCGCGATCACCCTGGAGTCGGACGCGCCCCTCGGCCACCAGATCGTCACCATGCTGGATGTGGCCGTCCGCGGCGTGGGCGACTATTGGGACGACGTGGTCATTCCGGGCATGGATTATGTCGTGGTGGAGAATACACTGGGCAAGTTCGGTCGCCGCGTGGAGACCTTCAATCAGTTGCCGCTGAATGTGCAGCGGATGGTGGGGAATGTGGACGAACTGCAGAAGTGAGTATAATAGACGAGGAAGGTTTTGGCACGCGGATTCATTCCTGAGGAGGCTCTGTGAAAATTGCTAGCCTGCAAATTATCCCCGTCGCTTTCCCTGACCCTCCATTGCTTAACTCCTTTGGCGTGCACGCCCCCTATGCCTTGCGCACCATCGTCAAGCTCGTCACCGACGCGGGGATAGTCGGCCTGGGCGAGACCTACGGCGGCGGGCAGATGACGAGCGCGCTGGAACATGCCTGCGCCGTCATCATGGGCGAAGACCCCTTTCATCTCAACCGCCTGCGCCTCAAGATCGGCAACCCGCGCACCTTCGGCCCTATCGAGATGGCTTGCCTGGATGTCATGGGCAAGGCCACCGGGCGGCCTGTCTGCGACCTCCTGGGCGGCAAGGTGCGCGATCGCGTTCCCTACTCCGCCTACCTTTTCTATCGGTTGGCCGGGCCGGATGGGAAAGGGGCCGTGAC
>CAYPON010000279.1:0-4686 GCA_964412315.1 uncultured Anaerolineae bacterium | reverse complement strand
CCGAGTTGGACACGCGCGGCGCACTGAATCGCATGCAAATCTGGTGGGAGCAGCCCCACGGCATGTCGGCCTGGAAGCTGGGGGACATCTCGCGGGTGGAACACTTGGTCAAGGATGCCGAGGTGCGCCTGGTGGAATCGGGGCCGCTACGCGGCATGATCGAGGTGCAGCGACGATTCCTACACTCCAGCTTGGTGCAGCGTATCATACTTTACCAGGGGCTGTGTCGCATTGACTTTGAGACGGAAGTGGAATGGCACGAGAAGGGATCGGATCGGGCCGATGCGCCTATGCTGCGCGTGCGCTTCGAGCCATCCTTGGGGGAAACAAGGGCGACTTTCCAAATCCCCTTTGGTGTTATCGAGCGTCCCGCCGATGGCCAGGAGGTCGTGGCGCAAATGTGGGCTGATCTTTCCGAGGTGGATGGGCAGTACGGGGTCGCCCTGTTGAATAACTGTAAGTACGGCTATCAGGCGCACGGCAACACATTGGGGCTGACGCTGATCCGCGCCTCCTACGAGCCTGATCAGAATCCTGACGAGGGGCACCACGCCTTCACTTATGCACTCTATCCGCATCTCGGCTCATGGCGCGAGGCGGAGGTAGAACGCCATGCCCAGGAATTGAACCGGCCGCTCCTGACGCACATCGCCGCCCCTGGTCGCCAAGCAGGCGGAGCATCTTCGCTCAAGATCGGCCTGTCTGCCCTCAGTTGCACGCCGAAGAATGTCCAAGTGACCGCCCTCAAGTTCGCCGAGGATGGGGACGGCGTGATCGTGCGGCTGGTCGAGATGCACGGGCGGAAGTGCACCGCGCGCCTGCGCCTCATCCAGCCGATCCTGGCGGCAGAGGAAGTCAGCCTGGCCGAGGAGCCCCTGGCAGAGAACACAAAGGGGATCGCCGTCGTCGAGGGAAAATTGCGGGTCGCCCTGTCCCCTTACGAAATCCGCACGATCCGTTTGCAGGTTGGGAAGTAAGAGTTGGTCTGTATGACCAGTTCTCCCACGGTTCCGAACCATTGCTGTCAACTGGTGCGGAACCTGCAGGGGAGTGCTGGCTTGACCGCACGGCAGCAGAGGCTAACCGTTGCCTGCAGTCTTAAGCGAACTCCGCGACCTCTACTTGGCGTGGTACAGCGAAACTCTTGCGGTGGAGTTTGATGCGCTCGATCTCGTGCAGAGTCTCAGCCGTGAGATAACTCTCCCCGCAGTGCGGGCAACTGACCACAGGCACATTCTCAATCACGAGCAGATTCTCGCCTTTGCCGTAACTCCGCGTCACCCGGCGGATGCACGCGCCTTCCTTCCCGCAGATATCACATATCATTTTGCTCTCCTCATCATGCTAAGGGGTACACCACACTAAACCGTGGTTGGCCATAAGATGAGTATACCACGTTCAACATCAAAGACCGTCAACCCATCATTGTCTATTTCTTCCTCGGCGTGCAAGGTCATCACGTACTGACGGGTGCGAACTTTTTCCCGCATTCGCTTCAAGATACGATCATACACGGTAACCTCCGAGTCCTTGCCGGCTGACGGCTGAAAGCTGACTGCTCCTATTCCTCCCGCTCCGCCGTCCATAACATCCCCCGCGTCACCATTGTCAGTGCCTCCGGGATGTCGAACACCTTGGCCACGTGGCCCAGCGAGCAGTAGAAGACCCGTCCCTTGCCATATTTCTTCGTCCAGGTGACCGGCATGACCACATCCCCGAAGCGCGTGGTGGCCAGCACCCTGTTCCCCGGATCCACATGCATGTAGTAGTGCTCGGAGGTGACCGTGAAATCCTTCAGCCCCTCGGTGATCGGGCTGGGGACAGGCTCGATGTGCACCTGATAGGTCACGCCATCTCCGCCGGGGTGAGCTACCCACTGCCCGCCGACCATGTATTGATACTCCGTCTCGGTGCGGAAGGCATCACCCATCCCGCCATGCACGCCGGCGATCCCGGTGCCGCTCTTCACCGCCTCCAGGAGGCCTGCTAACTGATCCTTTTGGATCGTGCCCATCGTCCAGATCGGCACGATGAGGTCAAGATCCTTCATCTTTGCCGGGTCTTTGAAGACATCCAGAGTCTCGGAGTACTCGACCTCAAAGCCGTGTTTTTTGAGAGCGTTTCCTAGGATTTCCGAGACCTGCATAGGCTCGTGGCCTGCCCAACCACCTCGTACGATTAGCGCGCGTTTCATTCGTCTTTCACCCCTCAGAACGTTCTGTCCACATTATATGAGCTGAGACTTTCTTGTGCTTTCTACAAAATTCTACTCTAGAATGGAGAATTGGTCAACACATGAAAAGCGATTTGACGAATCCGCCCCCTTTGTGTTAGCATTCATCGCAACTTGGCTTCAAGAGCATTCTCTGCCTGGCCCACAGCCCCCTAGCGGCAGGTTGCGTCGCAGGCATCTGGTCAAGAAACGAAGACCCGTGGCGCGGGGTCAATGCGGATGAACGGAGCATAGAGTATCTACATGTCCAAAATCGGTAATATGATTGGGCCTGCCTATACCAAACGCGCGATCTGGATCGCTGGCATCGCGCTCGGCCTTGGCACACTCGCCCTATACATCCGTACCCTTGCGCCTGGCGTTGCAGGCGGCGATGCGGGCGAGCTACAATTCGTCCCCTACATTCTCAGCCTTGCCCACCCCACCGGCTACCCTTTACAGACGCTGTTGGGGTTTTTGTGGGCGCACTTTATCCCCATCGGCTCGGTAGCCTATCGCCTCAACCTGTTATCCGCCTGCCTGGCCGCGTCGGCCCTTGTTTTGCTCTACCTGGCCAGCCGCAAGTCCGGGCACACGCTGGTTGCTGCATTCTTCGCTCCACTCCTATTAGGTGTCTCCACCATATTCTGGGACCAGGCGATCCTCGCCGACAAATATGCCCTTAACGCCACCCTGTTGGCGCTCGTCCTCTTTGCCCTGGTTCGTTGGCTCAAGGCGGCCTCGCCCGACGCGCTCGCCTTATCAGCCCTCTGCTATGGCCTCAGCCTGACTCATCATCGCTCCATGATCGTCCTCGCTCCCTTTCTTCTGGGACTCTGGATTTGGCGCGGGCGCTCCTCGCTGGCGCAGCCTCGTTTCCTCGCTGCTCTTCTATCCCCTCTCCTGCTCTACCTGTGGCTGCCCATCGGGGCCAGTCGAGGCCTGCCGCCCGGCACCTGGCATCCTGGCTCCCTGAGAGGCTGGATCAGCTACCTGGCCGACCAGGGCTTTGCGAGTAGGGTCCGTCCCGATGTTGAATTCATCTCACGCCTCGTGTTTTATGTCAAGACGCTGCTGGCTCAGTTTACCCCGCTTGGCATTGGCTTGGGGCTGCTCGGCCTCATCCGCCAACTGCGCACACGAAACGTACTCGTTGCAGTCCTTTTGCCCGGCTTCCTCATCCAGGCGGTGCTCACCTCCGGCTATCAGGTGCCGCGCCATTGGGTATTCTTCCTGCCCACCTTTGTTCTCTTCAGCATCTGGATCGCTGAAGGCATTGACTGGCTGGTCCACTGGTTGGCTTCTGCCCGTCCGCCGCTGCGCTACATAGGGCTTGCCGCCATTGTGGTCATGCTGGCGGGCGCCGTCGGCTTTGCCTTTACTACGAACTATCCCACCTTCCGCGAAAACAGCCTCGACGGCGGGGCCAACGACCTGTGGCGGCAGGACCTCAAACACGGTTACACAGCCGAGCGTTTTGCCATCCTTAGCCTGGCCCAGGCCGAGCCAAACAGCATCATCATCGGCGACTGGGAACAGGTCACTGCCCTCTGGTACAAACAGCAGGTCGAAGGATTGCGCCCAGACCTCACTATGCTCTATCCCATTGAACGCTGGAATGAGGCACTGGCGACGGGACGTCCGACCTATCTCGCTCGTCACCTGGCCGGCGTCGGCGAACTCTATCACCTTACCAGCGCTGGGCCACTGATCCGAATAACGACAGTGCCCACAACGCAAATCCCCGCCGATGTCAAGCCGCTCGATTACACCTGGGAAAACCAGGTCAGCTTGGTCGGCTACCGTTATCACCAGACCGATTTCAGGTCGGGCTATGTCATTCCCTTGTCGCTCTATTTCCGTGCCCCCGCCGTGCCTGTTGTGGACTATTCCATCTCGCTTCGGCTTTTCGATGAAAAGGGGAATCAGGTGCGGGCGGAAGACCGCAGCGCTCTGGCGCAGGGAATGCTGCCTGCCAGTCGGACTAGGCCAGGGGAGGTCGTTGCCGATTATTTTGAAGTCCCCTTTCCTCGTAAAGTGCCCGCAGGTGTTTATCGGCTTGGCATTATCATGTATACCGTCCAAGGCGGGAGCTTTCGTAACCTCCTCCTGGCCGACGGGGCGCAGATTGCCTATCTGTCTCCCCTCACTATTCCGGTTCGCCGATGACGGAAAAGCTACATTCTTTGAAGCGGCAATCCCGAAATTGTGCTATAATAGGGGAAAAGAGTCAACCTGGGAAGAGAAGGAAGGTGCGAGATGAGCGTGCTGAAGATTGAGTATCCGCCAGAGGTGCTTTGGGCCTTGCAGCAAGACCCGGAGGAGTTTGAAGCTGAGGCTCGGCTTTTGCTGGCCATCAAGATGTACGAAACCGGCAAACTCAGCACAGGGTTGGCCGCCCGGCTGGCTGGCGTGCCACGGATTACGTTTATGTTCCTGTTAGGGCGGTACGGACTTTCTCCGTTTGGAGGAAC
>CAYPON010000278.1:3971-4689 GCA_964412315.1 uncultured Anaerolineae bacterium | reverse complement strand
GGATGGGGCGCAGGAGGAGGCTCTTCCAACTCGTTTTCGATAGCATCTAATAGATTTGCGTACTTGATAGCGTGAATCGCGGCATCCTCTCCGCGCAGGAGAAGAAACGATAAACAGCTTCTATTCTCAATCCAGTCTTCTTGAGCGCCACGTGTCAATGTATCCGTACCTCTCCACCGGTAGTTCTGAGTCTGCCCAGAGGGCACCTCGATCGAGGCATATAGCACCTCCAGAGCGGGTTTACGATCAAGCCTGTTCAGCAGACTCATCCTTGCAGAGAACCAAGATGGACGGAAGCTCTCTTTATCCCTCAGATCGAAAGATGCGCTCACCGACATTGCTATACTTCTCCTTCAAATAGCCTAGAGAGCATTGAAACCAGATAATTATACTGCTCACGGAAAGATGCCTCAAGCTCGTCTTGGCAGGGCAAAACGATATCTGGAAATGCGAAGTGGGCATTCAAGTGCACTTTAATCTCCATCTCGGATAGCGCTTCGATCACCAAATCATAGAGGATTCCGTTTTGCTCGAACTGGAACCTTGGTGCGAGGGATCTGAGACGCACTCCAAGAGACTTTTCGATCATCAACTCGGTGGGAGCGAAGCGGCTCTTGATGACCGTATAGGCATCTGTACCGACCGCTGTCATTTTTAGGTCGTAGTTAAAACCGTAGGCAATGAGACGGGATTTGTCAGAGGGAACCAAATCGTGACT
>CAYPON010000278.1:0-3961 GCA_964412315.1 uncultured Anaerolineae bacterium | reverse complement strand
TCCTCTCTCTGCAGCGTTATGCGGATGCGCCTATCCCCTATTTGGATTATCAACGGAATGGGAGGATACATCGCAACGATCATCTCAGGAGTATCCATCACCATTGGTCGAGCGTCCGCGATGAATTCTTTCAGCTTGCTGGTGCCAATAGCTCGCAGGTCAAGTGAATCGTAAACAAGCGTGATGTTTTGACTCAGCACGCAAGAGAACTGGATAGGCATGGCGCACCTCTAGAGGAAAACAGATCAGACAGAGAAGTTACAGCTTTTACCCTATTATATCACACATTTCAAAACTCGCAACACGAAAATCAGAGGGCCCGGGAAATTGCAAGTTTACAATGCAGATAATTGACTTGAGAGCCGTTCCGCATAAAATCAAGCGTTGCAAAAGATACTCCATCGAACAGGAAGGGGTTCCCTTTGAAAAGGATCGGCCAATGGGCCTTTATTTGTGCATTATTGGCAATCTCGGTGATATTATGGACTGGCTGCGCCCCTGGCAAGCCATCGCCGACAGCCACACCAGGAGAGGGCGTGCCGGCGGGCAGCCCGCAGGAATACCTGGCCGCCCTGGAGGATGTGCAGGGATGGAAGCGAGCAGACAAGCCGCAACTCTACACCTCCAAGACCCTGTTCGATTACATGGATGGCGAGGCGGAGCTTTATCTCACATACAACTTCAGAAACATGGCCATGCAGCAATACCAGGCCGCAGGTAAGGAGGACCTGGCCATCGAGCTTTACGAAGTAGCGGCTGCGGAGGACGCTTATGGCCTGTTCACCTACTATCGCACCGGCACCCCCGTTGCCATCGGCAAGGGTGGGGCCAAAGACCCCGGACATCGGGTGAGCTTTTGGCAGAGCCGCTATTACGGTCGGGTTTTTGCCATGCGCGGGGAACTAGAGGACGAGACGCTCCTGGCTTTCGCGCAACGCCTCGTCGCTCGCTTGCCGCAGGAGGGAGAGCCTCCGCAGTTGATTAGTAGCCTGCCAGCCCAGGGCCTCCAGGAGGAGAGCGTCAAGTTCTTTCACGAAAAAATGGCCCAGGATAACATCATCTGGCTCGTACCCGATAACATCCTGAACCTGAGCCGCGATACCGATGCTGCCGTGGCCGATTATCGGCGGGGGAGCGACGTTCTGCGCCTGCTGATCGTTCAATATCCCGAGGCCAATGTCACGGCAGCCGTGTTGAAAGCAGTCAAAGGAGCCGACGTGCCCGGCCTGGCCTTCGTGGAACAGGCCGGAAAGCATCTGGTGCTGGTCATCGGGGCTAAGGATGCGAACGCGAAAGCTTTAGGAGAGGAACCCCTAGGGGCGTTGCGCCAGCTTAAATGAGATTGACAGGATAAGATTACTCTGGTATGATGTCAGCCTTTGGCTGATCGCAATCAGTCGGAATGGAGGTTGGGAGGTATAGATGGCTGAAGTCAGCCGACGCGAGTTTCTGAAAGTCATGGGGGCACTTGGTGCGAGCGCTTTGTTGATGGGAACCGGTTGTGGCCAACCCAAAGGCGAGGAGCCGGCCCCTGCCGCCAAGACAAGCCAAGCCTATTTGGCCGTGGTCAGAGGGCCTGAGCCAGCGGAGATCACGCGGCGCGCTATCGCCGCTCTTGGGGGCATGGAACGGTTCGTTAAACCTGGGGCCAACGTGATTATCAAGCCCAATATTTGCGTCGCTTATCACACTTATGAATACGCAGCGACGACAAATCCCGAAGTGGTGGCCGAGTTGGCGCGTCTCTGCCGAGGCGCAGGCGCCAAGCGGGTACGGGTCATGGACACCCCCTTCGGTGGCACCGCCGAAGCCGCCTACGAGATCACGGGCATCAAGAAGGCGGTCGAAGCCGCTGGCGGGGTGATGGAAATCATGAGTCCCGTCAAGTTCAAGGAAGTGCCCTTCCCCAAAGGGGTGGATATCAAGAGTTGGCCCGTGTACCAGGACATCCTCGAAGCTGATCTGGTCATCAATGTGCCCATCGCCAAGCATCACAATCTGACGCGGCTTGCTTTGGGGGGCAAGAACCTGCTGGGCGTGGTGAATAGAGCCAACCAGTTCCATCAAAACATCGGACAGCGTGTGGCCGATCTGGTTAGCGTTGTGCGCCCGACTTTGACCGTGGTGGATGCAGTGCGCATTCTGGTTGAGCACGGCCCGACCGGCGGTAGCCTCCAGTACGTCAGGAAAATGGATACAATCATCGCCAGCCATGACATCGTGGCTGCGGATGCCTACGCCACAACGCTGTTTGACCTCAAAGGGGAAGATATATCCTACATCAAGGCGGCGGCGGCCATGGGCCTGGGGACACTGGATCTGAAAAGCATCAAGATAGAGGAAATCAACCTCTGACGGGACTAGTCTCCCACAGGCTCAAAAACCTGCAGGAGGTTCTGCGAAGGAGAACGATGACCTGGAGTCGGTGGCGACGTGCGCGCCAGGCGGTGCAATGGATTGCCCTGGCTTTTTACATTTACCTGCTATTCGCGGCGTTGCAGCGGCGGGCTGCTTTCTCGCTGGCTGATCTCTTCTTCAGGCTTGACCCGCTGGTGGCGAGCGCAGCCATGCTGGCCGGTCGCAGTTGGATGCCTCGCCTGGTTCCGGCTTTCCTCACACTGATCCTGACCCTTGCTCTCGGTCGCGTCTGGTGTGGATGGCTTTGCCCTTTGGGGACGATCCTCGATGCAGTACGTTTGCGGCACCGCTGGCAAGCAGGTAGCCGGATGAACCGCTTTGCGGCCCAAGACACAGTTTGGCGGCGGGTGAAATATATCCTGCTCTTTTTGCTCATCGGCGGAGCGTTTTTCGGCAATCTGACATTGCTCATCCTCGATCCGATCACCATCCTCACCCGCACGATGACCACGGCGGCCTTGCCGACCCTGAACCGGCTGGTCACCGGCGTCGAGGCCGCCGCCTATGCTATCAGGCCCTTGCGTGGGGTCGTGAACGTTCTAGAGAGCCTGATCCGTGGCGCTGTGTTGCCGGTGAAACAGAGCATCTTTGACCTCAATCTGTTGATCGGCGTACTTTTCCTGGGGCTTCTCTCGCTCAATCTGATAGCCGATCGCTTCTGGTGTCGCTACCTTTGCCCATTGGGGGGACTGTTGGCTCTTCTGTCCCGAATTTCGCTCATCAGGCGCACCATCGGGCCGGCGTGCAGTAACTGCGCTGTATGTGCAGGCGTTTGTGACCTGGAGGCCATCCATCCCGAGCAAGGCTACGAAAGCGACCCGGCGGAATGCACCGTTTGCCTCGATTGCCTGGCGGCGTGTCCGCAGAGCGGCATCGAGTTCAAGTTGCATACCAGGCCAGCTCCGGCCCAGGTTTACGACCTTTCGCGCCGGCAATTCCTGGTAGCCCTCGGCAGCACAGCCGTGGGCGTGGCCTTGCTGGATAGTGGAATGAGCCAAGCATTGCCGAATCCGTTACTCGTGCGCCCGCCGGGAGCGCAGAATGAGAAAGCCTTTCTCAGCCGCTGCGTGCGTTGCAGCCAATGTATGAAGGTTTGCCCGACGTCGGGGCTGCAACCTTGTCTTGAGGAAGCGGGCCTGCGCGGCCTGTGGACGCCTCGTCTCGTGCCGCGCCTGGGATATTGCGATTATAGTTGCAACGCCTGTGGCCAGGTCTGTCCGAGCGGCGCTATCCCCCCCTTGGACCTTACATCCAAACGGGAGACGATTATCGGGAAAGCGTACATAGATTTCAATCGTTGTCTTCCCTGGGCATATGGCATCCCGTGCATCGTCTGCGAAGAGATGTGCCCTGTGCCGAAGAAAGCGATCCGCTTAACGGAAGAGACGGTGCTGGATGCAAAAGGAAAGCAGGTCGTGGTACAAAAGCCACACGTGGTACGCCCCCACTGCATCGGTTGCGGCATTTGCGAATACCAGTGCCCTGTAGAGAGCGAAGCGGCTATTCGCGTGGTACGAGAATACGGATGAAGCGCTATCTCTTG
>CAYPON010000277.1:398-4693 GCA_964412315.1 uncultured Anaerolineae bacterium | reverse complement strand
TCTCAGCAAGGGTCAACACTGGCGATAACACGCCGCCGGTGATCCACACGACCATTCTCCCCGGCGAGCACATCAAGCTCATCGTGGCCCCAAAAGGGGGCGGCAGTGAGAATATGAGCTACCTCTGCATGTTTCCACCGGCGGCTGGCCGCCAAGGGATCACGGATTTTGTGGTCGAAAGCGTGAACAAATCGGGCGCGAACCCTTGCCCGCCGATCATTGTGGGAGTGGGTATCGGCGGCACCATGGAGCAGACGGCACTCCTGGCCAAGAGGGCGTTATTGCGCGAGGTCGGCAGGCCGCATCCTGACCCGGAAGTGGCTGCACTGGAAGCCGACATACTTGAGCGGGTGAACCGGCTGGGCATCGGCCCGTTGGGCTTGGGAGGAAGGACAACCGCCCTGGCTGTGCATGTCGAGACTTTTCCCTGCCATATCGCCAGCCTGCCGGTAGCTGTTAACCTGCAATGCCACAGCGTGCGCCATAAAGAGGCGATCCTTTAAGGGCTTGACCTGAGGACGGAGCCACGAAATGGAAATCACGACTCCTCTCACGGATGAGGTGATTGCCCGCTTACATGCGGGAGACAAGGTGCTGATCACAGGCGTTGTTTACGTGGCCCGTGATGCTGCGCATAAACGATTCATGGCCACCCTGGACAGGGGCGAGCCGCTGCCTTTCGACCCACGCGGCCAGATCATCTACTACATGGGGCCTTCACCCGCCAGGCCGGGGCATCCGATCGGTTCCGCTGGCCCGACGACGAGCGGGCGCATGGATGGCTACACGCCGCGCCTGTTAGAGACAGGATTGAAAGGGATGATCGGCAAAGGGAATCGCTCGCCGCAGGTGCGAGAGGCGATAGTGAAGTACAAAGCGATATACTTTGCCACTGTCGGGGGGGCAGCGGCGCTCATTGCCCGCTCCATCCAGGAAGCCGAGGTTATCGCTTACGAGGACCTGGGTGCAGAAGCCTTGCTCAGGCTGCGAGTGAGCAAACTGCCGGTTATTGTGGTGGATGATATTTACGGCGGCGATGCCTACGAGCTTGGTCAGGCTCAATATCGCAAGGAATAAACCTCAGGCCGACACGCCTCACGAGAGATTACGTCCGCAGATTTCGCAGATGAGCGCAGTAGACCTCTGGGGTTTTTCCAAACCCCAGAGGTCTCGGGTTGATCTGCGACGTCTGCGGATTTAACTTTTACATTCTTTTTACAAAAGGGTAACACGGCTGTAACGTGAAGACGCCATAATGAAGCCGACAATATCCTTCCAGGGGTGTGGGGCCTGCAAGGGTTTTCGAGAGGTGGGGAAATGATCATCATAGAATTGCTCGCTATCGCCGGCTTGGTCGTCCTCTATTTTGGACTCAGCCTGCTCTGCGCATAGGACGGTTAACATGCCCTTATTCCGTTCGAGTCGCAGAGGCATGGTGGGGGTAGCCGTCGTTATCGCCGTGGCGGCTCTGCTCGCAGCATTCGCCCCTTTGGTATTATCTGATTGGGATGAGGAAACGACCAGGGCCTTTCAAAGGTCACAGCCGCTGCCCTTGCTGACACCGGCTCCGCTAACCTATCCCGTACAACGGCCTCCAGTGCCGATCGTCTTTGTTTCGCGCCGTCGCCTGGAAACTCTGGATGGCATTCATGTTGGCCCGCCCGTCGGGATCAGAGGACGTGAGGTCGTGGTGGGGGGGAGTCTGCGGGTGCTCTATCCCGACGGGCGCGTGGAAGACCTGACGAGAGGCACGCCGATTTACGATGTATCCCGGCCAGCGGTCTCCTTCGATGGCCGCAAGATCGTTTTTGCCGCCGTCCGCTCCGAGGCGGAGCAATGGCACATCTGGGAGATCAACCTGGATGGCACAGGATTGCGCCAGCTCACCTTCGACGACCGGCGCGTGCCGATCCCGGTGGATCCCGACGACTGGCAGCGGAATATCGGCATTTTCCAACGATACGGCGATTATGACCCCGTTTATCTACCGGATGGGCGGATTTGCTTCGTCTCGACGCGATATATGGCACAAAGTGGTTCGTGCGGCTTACGAGCGGCGAATCTGTACGTTATGAACGCCGACAGCAGTCACCTTCATCGCATCACAACGACCCGTAGCGGAGCCATGACCCCTTCTGTATTGGCCGATGGGCGCATTCTCTTCAGCTTCTGGGTGGACAACATGAATGTGCCCGCCCTGGCCGGGCCGGGGTTGCGGCCCTTGCGGGCGGAGTATACTTTTGCGCCCAGCTTCTGGGGGCTTTGGAGTTGCCGGCCAGATGGCTCGGACAGTGGCCGGATTGCCTTCAACCTGGGCGGCCTGAATGAGATCGGAGGGGCTTTCCAGGCACGAGAGCTGCCCAATGGGGACATCGCCTACACTTTCAGCCGCATCGGCAACCTGCTAGGCTCCACGCTGGCCACTGCTCTTGCCAAGTTGACACCAGGGTTTGTGGATGTGAACTATGTGGTGGGCATCGGCGACCCGGAGAGATTGGAGGCTCCCCACGCCCTCGGCCCTGCGCCGCTGCCCGATAGCCGCGTCGCCTTTGCCTATACACCCCGGACAGATGTGGAGCGAGACTGGCAGGGACGTCTGATCGCGCGATTCGATTACGGGATTTACATGGCGGGTGGAACTGACGGCCACATCGCCCTGCTCTACAACACCCCGGATACGGATGAACTTGATCCGGTAGCCGTTTACCCGCGCGAGGCGACGATCATCCCGGATGCTTCTGATGCAGAACGCATCAGCGACGATCCCACCGCTGGCCTGGGGACGAAAGCGATCATACACAATAGCAACGTCTATGCCGATCTGCCGCCGCATTTGATGGTCGAACGCTCGCCGCGTCCCGGCACGGTGGCTTCTGTGGAGTTCTACGACGATAGCCAGGCCTGGCTCACAGAGAGAGGATTCCCGCTGTTGCATCGCCAGATGCCCCGCTTTGTCACCTCTGTGCCGGTGAATGCGGATGGCTCCTTCACGGCAGAAGTTCCTGCCGACCGTCCATTGATCTATGTTTTGCGCAACAGCAACGGTGTAGCGGTGCGGCATTCTCTTTCGCCTACGACCCAGATGGTGCCTGGCGAACGGCGCACAGCATTCTTTGGTCACGATTACTTCCGGCCCGGCACAACCGTGCAGTGCACGGGCTGCCACCGTGGCCACATGATCCTCCCCGAGCCGGCACGCGAGGCGCAGGCCAACCTGGCGCGACTGGCGACAGCATCTGCCTCCTCCGAAGGGGATGCGTTCCATCGCGGCGCCTGGCGGGTGAACGACGGTCGCCTGGCTGACGACTATGGTAATTTCGATTGGGCCAGCCGCCGCGAGGCGCATCCCTGGGTGCAACTGGATTGGCCGATGCCGATCCGGGCGGGACGGATGCTTCTGTACCCGCGCGTGAAGGAGAATAACCGCGTCTCGGCAGCGACCGTGACGCTCAGCGATGGCTCGGCTCTCTCTACAGGCGCGCTAGCGGAGGATGGCTCGCCGCTGGTTCTGAACCTGGATGGACGCGAGATCACCTGGGCGCGGTTCACTATAGAGCAAGGGCAAGGCCCCTCGCTGGGCCTGTCGGAGTGGGTGGTCAATGGCCCCGTTGACTTTGCGTTACCAGATGCACCGCCGGCAGCGCCGACTGGCCTGAGCCTGACTTCCGGTGCACTTTTGCTGCGCTGGGAGCCGAACCGCGAGGCGAACCTGGCCGGTTACAGAGTGCATTACGGCGTCGCCCCCGGCCACTATACCGCTACGCTGGACGTGGGCGAGGTCATTTCTTACCTGATGCGCGGCCTGACGGACGAGGCGAGCTATTACATGACAGTCTCGGCATACAACACGGCGGGTGTGGAGAGCGGCCTCTCGGCGGAAGTGCAGGGCATGGCGCGCTCACCGGCGGTGAGAAGCATCGTGCCCGACCGAGGCCCAACCTATGGGGAAACCTGGGTGACGATCCAGGGGGCCTTTTTCGCTCCGAGAGGGGTCAAGGTGTTCATCGGCGGCGAGCCGGCCTACAATGTGCGCGTCCTGGATTCGCATACTCTGACAGCACTGACGCAGCCGCACAGCGCCGGCCCTGCCGATGTCGTGGTGATGAATCCCGACGATAGCCGAGGCGTTCTGCCCGGCGGGTTCACCTACCAGCCACCGCTGCCGCCCGCAACGGCGGTGCCGACGGCGACGGAGGTTAGGCCGACACCCACGCGCCGGGCCACACCGACGCCGCTTCCTACCTTGACGCCCACGCCCGCGCCAAGCCTGGAAACGAGGGCTGTCTCTTATACAC
>CAYPON010000277.1:0-388 GCA_964412315.1 uncultured Anaerolineae bacterium | reverse complement strand
AAACGAGGGTGGTGCCGACGCCTACGCCGCGACGATAGCGGCCTTTAACTGATATCCCTTCCAATTTCCCATCTCTCGCGGCTGCGATCCGTTTGGGGCAAGCGTATCGCAGCCGACCATACCGTTGCGGCTTCCCTGGTGGGGGGAATGGCCAGGGAGGCCTTGCTGATATAATCTCATTTCCCATCTCTCGCGGCTGCGATGCGTCTGGGGCAAGCGTATCGCAGCCGACCATTTTATGAACCTGCCAGCGGCCTCGTCACAAAGGCGCTGAGGAGCCGCGCCGTCCGCTGTAAATCCTCCAGGCTGACCATCTCAAAGGGCGTGTGTGTGTAGCGAGCGGGAAAGGCGAGCAAGGCCGTGCGGATGCCCGCCTGTAAAAAGGCCA
>CAYPON010000276.1:0-4783 GCA_964412315.1 uncultured Anaerolineae bacterium | reverse complement strand
CCGCAGCCGGTGCACAGCTCCTCTTTGACATAACGTGCCTTCTTGCGCACCTTCACCTTGAAGTTGCCAACGTACCCCGATACCCCCTCCACCTCGCTGTAGCTCAGAAGCTCAATGTTCTTGTGCTGTCCCACGGACACCATCTTCGGCGTCAGTATTCAGGCCGAACAGTCTAACGTGGGAAAGGTCTTGAACAACTGCGCCATGTGCCCACCGATGGATGGCTCCCGCTCCACCAGATACACCTTCCTCCCCGAATCGGCGATGCGCAAGGCAGCTTCGATCCCGGCAATCCCTCCCCCAACCACCAACGCCGCGGGATTGACCGGCACCTCCTTGATCTGCAGAGGCTCGTGGAAGAGCACCCGCCTCACCGCGGCAGCCACGATCCCCTTCGCCTTCTGCGTGGCTTTGGCTGGGTCTTCGGTGACCCAGGAGCATTGCTCGCGGATGTTGGCCATCTGGAAGAAGAAGGGGTTGAGGCCGGCCTCTTCGCAGGCTCTGCGGAAGGTGTGCTCATGCATGAGGGGTGAGCAGGAGGCGACGACGACTCTGGCGAGGCCCAATTCTTTGATGTCCTGTTTGATGAGTTCCTGGCCTGGGTCGGAGCACATGTAGGCATAGTGTCTGGCGATGGCGACTCCGGGCAAGGAGGAGGCGAAGTCGGTGACCTCCTCCACGTTCACGATGCCAGCGATGTTGGTGCCACAATGACAGATATAAACGCCTGTTTTTTCCATAGGACAAACTCCTCAGACTCTGGTAGAATAGCCCCTTGTGGCGGGCACGAGGCCCGAAGCTACCTTTGTTTACTATCAACCAAGCGGCACTGATGCCAATTCCCTCAAGCGTGCCTCCGCACGCTCCTGTTTCCGCCGCGCAAAGGCCACCACTTGCGCCACCATCCTGGTCTGCTCGCTGCGCAACTCGGCTGCATCGTGGAATCTCCTCTCCTCGATGTAACCCTGGCGCAGCGCCCCGTCGTACACCCGGTTGCCCTTCTCTGTGCGGATCAGGATCGTGGCATAACCATCTGGCGAACCCAGTCCACCAACGGCGATGTCCGCGTAGTCGTTGGCGAACTCGGTGCAGGCCAGGCAGGCGGGGCGAGCCATCTCCTCCGCTTCCTCAAGTGGCAGATGGATGGTCGCGCCATCCCGCAAGGTGATGTTCAAATCCTCCTTTACAGTCAGCGTGTCAACATCGGCAAGGTTAACATGTAGCTTATCTTCCAGCCTTCTGCGGCCCGGCGCGTCGAAAGCGAAGCTCTCCATACAGAACAGCCCGATGGTATAGCCGACGACGTGGGCCGGATGGACGCCCAGGCATTGCGCCTTCCTCACCGTCCTGGTCTGGCAGGGGGTGCCCGCCATAGCCACACGGCTGAGGCGTTTGCTCTCCAGGCCCTTGATGCCCAACAGAACGGGGCAATAAGTAGTGTACTTGTCCCCGGGCTGTTCGAGGCGGGAGGAGCCGGTAAGGGAGGAGGAAGCAGCAGCGGAGATGATCTCTTCCCTTGTAGTGGCGATCAGAGGCTCACGGTTGAAAGCAGCCGTGCTCTGGGAGACCATGGCCCCCTGGATGAGATAATTCTCCAGCATGTACAGGAGCAGGGAGGTCACTGCCCCGCCATCGGTGGCCCTCTTGCGAATGGCCTCCTCCGTCGCTCTGGCTGAGGCGATAGTTTGATATGCCCCGATAGGTGGCTTCCAGCCGAACCTCCTCCGCACTTCCGCCTCCAGATCCCTGGTTGAGGGGCAGATCAGATAACATGTGCCACATGCCAGGCATTTGCCCTCGTCGGCGTAGCGTGGGAAGCCATCCCCATCCAGTTCCAGGGCATTCAGTTTGTCCGCCGAGCAAAGGGAGAGGCAGCCGCCGCACTGGGCACATAGGCCGCTTTGGATCACTTCTTTGTGCAGATCACGGAATGTCTTGGTTTTTTCCTCCTCTACGGCGGAGACCTTTGTAGGGAAGGTGAAAGTGAACTTGCTCCCCTTGCCCACTTCCGATTCCACACCGAGTTGCCCGCCATACAGGTCTACCACCTGCTTCACTATGGCCAGCCCCAAGCCCGTGCCTTCAGCGTCCATGTTCTTCGCGCTCCTGGCGCGGTAGAACCCGTCAAAAATCCTGGGCAGGTCCTCTGGCGCGATCCCTATACCTGTGTCCTCTACGGTTCCGACGACGTTGCCGCCTTTCTCTTGGAGAGAGAGTGTGACCCTGCCCCCCGGATTGGTATACTTGATGGCGTTGTTGATCAGGTTCGATAGCAGATGCTCCATGTCCTCATACGTGCCCATCACTGTAGGCAGGGTGTCCGGCATATCCACGTGCAAGTCTACAGCTCTCCATCTCGCCCGGACGCGCTTCTCAGGAATCAGTCGTTGCAGGACATCCAGCAATTGCACGGGCTGCACCTTTCTCTCGAGCTCGGCATGTCGGACGGCTCCCAGACGTAGGAAGTCATTGACCCGATCCAGCATCGTCGCTGCACGCTCGCGTGCCAGGTTCAACATCTCGACCTGCAACTCGGGGTTATGGGCAGCATATCCCTGTAGGAGCATATCCAGGGCGTTCTGAATGGCAGCCAGGGGGGAGCGCTGTTCGTGGGCCAGCTTGAGCATAGGTAGAAGCTCCGCTTTGGGGATTTTCCTCAGACGCTCCACCTCGCCCTCCGCTTGTGCGAGGGCTTGAGATCGCTCCTGCAACTCCCTTTTAGTGGCCGCTAGTTCCTCTTCCTTCAGCCGCAGCCAGGTTCTCGTGGAAAGAACATAATACAGCAGCCCACCCGCCAGGAGCAGACACAGCACCCCCAGAATGACGGGGAGCAGCGGCGCAGAGGAAACACTGGCCGAATATGTGCAGGCATACTGTAGCCCTTGGAATTCCACAAGAGCCACCTTTCTCAGGAGGTGTTCTTTTTGTACTTGTTGCGGCGTGCAAGCGTCCTCTCGACTTCGGACACCAGCTTGTCGGGAGGACAGGGCTTGTCCAGCCAACTGTCAATGTGCAAGTATTGATCCTGCGGGAAAAGGCCCCGATGCTCCGAGTCCCGAATGGAAGTGACCATGATGATGGGGATGCCCTGCATCTCTCTCTGGCTCATCATCTCCTGGCTTACCGTCACGCCCTCCAGCACCCAATTCATCATCACATCCAGGAGCACCAGATCGGGCTTCTCCTGCTTCACTTTGGCCAGCCCTTCCTCCCCATTCTTCGCACTATCCACCCGATAACCGTGGGATTCCAGTATGGCTTTTGTGGACTTGACAAAGATGGGATCATCGTCAATGACAAGGATCTTACGCTCTCTGTCCATTTCCGCTGCCCTCCCTGTGCCGTCTGGCACTTGCCGCAAGGAGTAAGGCTAAGTCTTCTTCCAGGATTAAATGCAGCGACGGGGTATTCAAGCGCTCACGTTTTCGACTGCCATCCAGGGCAGTCAAACTGGGCGAGGGTGAAGATGGTTACGTTGATGAGGTGGCCCCTTCGTAGTCACCCGTCACACGACAATTATGATACATGAGCAAGAAGCTGTCTAGAGGGGAAAGCACTGATTGAGGGTTGTTTTTGTCAGGGAAAACCTGACAACCGGGATCGCCAACTTGGCGATGGACGGCTGCAGCGACGGCCTGAAGGGCCGTCGCTGGGGACTGCATGGCTACGAACTGCGGCCCAGCATCGGCAGTATTACGATTTGCGTTCCATCGGCTCCCAGTTCAAGTTGGAGCCGATGTTCGGGTTGAGGTTCGGGTCGTTGCTCAGGATGTACTCACCCAGGCTGTTTGTCCAGGCGTGATTGTAGCCGCCGGGCAGTTCGACCCCCCGCTCCTCGATCGGGTTGTAGTATTCATCCACGCCTCGTATCGTCTGGCTGACTTTGTCCGAGATGCGATCCATGATCTGCTGTTGCTGATAATACGAAGCCATCATCGAGTCGCTGATCTCGCTGCTAGTCTGGCTGATGATGCGGCTGATCTGGCCGATGTGCCGGATTTGTTGGATTTGCCTCTGCGTGAGGAATTGGATGACCTGCATGTAACCCGCATACCATTGCGGGTTGATACGGAAGGAACGAACCAGCATCTGGAACAACTCCGACGCGCTCTCCAACTGTCCCGCCTCGGCGCGAAAACAGATGAGATAGTCCGCCTGCCACCAGATATTCTCCATCATCCCGCCGAAAGTGGGCATGTTGATGCGCATGGCCGGCACGACGGTGAAGATTTTCTCCTCGATGGCCTTGCCGTTGCGCGAATAACGAAGGTGGGTGGAAGCCCCGTCGTAAGAGATCATCCCCGGCGGCATCATCGGCTGGGCAGCTTGGGGGCTGGCCTGAGCCTGGATGGCCTGCAACTGGCCAGGAAGGTCAGGCAACTGCTCCACGCCGACGATCTGCAGCCCGCGAATCCCTCCCCGATACCTGGGGACGATGATCTCTCGCAGAACCTGCGTCGCGGGCATCGGCTGGCGCACCTCGTTGCCAAAGTACATGCTTCCCACCGGCATGGTCATCAGGATCAAGGGGTTGTTCGTCCAGTAGAAGCCAAGGGCCGGCAGGATTTCTAGCGCTTCTTCGCTGGCGGGGTTGCGGATTAGCAGGGCGACGCCAGCGGGCATGCCCGGCCTGTCCAGGATCCATTGTATACCTCCGCTGACCTCCCACTCTGCGGGCACCAGCATCCGAAAAGCCTCGATGCCGATCCCCTGCTGATCTACACAGCAGAAGGTCTTCAGGCGTATCCCCTGGGCAGTCACTCCCGTCGCCCTCTCAACAGCA
>CAYPON010000275.1:0-4784 GCA_964412315.1 uncultured Anaerolineae bacterium | reverse complement strand
AGGGCGTGGTCGTGACTTTATTGCCAATCAGGCCGACCAGCACGCCCTGCTCGCCTCGCGCCAGCGCCTCGACGGCCCCTGCGCCCAGGTTGGTGGCGAGTAAGCGGTCGAAGGCGCCAGGAGCACCGCCGCGTTGCACATGCCCCAGCTTGGTCACGCGCAACTCGAAGCCCAGCCGTGCCTTGTTCGCGTCGAAATGGCGCGCCATCGCTTCCGCATTGTACTTGGCTCCCTCGGCCACAACGACCAGGGCATGGGACTTGCCGCGCAGATATGCCTGACGTATCTCTTCGGCAATCTCCTCAGGGGGTATCTCCATTTCCGGTATCACCACTGCCTCTGCTCCACCGGCAATGCCAGCCATCAAGGCCAGATAGCCACATCTGCGGCCCATCACCTCCAGCAGAAAGGCCCGCTGGTGGGCGGAGGCCGTCGTCTTGAGCCGGTCAATCGCCTCCAAAGCGATGTCCAGAGCGGTGTTCACGCCGATGGTGATGTCACTGCCAGCGAGATCGTTATCTATCGTCGAGGCCACGCCAACCACCGGAAAGTCCATTTGCCAAAGGTCATAAGCGCCTGCCTGTGAGCCATTCCCGCCAATGACCACCAGAGCGTCAATGTCGTGTTGCCGCAACTCGCGCAACGCCTGCCACCGTCCATCCTCCGTTTCGAACTCTGGACAGCGCGCGCTGCCCAGGACGGTGCCGCCGAGTTGGATGATGCCACTGACATCGCGCGCCGCCAGCGGTTCCATGTCCCCAGCGATCAAACCAGCATAACCGTGCTGGACGCCGTATACTTTCCACCCCTGGGCGATGCCCATGCGGACAACAGCGCGTATAGCCGCATTCATCCCTGGGGCGTCACCGCCGCTAGTCAAAACCGCAATGCTTTTCATCGCTTTATCACCCCCATGGGGAACCTCAATCGCTTCAGGCTGGGGACCGCTATAAACGCGCGCGCCATCATGTAACGTAGCCCTTTATGGGCGTTCTGTTGCGCGTAAAGGCCTATCCTCCGCTAGCCGATTATATTCTCGCAATCCCCTCGTGTCAACAGAGTCAGCTTGCGTTTTGCTGGGCGTGCTTTTGGGGGTATTATGTATACGACAGGCTTTCGACCTGCTTGGCGGATCGCCAGGCAGACGCACGACGATTGGAGTAGTCTTGGTATGGTGAACAAATTGCGCATTATCCCTCTCGGTGGCATGGGGGAGATCGGTAAAAACATGACGTTGTTCGAGTATGGCCGCAACATGCTGATTGTGGATTGCGGCTCCATGTTTCCTGAAAACGATATGTGGGGGATTGACCTGGTCATCCCTGATTTCGCTTACCTTCGCAGCCGCGCCGATCTCATCCGTGGTCTCATACTGACCCATGGCCACGAAGATCATACCGGCGCGCTCCCCTATCTCTTGCGGGAGATGTCCCTCCCCGTCTATTGTTCGCGCCTGACGCGCGGGCTTGCGGAGGTTAAGCTGGCGCAGGAAGGGGTCTCCGACCGGGCGACGCTCAACACGATCCAGGATGGAGACCAGTTGCGGCTGGGGCCTTTCGAGGCGACCTTTTTCGAGGTGAACCACTCTATTCCCGATGGGATGGGATTGGCGATCCGCACACCGGTGGGCACGGTCGTACACTCTGGGGATTTCAAACTGGATATAGGATCGGAACAAGAAGGGGCGCCAGACCTGGCGGCTCTCGCCCGCCTCGGAGGGGAAGGGGTTTTGCTTCTCATGGCCGATTCGACCGGTGCGGAGCGGCCCGGCTTCACACCGCCAGAGCGCATCGTCGAGGATACCTTTGAAAGGATCTTTGCCGAAGCCTCAGGTCGCATTATCATAGCGACCTTCGCCTCCCTGCTTTCGCGGGTGCAACAGGTTATAGACGTGGCGGTGCGGCACAATCGCAAGGTGGCTGTGGATGGCCGGAGCATGGTGGATAACGTGGCCATGGCCCAGGAAATGGGCTATCTGCGCATACCACCTGACACCCTGGTGGACATCCGCAAGATAGATCGTCTGCCTCCCTCTCGCGTAGCCATCATCGCTACGGGCAGCCAGGGGGAACCACAGGCGGCTCTGGCGCGCATGGCTACCGGCATTCATCGCCATATTGAAATCCACCCCGATGACACGATTGTGCTCTCCGCCCAGGCGATCCCCGGAAACGAGGAGCCGGTCAATCGCATCATCAATCAACTCATCCAAAAGGGGGCCGATGTCATCTACGACAAGCTCGCCCCCGTACACGTCTCAGGCCACGGCAGCCAGGAGGATCAGAAGTTGCTGATTCGCCTGCTGCGCCCGCGCTTTTTCTTGCCGATTCACGGCGAGCCGCGCCACCAGCATCAGCACGCTCGCCTCGCCCATCAAAGCGGCATCCCGTGGGAACGCATCTTGGTTTTGAACAATGGCGATATGCTGGAAGTGGACGAGGAATCCGCCCGCGTCGCCGATCACATAGACCAGGAAACGATCTTTGTAGATGGCGCGGTCGTTGGCGATGTAGGCCCTGCCGTGCTGCGCGACCGGGAAATCCTGGCACGAGATGGATTTGTCGTGGCCATGCTGGCGATGGATGCAGCGAGCAAGGCGGTGCGTGACGTCCAGGTCATATCGCGCGGTTTTGTCTACGTCCGCGAATCGGAGGAGTTGATACAACGCATCCGGGCGGAGGCGCTGCGCGTGGCCCAAGAGGCCCCGCCCTCCTCCCGCACCGCTGAGCGTGTGCAACGCGCCCTGGAGACTTTTTTGCTGCAAGAAACCGGACGCCGGCCGATGGTCATCGTCGTCTCCAGCACAGCATCCGTGGGATAATATCGAAAAGGATAAGATTATGACAACCGATTCCATTGCTGTTTCCAGCGAAACATTGAAACGCCTCTTTGCGATGGAAGTGGGAAAGGGCCTGCCTTTGTTCCCTGAATTGGACAAGGCCCGCCAGGATATCCCTGGCCTGCGCCGCAGCCTACAAGCGAAGCTGCTTTTGGAGGCAAGCGAGGAACTGATGGCTGACCCGACGGCCATCCCCCTGACCACCTATACGCTTTACCGGCAGTTTCGCAACACGGGGGAGCGGCGCGGCTACGAGGCGCCCTATTTCCACAAGCGGAGCATACTGACCGCGGCGGCCTTGCGCCTCTTTCTCGGCGAGGACAAGCTGCTGGATGCTGTGCAGGACTATATCTGGAACATCTGCGAGGAGACGACCTGGGTTCTCCCGGCCCATGAATGGGTCAAGATTGACCTGTTCTCCGCGGAGACGGGCTTTATGCTGGCACAATTGCTCACCGCCTTGAATGACAAGCTGGCCGAGGAAGTGCAGAAGCGGGTGCGGGACGAGATCGAACGCCGCATTTTCGCGCCCTATTTGGAGTTCCATGAAACCTTCGGCTGGTACAAGGGGCATAGCAACTGGAACGGCGTCTGCAATGGCTCCGTTGGCTCCACTTTCCTTCTTTTAGAGCGCGACGAGAGCCGGCTGGCGGAGGCAGTATCAGCAGTCTTGGCCGGCCTGGACACCTTTATCCACACCGCCTTCGAGGATGATGGCGCCTCCACGGAGGGTTCAGGGTACTGGGGCTATGGCCTCATCCACTATGTGGATTTCGCGGAACTGCTACGGCAGCGGACGGCGGGACAGATTGATATCCTCTCCGGCGAGCGGATGAAGGCCATCGCTGCGTACCCAACGCATGTGATGCTTTCGCCCGCTCATTACGCCAGCTTTTCCGACTGCGCGGAGGTCCTCTCTTTCCAACCCGGCTTCATCATGCGCCTGGCGGAGCGCAGCGGCGTTTCCGAGTTGCGCAGGGTGTTAGCCAGGCCTGTCCTCTCTGCAGGCCCAGCGGATCTATACCGCGACCTGCTCGACTGGGACCTGACAGCAATCCTGCACACGCTCCTCTGGTGGGATGGACAGTTCCCAGAAGCTCCTGGGATCGGCGATAGCTACCTGCCTAACGGAGGCGTAGTGCGGCTGGTTGCCGAGACCAGTGCAGGCACGCCCGTCGTGACCGCTATCAAAGCCGGCCACAATGCGGAAAACCATAACCAGAACGACGTGGGCAGCTTTATCGTGCACGCTGGCGGCGAGACTTTCTTGTGTGATCCAGGGACGGGGCTTTACAGTCGCCAGTATTTCAGCAGCACGCGCTACGAGAACATCTTTGCCAATTCCTTCGGCCATAGCGTGCCATGCATCGGCGGGCAGTTGCAGTCGGCGGGCCGCGAATTCGAGGGGCAAGTCCTCGGCTATGCGCCCGAAGGGGAGCCGAAAAAGGCTGTGTTAGAGATCGGCAAAGCCTACTCTGTGCCTGGCCTAGGCATCCACCGCGAGCTTGCTCTGGCTGCCAAAGGGCGGCAGGCCGGGACCATCAAGCTACAAGACACCTTCACCTTTGCCGAGCAGCCACAGCAGGTCGAGGAGGCTTTCGTGACCTGGCTGGATGTCGAGGTCTCTGGAGCGACGGCGATCCTGCACGGCAAAACGCGCGATTTGCACCTGACCATTGAGGAACCGGCAGGAGCGTCCTTCTCCCTGGCTGTGCTGGCCGAAGAGTGCAAGGCCAATGCCAAAGAGGGGGTGCTGAAGCGGCTGACTTTCACCCTGCCCGCTGCCGCGAGTGGACGGGCGAGGGTGAGGATGACATGGAAGCCGGGGTAGGCAGGTTCTCATGCTGTGGCCGTGCCTACGTAGACTCTTGGTCGGTCTGCTGGCCACTGCGTTGTCTAACGGCTTCCCAAAATTCGTTCCGCGATAACCCTTTGCCTGACTTGA
>CAYPON010000274.1:0-4793 GCA_964412315.1 uncultured Anaerolineae bacterium | reverse complement strand
CTAGAGCTACACCGCTGTCAGTAAAGATGTGGGATATTTGCTCCACGCTGGCAAAGGATGTCAAGTCCCTTTTACCGAATTTGCTGGAGTCCACGAGCGCCACTGTGCGCTCGGCGGAGCGGATCATCCCGCTTTTCAGTTGCGCCTCCTGGATGTCGTCCTGCGTCAGCCCCACCTCAAGAGAAAAGCTGGAGCAGGAGACGAAAGCAGTTCTGACGTGCAGCGCCTCCAGGCTCTTTTCCGCCAAGTGGCCTTGAACGGAGGTGCCAGTGGGGGATAGCGTCCCACCAATGAGGATGATCGTATGAGAGGGGTTCTTGACCAGCGCGGAGGCAGCTTCGATGCTGTTGGTAACGACGGTGAGGTTGCGGAGATCCTGCAAATAGGGGACCATGTGAAAGACGGTAGTGCTGGCGTCGAGGAGGATGGACTCGCCATCGCGTACCATGTCCGCCGCCCAACGTGCGATCTGGTTCTTGGCGCTGGCATTGACTTGGGCACGGGCCGTGAAGGCAGGGCTATGGCCTACGAAACCTTCCTTGGCTACCGCGCCTCCGCGCACGCGAGTGATCTGTCCCACCTCTTGAAGGGCATCCAGGTCGCTGCGAATTGTCACCTGGGAGACGCCCAAGAGACCGGCCAGTTCGCTGACCTTGATCCCTGGCCGCTCCCTTAAGAGGCCGAGAATCCGTTGACGCCGCTCAAACGCAGTCACAATGTCAACCGCCTTCAGAAGCCGAGGGTTTCTTCATTTTTCGCTGCGCTTTCCATTTCTTTCAAATTCAGTATACTATGCTTTTCAAATCTTGTCAAAATTGATTGCCTGAGATGTATTCAACGGTCACCGCCCCCTGCAGCCCGAAACTCAGGACGAAATAGGCGTCAGTCCACTCTACTCTCCTCCAATGTTAAACTGCTCTTTAGACTTCAACCGCTTCAGCGTGATCCTGGCACGTTCCGAGCCGGCCCGCGTGCGATACATACCCAGATTGACGTACATGGTGCATCCTCTGCATATGCCCGGAAAATCCCCTCTCCTGAACTGCTCTCGTATCCTTTGAACATCGCCTGAACGCCATATTTCAAGGAGTGATCTTGCCATGATGTCACCGACAACAAGTTCGCTGTCGGCATTCAAATCGCGGCAGGCACATAGCCCGACTCGACCATCGGCAAAGACGGTGGGGCCCTCGTAGAGCCACCAGCATGGCTCCCGCTCCAATCTAACCGGCGGTCGTAGATGCATCCCCGGCAAGAGGTCGCCCGCCTTGATGCGGCCTCCCCAGGTATCGAAGTCTGTGTTGAACTCCACCTTGTGGGGGAGATGGGCCACTTCCTGGTAATCGGGCAGCAAAATGGTCTCCCGCATAGAGAGGTTGGAGCGGAAGGCGATTTTGATCTCCACCGGACACCCGGCTTTGGCGTTTTCTTCCAGAAGCGATCTTATGTTCCTCAACACCCTCTTGTACAACCTGTTCCTGTAAATCTCTTCATAAAGCTCTTGCTTCCAGGGCCCCGTGCTGATCAGGATCTTGGAAATGCCTGAACGCACAAGTTCTGGGATCTCCCCTTCCTCGAAGGCGATACCATTCGTGATCGTCTCTATGCTGGCGATCTCGGGCCGGACGCGAGCCTGCCTGATCCGCCAAATGAACTTCGGGTCGAGCGCCGGATCGCCAACGATGACTTCCAGCAATAGATCCCCTCCGCCCATGGCACAGTAGTCGTCAAGCGCCTTCCGGAAGACCGTATCTGACATGACATCGCGGGGGCGGGTCTGGTACTGGTACGCACAGAAGATGCAGTTAGAATTGCAGATGTTGGTTAGCTCGAGATACAAGCTCCAGGGCCTCAGCTCGATGGCCCGAAGGTTTCTTTCATATTCATCCCCGCCGACCCGTTCCCAGAAATTGAAGCGACTCCTGGTCACTCTTGCCACCGTGTCCCAAAACTCTTTGCTAAGCACTTCACGGCGTCGGCCATACAGGAAGTGAGCGATTCTCTTCAGGTTGGCTAGCAAATTCATGTCATGCTCCAAACTCGACAGTGGTCATGTGGCAGTTGGCGATCCAAGATGACACAAGCGAGGTACATCACCAGCCGCCTGGCACGTATTCGACAACCACTGGCCCCTGCAACCCGAATCGCAGAACGAAATAGTCGTCGGTCCATTCCACACCCGCTTGGCCCCGTCGCTCGTACCACTTGGAACCTCCCGCGTGTCGCGCCGAGTAGTGGACTTGCCATGTCTCGTCCACCTCTCCATCGGGGCGGTGGTGCGGCCCCAGCAGGTTGCGCAGCGAGGTGACCAATTCGATCTCCACGGCGTTGTCGCCATCCTTCACGAGGGACGTAATCTCCACCCGATACGGCTTCCAAAGGACGGGGCCGGCCTCTTGGCCGTTCACTCGCACCTTCGCCAGGGCCACATCCAGGTTGGGTAGCGTCAGGAATACCCGCTCGCCGTTTCGTGGCGCCAGAAGCTGTGCCGTGCTCATCAGGCTCAGCCTGCCTGCAAAGAACGGATACCCTTCCTTTGACAGATCCCCGCCGCAAACCTCCGCCTCTCTGGTCAAGGCGAACTGCGGAGAGAAGCGAACGCAGCCGGGCCTCTCCTCTCGCGGCGAAAGCGCCCCCTTGGCCCCAAAGTCGCCGATCAGGTAGATGGATTCCAGCTCCACGCCGCTATGCGTCTGGAAGAGGCTGCCCAGGCTGAAGGCGGCCTTGGCCGGCGGCTGAAAGTGGCGTGAGATTTCGATCACGTTGTCTCCCACCCGCACCTGAGCTGTTATATCCACCGCATGGAAGGAGCGATCCACGTAATAAGGCAAGCCCGCATAGGCCACAGGCTGCCCGTTCACCTTGATGTCGTATTCCTCCGCGTCCTCGAGGGCTACTTGAATGCTCCTCGGCCTGTCCTCAACCTGGAAACGGAACTGCAAGCTCACTGGCCCCGCAAAGTTTTCCTCCTCCAGCATCTCTTGCACAGCGATGACCGGCAGCGGATCGCTCCACGCCCCTTCTCCTCTGCGGCAACGGCAGAAGTCCAGCGTGAGGGCGTTGGGAGCGTGCCTCTTGACCCGGTATCTCGATGGTAGGTGTATCGTCTCCCTGACCGCGCATTCCTTAGTCGGGATGTCCACCGGTTTCTCTCCCTCGCGCAGCAACAAAAGATGCGAACTCAACGGCGGGAAGGAAAGCCTGGTCACGATAAGCTCAGCGGCCTGCCGCTGCGGGATGCTTCGCACCTCTCCCGTGCGGAGGTCCCAATACTCCAGGCGGCCAACCCCACGGACTCTGGCCTCCGTCTCGACGGCCTGGTCGCGCGCGGTGTTGGCCAGGAAGAAGAGCCGCGCCCCGTCCAACCGCCGCTCGTGCACCCAGACGATGGCCGCATCACCGCCATCCGTAGCTACGATCTCGATACCTGCCGGGACGAGCGCATCCAACGCCTCTTTTAAGGCCGCTGGCGTGTTCTCCACCTTGCGCACCCGACGATGCAACGTCTCGATGGCCCGGTCCACCCTCCCATCAATCCGCGTCGGCAAATCGCCCGCCGCCAGGACGGTGCCCCCGGCATCAATGAACTGATGCAAGAGTTGCACGGTGGACGCTCTCAGGGTGATAAGAGAGGGCAAAATGACCACCTTATAGGCCATCTCGCCCACCGACAGGCCCTCGGCAGCAACTTTGCCGTAGCGCGCCATCAGGTGCTCATCGCCATACTCGAAGCCGCGATGTATGCTCAACAGGTTCTCGCTCAGCCTCTGGAAGCTGTCATTCAGCGCCTTGAGCGGGGGCGGCCCCACGGTGCGCGTCCTCACCTGACCAAGCGCTCGCTTCTGCGGCTGCTCGGTATGGGTCGGATCGAAGACGCAAAAGCCCGATTCCACTGGATGGACGATCAGCACGTCGGCCCGATATTTGCCCTGGCGCATGGCATAGGAGAGACGCGCGAAATAGTCGGCGACCAGGCGATTGTCCGGCCACCAGGGCTGCTGGTAAGAGAGATGGGGCGGATAGATGCGCTTGCGGATCCCCCGCATGGAATAAAAGGAGCCATGGTAGCAGCGGTAATTGATGCCCAAAAGCTCCAACCAATCGCCGATTTCCTTGCGTCCTTCAAAGGTTATGCGCTGGGAACTGACGCCGTACATCTCGGCGAGGATCTCTTTGCGGCCCAGTTGATTGGCGACACTGGAGCATTGCTTGGGCGTAAAGATGAACTTGTCGCCTGTCGGCCAGGTCAGGCTGTGAGTGAGGTGATCTATTCCTGGCAGTTGCATGTGCTCGTAGCAACGCATGGCCGCGCCTGTCCAGGCGATTTGTGCCAGCAGCGAATCTTCGCCCATGGCGTGGCCACCGAACTTGACGCGATGCTCCGCGCACCAGCGGCCTATCTGCTCGAAATAGGCGCTCATGAACATATCCACCGCCGTCCGCCAGTAGTGATGGCGAACCTGTTGGTAATCTCCGAGCGGGGCATAAAGGGAGGGGAGCTTTTCCACCAGGGAATACCCCCAACGTCGCTGGAAGACTGCCGGCAGGTCGTCGTTCCAGGGCAGCAGCGGCGGCCGGAAATGAGGCTCGTCCACCCATACTGTCTCCACTGTTTTGCCGAAGGCATGGCCGAAGCGGCTCCACCAAGGCTCCTCGTAGGCTTTGTGCAGGTAGTTTCGCACCGCCTCCGGGTTCAGCAGGTCAAGGACATGTTCCATCGTTCGCCGGTAGTAGGCATACTCCCCTTCTTGATGGAGGAGGGTTTCCCCCTTCTCCGCTGGTTGGCCTTTGGG
>CAYPON010000273.1:0-4819 GCA_964412315.1 uncultured Anaerolineae bacterium | reverse complement strand
TCAACCTGGGCATCCATGATGATGACGATGGCGGATATTATGACACCTACCTGATCTGGAGCCGCAACAGCACCAGCGAGGCTTCACAGTTCGGCAGGCTGGTCTTCTACGGCGAGCCTCCTACGCCAACCGCCACACCGACGCCATCCGACACACCAACTCCGACGCTTTCGCCGACCATCACTTTGACTCCTACCGACACGCCCATCCCAACGGACACTAGCACACCCACGATCACGCCGACGCCGTCCGATACCTGCACGCCCACGGCGACACCACCTCCCACGGAGACGGAGACACCGACCCCCTCACCTACACCGACATCAACCCCATCTCCCACGGAGACATACACGCCTACACCCTCGCCCACCCTGACTCCGACCTTCACCGGTACACCAAGCCCGACGGTGACCAGAACGCCAACGTCAACAGCAACGCTTACTGCCACGCGGACAGCCACAGCAACCCGCACATTTACTCCCACCAAGGTGCATTTCCCGCTGGAAAGCTGCCAGATTGCCATGCCGCCGACGATTGACGGCGATCTAAGCGATTGGAGCGCAGAGGGCAAACTGCTATTGGATGTCACTACTATGGACAGCGTAGGCCCGCCGGGCGCCCAGGTGGAAGGGCCGGCAGACCTCAGCGCAGAGATGCAGAGCCGCTGGGACGCTAGTTATGTCTACTTCGCCATCCACGTCAACGATGACCACCTCATCGCCGATAGCCCTACGGCCATCTGGCATGATGATGGGATCGAACTCGGCCTAGACGGCCTTTACGACCGCAGGTCCGGCGGGGCTGATGATCACCGCTACACCTTTTGTATAGACGGACAACTCCTCGATCTCGGCGGAAGCACATCCAGAGTCCTGCGCGCTTTGCAGCAACGTGCTGGCGGTTACGATATGGAACTGGCCATCCCCCTCGACCTGTTAACGCAGGCTCCGCTAACTAACGGCAGCCGCATGGGTCTCAACATCGGGTTGCGGGACGATGATGACGGCGGCAACTATGATGTGTACATGATCTGGATCCGAAATAGCACGAGCGACGCCTCGCAATTCGGAGACCTGCTGTTCAGAGCTGTGGAACCAACGGCCACGCCGTCGCCATCGGTAACCCCAACGGCCTCCCAGACGCGCACGCCGGCACCGACGTCTACACCCACTGTCACGCCCTCCCCGACAGTCACCAATACCCGGCGGCCCACGAGAACGCCCACCGCCACTGCCAGTCACACATCTACGCCGACGCCAACTCCAACCATCGTCGTACTACAACAGGGGCACAATGGTTACAGCGGGGCACAGGACACTTATCTCGACCGGTGGGATCCCAACAGGAACTTCGGGACTGCCTCCAACCTGGTGGTGCGCGATGGAGATGTACGTGCCTCCCTGTTACGGTTCGACGTAACCTCCATTCCCGCCAATGCCGTGGTCAGATCAGCCATCCTAGAGCTTTACGCCGATTACGGCCCTGGCAAAGCTATTGCTGTCAGCGCGTATCGTGTCTTGCGACGCTGGGCTGCGCCACAGGCCACCTGGCAGAGAGCCACCGGCACAGAGAACTGGGGCCTAGCAGGATGCAACAACACCGCCACAGATCGCGCCAGGGATGCATCGGCTACGATAACGATTGCGGCAAGCCAAACCTGGCATGCTTTCGACGTCACGTCCCTGGTACAGGGGTGGGTCACTGCCCCCGCTACGAATCGCGGACTGGTCATCAAAGGCGTGGCTTCAACCGCCGTGGAGTACACCTTTGCCTCCTGCGATCATTGGAATCCCGCCTGGCGACCCAAACTGACCCTTGCTTATACATTGGCGGGTACGCCCCCGGCGACAGCGACGCCGACCCGCGCTCTGTCGCCCGCCTCGACGAAGACGGCCACGCGGCGTCCCTCACCCACGGCCACCGTTGCAGCCACGAACACGCCTACACCTTCAGCTTCACCGACCCCTATCGTATTGCAGCAAGGCTTGAACGGCTACACTGGGGCGAAAGATACCTACCTGGACGCCTGGAATCCGACCAAGAATTACGCAATCAGCAGTGATCTCCGCTGTCGTTCTGATAGTCTGCGCAGGTCATTGATTAGCTTTGATCTGACCACGATCCCACCCGAAGTGCAGGTCACTCGCGCGTCGCTGGCAATCTATGTCGGCTCCGCCAGCCCCAATTCTATCTCGGTACAGGCTTACCGAGTCCTGAGACCCTGGAGTGTCGCCCAGGCTACCTGGCAGATGGCTACGAGCAGCGAAGCTTGGAGAGCGCCGGGCTGCGACGCTCCAACCCACGACCGGGCCGAGGAGCCAGAGGACACTGTGACCCTCAGCGGGGCGCAGACCTGGTATGAGCTAGACATCACTCTCCTTGTGCAAAGCTGGATCAGCGATCCAGGCACAAACTATGGCCTGCTTCTCAAAGGCGGCGGCCAGGTCAGTGCGGAATACACCCTGGCTTCCAGCGATCATTGGAGCCTCGCCTGGCGGCCCAAGTTGACGATCCATTACCAGCGGGCCGCGCAAGACCAAACCACTCAGCCTGATACGGGATCCCAACGCTCTGTCCGCGCTCCGGGGCTGGCGGCGCAAAGTACAGCCGATCTGACAGGCCACTTTCCGCCGGGCTATCCCAGCGTCGTACCTGTGATGTATATCATGCATGATTATAACAACAGGGATTACCAGCATGAACGGCCAGACTATGGCCCGCTGGGCGCGTGGATGTGGTGGACCTGGGATCAGATTCACATCGGCCCAGGCCAATTCGATTGGACCTTCATTGATGACTATCTGGGACAAGCTTCGCATTACACGATCACCCTTCGTTCCGGTCAGGTGATTCCCAAGCCGGTGGCGATCAGCATCGTGCCCTACCCGGGAAAAGGGGCAGACTACACGCCGGAATGGATATATCGCCGTTATATCCCGGACGCTCCCCAAATTAATGGCGATTACGTGGGCTATGTGGCGGATCCCGATGGCGACGGGCCCTGCCCACCTCTGGGTGGCCCGCGCTGGGGGGATCTCATCTGGGAAGAGCATTTCAAGGACCTGGTAATGGCTTTGGGAGAACGCTATAACAACGATCCCCGCTTGAACTCCGTGTGGATCTGCACCGGGCTATATGGAGAGGCTATATCTGGCTTTAACTATTGCGACCGCCGATACGATCTCTCCCACGGCGGCGATTTTGGCGCTTGGTTGTTGCGCGTCATGGATGCTTACCGCCGGGCGTTCCCGACCAAGCCATTATACATTATCAACAGCGGCGGCGGGCATGAACGGAGGCTCTCCACCGAGCGCGCACGCACCTACTATCCCATGGTGGGCGTGAAGCACAACACACTGAACTATGACCTGCCCAACGACTACGGCAAATTGAGCATGACGGGCACCGGGCTTATGGAAACCCTCAACCCTTATAGCACAACCATGCCGGTCGCCTTCGAGCACTACTTTGCCGCCCTGCCACACCAGACCTATTGGGCCACCATGAATGGCCTAGCTCACCATGCTGATCTCTTCGACTTCCCCTACCACCCCGACAGATTCGGGATCTTCGACCAAATCGCGGCATTAACTAACCTGTTGCACGGTTATGACCAATGGGAGTTCATTGACCGCTACCTGGGGCAGAGCATCGAGACCACTCCCGGTGTATGGATTCTGTTCCGGGACACACAATGGCCGATAGACGTGAGGCAGTGGGATGGCTCCACCTGCGCTCCGAATCTCTGGGAATACGGGGAGGATAACCGCGACTGGGTTTATTGGCTATATCGCATTGACGCACCAGGAGGACGGACAGCCGAGCTTGTACGACCCTTGCCAATTAACCACGGCCACCCGGAATGCTACCAGCAGGCTAACTTCCGCTTTGAGGCCGAGCTTACGAATGAGCTGAGCAGCGAAATCTACGGCTACTATTCGTTGCGCAGAACCAGCGAAGAAACCGGGGACCGCTTCATCTACCTGAACGTTGACGATGCCTGGCCTTATTGGGGCCAGATACCGGCGGGCGCAGGGGGCACCACTGCCTACAAAGTGACCGTCATTTATGCTGACAAGGGGACCGATAGTTGGGGGGTGGTCTACACGGCCTACGATGGAACCCCTCGCACTTTGACCGTGACCAAGGGCAACACTCCGACCTGGAAAGCCCAAACCTGGCTGATCACAGATATGTACCTTCACAATGGACTGAGCCAAGGGGATGATTTCCGCCTGGACAGCCTGGGCGATGGCAATGACTATTTCCACATGATACACTTGGAGCCTGCCCAGTAGCCGCTAGCCGCACCTTTCATGGGTGCGCATCCCCGCAGGCATGAAGCCTGTGGCTACGAGTTTGATGGCACACTGGGAGCCTGTCTGGCTGTTGGTGGCTATTTGACAGGATTGCCAAAATGTCTATCATATATGCAGGAAAACGGGTTGCTTGCTGGCAGATACATGGAGCCACGGCTGGCAAGCGAACCCTTTGCCAAACTCGAAAGTAAGAGGATAACATGCCGAAACGCTTGAACGATGTATGTGAGGAAAGGCATCTAAACCCGGAGAAGGTGCGGGCTGCCCAGAAGCAGATGGTAGGCGGCCTGGCAGCCACGCACATGGCCCAGGCTTTTAAGGGGCTGAGCGATCCCAGCCGGATTCGGATTCTATCCACCCTGCTCGGCGGGGAAATGTGCGTTTTCGATATAGCGCACGTGGTAGAGATGACCCAGTCCGCCGTCTCTCACCAACTGGCTACGTTACGGGACAGTGGCCTGGCCAAGTTCCGTAAAACTGGCCGCAAAGTGTATTATTCC
>CAYPON010000272.1:0-4830 GCA_964412315.1 uncultured Anaerolineae bacterium | reverse complement strand
GCCCATTGTCCACCGGTCGGAAATTGATGTGGGCCAGGTACATCAACTCCATTTCTGAGCGCTTGAGGTTGCGGACGGTCATAGATAGGTTGAACAAGGTAGATGCCGCATAGAGCTTGACCAGCGGCACGGCGACGTAATTACAGGTGAAGGCAACTGTGTGCTGGTATTCCCCACCCAGGCCGATGTAGGAGCTTTTGCCGTCCTGTCCGAGGACGAGATAGGCTTTCTGGTAGGGCGCGTTGGGTAACTCACCGTGCAAGGGGTGCGAGTCCTCTTTGGTAGGGACACCCATCGCTGTAGCCCCACAGTGCACGAAGAAGGCCCCGTAGGTTTCCAGGTATTGGCGGGTGGGACGAGGCTCGGTGAACATAGATTTCATGGTCAAATCCCGCCCGTTGAACTGGGCCGACCAGATTTGCTGCCCCTGGAAGGGAAGGGTGACGAGTTGGCCCAACTCGTTTTTCAGCCGTAGGCCACAAACGCCGCTGCTGAAGCGAAAAGTGGAAGCGGACAGCGCGCCATGTTCAACCAGAACCCTTTCCGCGTCGCCGAAGAATTGTGGACTGATGCTGACGATCGTTTGTACTGTCTCCATAGCGATCCTCCCTCCCGTTCATTCTACCCCTCTGCAGACCCAAGCAGGTATCGGCCATATTCCTTGATGCTTTCTGGAGCGCGTCCAAATGGGTATTCATTGTTAGCCCACTGACAGCTCCCTACCTCACATCCGCCGGCCCAGCGGAGATGATGGGCACATGAATCAACGTGGGGCGGCTCTCCGCCAGGCCGCGCGCGATGGCCGGGCCGATCTCCTCCGGCCGTTCTATGCAGGTGCCCACCGCGCCAAACCCCTCGGCGACCAAGTCGTAACGGATCGGCCCCATGCGACTGGCCAACACACCCTGCGGGCCATACCTCTGTCTCTGTCCGCAGACAACGATCCCCCAGGCCTGGTCATCGGCCAGCACGGTGACGAAAGGGAGTTTCTGCCGCGTGGCGCATTCGTATTCGGCGATAGTGAAAGTGATCGCGCCATCGCCGGAAAGGAGGATGATTGGCCGGTCGGGATAGGCCAGCCTCGCCCCCATCGCGCCTGGCACTCCCCAGCCGACGACGGCGCTGGCGCCGCAGGTGAGCCACCCTTCGGGGTAGCCGTCCGCCAGGCACATGTGCGCCCATTGGCCAATGTTGCCCCCATCTATGAGGAAAATAGTCTCTTCACGGAGAAAAGGCCGCAGCGCTTCCACGATGTGCCGCCCGGTCATGGGCGGCGCAGGCGGAACGGTCTTCCAGGGCACGCGAAAGGCAGCATCGCGGCGGCGGGCCTCCTTCAGCCAGCGGTTGTGCGGCCGGTAACGTCCGCCTTGCCAAAGCTCCGTCCAGGCTTCGAGCACGGAGGCCGGATCACCGAGGATGGCCAAATCCGCCCTGGCTCCCCGGCCCAGTTCGCTGGCATCCGCCTCCACGCGCACCAGCCGCGCCGATGCGCTCAGGGCAGGCGGCTGCGCATAACCCACGCGATAATCGGGGCGGACACCGACAAGGATGAGGAGATCGCAGTCGGGGAGCAATCTTGGCTCGCCGCTGGCAGCGCCGATGACACCGAAGAACTGTGGGGTCTGCCGCTGTACCACCCCTCGATCCCAGATCGGCACCACAGTGGGGATGTCCGTCAGTTCGATGAAGCGCGCCAGCGCAGCGCCCGCCTTGGCATAGAAAGCGCCTGATCCCACGACCAAGAGCGGCCTTTCCGCAGCAGTGATCCAGAACAAGGCTTCGCGCACCGCCTCCGGGTCACCTTCACAACAGGGGCGAGCCAGCGGGAGAGGACGCCCCCTGCCTGCCTGCTCCTCGGAAACTTCGGCCTCCAGGATGTCCACCGGAATCGTGAGATGCACTGGCCCTGGACGGCCCGCCTGTGCGAGAGCCAATGCCTGGCGAACCTGAAAGGCGAGGTTGTCTACCCTCTCCACACAAGCGGACATTTTGCATACCGGCGCGGCCAACGCTGGTTGATCCAACTCCTGGAACTTGCCCTGTCCGCTGTAGGCCGTGTCGCTTTCGCCGCTGATGAGGAGCAGAGGCGCGCCGTCGTAATAGGCGTTGACGACGCCGCTCAGGGCGTTGACATGGGCGATGCCGCTGCTGACCGCGCACACGCCGATCCGTCCGGTGAGGCGGGCATAGGCATCAGCCATGTACGCGGCAGCCTGCTCGTTGCGCGTGTCCACCAAGCGCAAACCAGCTTCCTGGCAAGCTACATAGAAGGGGTTCAGCCCGTTCCCGCACAGAGTGGATACGAAGGTCACCCCCTGTTCGCGCAGGATTCCAACCAGCACGTCAGCACCCGTCATCGCTCTCCTCCTGTTTTGCGCTCGTCTGATCACCGGTTGCGCCACTGTCGCCACAGCCAAAGAAGCATCACGCAGGCACCGAGGACAATCGCCCCATACGCTGCCATCTCCACCATGAGAACCGTCGAGTCGGACATTAACACCTCCTCCAACATTAGCCTTTCCCCGGATACTCAAGCGGCGGCCTCGAAGGCTCCTTTGCCCTCCGGCGTGAGCAGATACCAGATCGTCAGCACGCCGACGAGCGTGCCGATGGGGATATTGCTCAGGCCGAGCACGCCCATGGCGATGGCCGCCCACCGCGCCCACTCTTTGAGTTGCAGCAGCCCCCAGCCAACGACAACATGAGCCAGAACCAGGAAGCCCAGGATCATCGCTATCACGGACACGATAAACCCGCCAATGGCGGCATCATCCCTGGTCGCGGTGGCAACGATGGCGATCAAGGCAATCAGGAGGGCACAGGCCGCCAGAAACTCGAGGGCAGCCACGACAAAGTGGTAAACAGCGATCAAAGTGACAGGATCGGGCCTCCTCTTGACGACAACAGCTTTCGCTTCCATTTGTAGCATCTCCTTTCATGTGATATGACCTGCATTCTATGTTATTATCATATCCCAGGATACACCATTCGTCAAAACAGGCCTTCCACATCAGTGCTAGTTGGCGAAATCGGAAAACGCTGCTATAGTACAAGAAGTGAACTACGGCCAATCCCTTAGGGAGGAACTTATGCTGCGCCATCTGCCGGTAGCCAAACCCAGGCCGGATGCCCAGGGGTTCATTAACGACTTGATGGGGCGTACCAGGAGCGGGCGGCCCCTTTTGGTCGAGTACATCGTGGACGATGTGGTTATGCAGCCGATCGTAACCGAACTCCTGGGACGACAATGGGTTGCGCCCGCTGACGACCGCGCATCGCAGAAAGCCTGGCTGGACAATTTCATCGAGTTCTGGTATCGTATGGGCTATGACTTTGTGCGGCTTGAGCAAGGGCTTGGCTTCTCCGAAATCCGCATACCCATTGCCGATACCGCGCCTGGCTCGACCAAGCTTCGCGGCTGGGCCGACGAGCACCAGGGAACCATACGAAGCTGGGAGGAGTTCGAGTGTTACCCCTGGCCCAGGGTCGAGGCGGTAGACCTCTTCGCGCTGGAATACATCACCAAGCACCTGCCGGAGGGGATGAGCTTTATCACCTGCCATGGCGGCGGCATCTTTGAGCACCTTTCCTGGATCATGTCCTTGGAGGGGCTGGCCCTCGCTCTGTACGACCAGCCGGATTTGGTGGAGGCAGTAGTGGACAGGCTGGGTGAATTGATGGTCGCTTACTACAAGCAGTTGCTCGACCTGGACAATGTCATCGCCATCTTCCAGGGGGACGATATGGGCTTCCGTAGCGGCACATTGATTAGTCCGGCTGCCCTTCGCAAGTATTGCCTTCCCTGGCTGAAGCGCTTCAGCGAGATGACGCACGCGCGAGGACTGCCTTTCTTCCTCCACTCCTGTGGCAATTTGCAGACGATCATGGAGGACCTGATCGCCAACGTGCGTATAGATGGCAAGCACTCCTTCGAGGATGCGATCATCCCCGTCGAGGATTTCCAGGCACGCTACGGCGAGCGCATCGCTGTCCTGGGTGGGGTGGACATCAACATCCTCGGCGCAGGATCGCCCGCGGACGTGCGGCGGCGCACAAGGCAGTTGCTCGACATCTGCGGCAAGCGCGGCAGGTATGCTGTCGGTTCGGGCAACTCGATTCCAAGCTATATCCCCGTCGCCAACTACCTGGCGATGATAGATGAGGCGCTAGAATAAGCTGTCAGCGATCAGCCATCAGTTTCTGGCCCAAGAGCTGATAAAAGGAGGAGCGATATGAAGACTCGCTTCGTGCAGATTGAGGACAAGATCGGCGAAGCGGTGGCGGCCAATGGCACCACCTTGACGCCTGTCGCGCGGTCACTGCGCATCACCATCCCCGGCCTGCATGGCGGCCTGATTTGGAACCGCCCCGTGGCCGTCCACGTGCGCCCCGCCGCGGGAGAGGAGTGGACGATGCCGGTGCGCGACGTGACGCGCCAGGCGCAATGGGGCCTGCTGGCATCCGGTTTCATCAATGGCCTGCTGTTGGGGTTGCTTGTGCTCCTGCTGCGCAGGCTATTGGCGAGACATAAAGTGTGAGTTATTGAAGCTATCAGTTTTCAGACTAAAGCTGACAGCTTGGAAAGGAGAGGAAAGCATGACAGAGGAGACCAAATTCAGCGTTCCAGCCGAAATTCACAGCACAAAGGAAGCGATGGACGTGCTCAAGGACACGATGGCCAAATTCTTGGACACAGCCGACGTGAAAAGCGTGTACGGCGAGCCGATCCGCAACGGTGAGACGGTGGTCATCCCCACGGCGGAGGTGCTGGCCGTTGCCGGCTTTGGCGTCGGCTATGGCTATAACACAGGCGCGAAACCAGCGCAAGAA
>CAYPON010000271.1:0-4831 GCA_964412315.1 uncultured Anaerolineae bacterium | reverse complement strand
CTCCCCTTATGTTGCCGCGCATAGAGGCGGCGCAGGGTCTGGATAGTATCTGCCTGGTGGGGGCTTTTATCCTCGCGCAGGCGGCCGATGCGCGCGAAGCGCAGCGCCAGCCCCGCTTCGTAACGGGGGCTTTCCTGCAGCTCATTGTAAAGCACCTCCACGACGATGCGTGGCTCCACCCACACTGTGCCACCGCGACGGGCTTTTTCCAATGTCAGCAACCGCTGCGTCATATCCTCGAACTCGGCATCGGTCAGCCCCTTGAAGGTCTTGCCCACCTCCAGGAAGTGTCCTTTTTCCTCGTCCCAGGCAGCCAGGTGATAGTTGGAGAGCCAGCGGTGGCGACGACCGTAGCCCCAGTCAGCAGCGACGATGACCAGGTCGAGGGAAAGGGTGTGCTTCAGCTTGAGCCAATGGCGACCTCGCAGGCCCGGCGTGTACTGGCTGCTCAGTTGTTTGACCATCACCCCTTCGTGGCCTGCCTCATATGCTTCCTGCGCGAAGCGTTCCGCTTCCTCCAGGCTAGTCGGCACCAGGCGTGGCGCCCGCTTCAGGCGGGGGGCGATGAGGCCCAACGCTTCCCACCTCTCGGCATAGGGTACGTCCACGTAGCCCTTCCCGTCAGCATAGAGCAGATCGAAGAGATAAAGCGCCACCGGCATATCCTGCACCATTTGCGCCACATCGTGCACCCGGCCAAAACGACGCATCACTTGTTGGAAAGGGAGAGGACGTCCCTCGCTATCCACAGCGATCGCTTCCCCTTCCAGGATGGCATCGCTAGCAGCGACCCCACCCCTCACCCAGTCCACGATCTCCGGGAGGCTTGGGGTGACCTCAGCCAGTTGCCGCGAATAGATGCACACTTTCTCCCCTCGCTTGTGGATTTGCACCCGCGCTCCATCTAGTTTGTACTCCAGCGCTGCGCTAGCCTGGCCGGAGCCTTGCTCTCCTAACGCCTCGGCCATCGTCTCCACTGTCTGGGCGAGCATCGGCTGCAAGGGGTGAAAGAGGCGCACCGTTGCCTTTTTCAGTCCAGCCCCCCCTTCGCGCAGCGCCACCTCGGCCACTTCGCTCAGGTCGCCCCAGAACATATGCGCCCGCTTCACCAGGGCCGGTTTGGCACTGGCCGCCGCTGCTATCGCCTCCAGCATAAGCCCCTCGTTCACCCCGTAGCGCATCTCGGCGATGATGTTCTTGACCAGGTATTTGGCTTCCAAAGGGGTAGCTCGCAGCAAGAGGCCCTGCAGCAAGCTCTCTTTTCTCTGCCGGGAGCCTGTCCCCACGCTTTCGGCGATCTGCACCAGCGTGGCATAAACTTCGCCCAGTGACAGGGGAGGGGGCAGGATCGGTATCCGCCGCGCCCGTTCCAGTAGTTTCTGCACGGCCTCGCCGCCGTCCACCGCCTCGGCAGCGGCGGCGCGCCACTCCTGCTCCGAGGCCGCCGTTAGGTCGTTCAGAACGCGCGACACTGCCTGCCAACTCAGGTTGAGCGTGCGCGGTTCCCATGCAGGAAAGGGCTGGCCCAGGATCAGCCGCACGGCGGGCAGGACCTCCGCTGGCTCCAGCCCCTGCAGGAACTCGGCGACCAGGCGCGTCAACTCCAGGCGGCTGCGCGTCGCTACCAGTTTCTCTCCCAGCTCAGCGAGCTGGGAGAAGGCGGTTTTCCACCCCCTCTCACTGTCCATACCCCTCCTAACCTTCCCACACCTTCCCGAAAGCTCCAAGCTTTCGGGAAGGTTGCTCTCATAACCCCTCTAATAGCTCCCGAACACGGCGCGTCAGAGCGGCGGGGGTGAAAGGTTTGGCCAGGAAAGCCCCGCCCTCGAGGAGAGCGCCGCCGTCGCCGAGAGGGTTATCCAGATGCGCCGAGATGAAAAGCGTCTTGAGCCGAGGGTGCGCTGTTCGCAACCGTTCGGCCAACTCCTGGCCATTCATCCCTGGCATGGCGATGTCGGTGACGAGGAGATGAAGCGGTATATCTCCTGATTTCTGCACGAGGCGCAATGCCTGCGCCCCGTCCGCCGCCTCCAGGACCTGATAGCCGGCCTCGCTCAAGGTGCGCACGACAAAGCTCCGCACCGCCGGCTCATCCTCCACCACCAGCACCTTCTCCGTCCCCCGCACCAGAGAGGTGTCCTCTGTCCAGGACGGTGGTGTTTCTGCCCCAGCCTTGACGCGCGGGAAGTAGATGTAGAATGTCGTACCTTTACCTAGATCGCTCTCGAAAGAGATTTGGCCGTCATGCTGCTTGACGATGCCATAGACGGCAGCCAGCCCCAGCCCTGTGCCCCTGCCCGGCTCCTTGGTGGTAAAGAACGGCTCAAAGATTCGCGTTTTAACCTCTTCGCTCATGCCGCAGCCGGTATCGTTGATCGTGAGCAGCACATAGTCGCCAGGGGCAAGGGAGGGGTGTGGGAGGGGATGGCCCTCTTTCAGCGTGACATTGGTCGTCATGATGGTGATCTTGCCCCCGTTGGGCATGGCATCGCGGGCGTTGATGATCAGGTTGACCAGCACCTGCTCTAGCTGCGTGCGATCTCCCTTGATGGAGCCAATATCCGGCGCGGTGATGGTCACTAACTCGATGTCGTCGCCGATCAAGCGGCGAAGCATCTTGTCCATTTCCAGGATGAGGTCATTAGGATGCAGAATGGTGGGCGAGAGGGGTTGGCTGCGCGAGAAGGCGAGGAGTTGGCGCGTCAGGTTCGTAGCCCGTTCGCTGGCCTTGATGATCTCGGCGACGTCGCTATGTGCCTGGCTCCCCGGCGAAAGCCCGTCCCGGACAAAGCTGGCATAGCCCATGATGGCCACCAGCAGATTGTTAAAGTCATGGGCTATCCCACCTGCCAGCCGGCCCATGGCTTCCATCTTTTGTGCCTGCAGGAACTGCTCCTCCAGGCGTTCCCGCTCCCTCTGCGCCCCTTCCAGCCCCTCCAGCATCTTGTTGATCGCGTTGGCCAGGCTCGCTAACTCATCCTTCCCCGCCATCGCCACGCGCGCCGAAAGGTCGCTCCTCGCACCAATGCGGCTGACGTCGGCATTAAGGCGCGTCAGCGGCGAAAGCACTACCCTTTCCAGATAGAGGAGCATTATCCAACTGAAGAGGAGGCCAACTCCCACCAACGCCAGTGCCAGATAGAACAAAGTGACCTGCCCCTGTCTATAGATTCCCCTGGGCATGCTGACTTGCAGCAGGAGAGCAGGCTGCCCATAGATGTCGTTGAGCAGTGCATATCCAGCGATGGACTCTGCGCTCACTGGCCGGATGAGGATCGGCTCCTCTTCCGAAATGGCTGGGGGGCTGGCTGCGAGCATGGGTCGGACTTCGTGGCATACGCAGCCAATCAATGAAAACGGCGCGGAACTGGCCGCTTTCGGGTCGGGAGGCATCTGCAGGTCATCTAGGCGATGTGCCGTGAGAGATAGGTGGGCAATCCCCGCCAGATGCTCGATCTTAGCGGAATTCAGGAAACGGCCCATGATTAGCGTCCCGCGAATGGGACCTTGGCCTTCGCTGGTCACGATGGGCCGCGAGGCCAGAAGGAGGGGACCTTCGGGAAGGAGAAGAGTTCCCGTGATGCCGCTCTCTGGATCGGGATGCCGCAAAAGGATGCTATCGGCGGAAAGATGAGCCTGCAAGCTGGGGGGAAGGGGTACCCCCTGTCCGCTGTCCAGATCAACGCTCTTGCTGGCGACGATCTGGCCGGCAGAATTGATGAACAGCATGAGATTAAGCCGAAGGTTGGTCAAAGTTCCGTCCAGAAGGTTAGCAGCTACATATTTCTCGTTTGCGTCCTGGATAAAGGCATACGTATCGTCCCAGGCAGCCCAATCGGCCACGATCGTGTCCAAAATGGCCAAGTCTTCATTGAAGACGCTCAAAGCGCGCTCAACGTGCTCGCGGGTATACTGTTCTTCTAGTGCAGCGAAACTGCTGAGCAGGATGATCCGCAAAGCGAGATACATGATCAAAAGCAAGATGCCCAGCGTCATGCCAATGATGAGGAGTGTTTTTGCACGGAGCGTCATGTAGATTTTCCTCACTATCCACCGACATTGATAAATCTCTCATATTATGACGTTACATATTGTAAGAGGATTCGCTCCCTGGCACAAATCCAGAGACTCTTTCTACGAGCCTCTGACGGTACCTTTGGGGTATTGCCTGGCAGCGGATAATAGGCTACAATAGAACCACAAGCGGCTGCCCTGGGCCAGGGGATATCCGAATCTTTTGACAGAAGAAAGAAAGGAGAGATCGGCATGAGGAAAGTGGAATCAGGCTTAACATTGTGGTTGACTTTGCTTCTCGTAGGCGCTATCGTTGCCCTGGCTTTCGGGGTAGGGGCTGGCCAACAAGAAGCGGCAGCCGACACCTCTTTCACGAACGTTATTTTCCTGCACCACTCCACCGGTGGGAATCTCATCGAAGAGGGGGATGTGCGCGAGGGGCTGACGGCGAGGGGCTATAGCTTCTGGGATCATGGCTATAATGGCGAGGGGCTGCGGCTGCCCGACGGTGGATATGCTGGGTATAATTACAATATCCCCGACGATAACACCGACCCGGACGGCTTCTACGTCATCTTTAACCAGCCGCTTCTTCCGGATGCGGGCCATCCGAACGTGCCGCCTAATGCTTTCACCGGCCTGATGCGCCATGATGTGATCCTCTTCAAGTCCTGTTTCCCGGCCAGCGATATCTGGGACGATGCGCAGTTAGAGAACTACAAAACCTATTACCGTAGTATCCGCGAGCGGGCCGACCAGCATCTAGACCACATCTTTATCGCCTTCAGCACGCCGCCGTTGCACCCGTGTGCTACAG
>CAYPON010000270.1:0-4840 GCA_964412315.1 uncultured Anaerolineae bacterium | reverse complement strand
CCTGCGCCTGCCATTGGCGGGCATCCGCCAGGCAGCCAAAGAGATGGGCCAGCCCTTGCTGCCGCTCAGGGTGGCGGTGCGCACTGGCGACACGCCGCAGTCTGTGCGTGCGGCGATGGTGCGGCGCCCGCCTCACATCCTCATCACCACCCCAGAGTCCTTGTATCTGATCCTCACCAGCCCGATGGCACGCGACATTTTACGCACCGTTCGCACCCTCATCGTGGATGAAATCCATACGCTCTGCGGCAACAAGCGTGGCGCGCATCTGGCTTTGAGCATAGAGCGGCTGGAAAGTATAGTGCAGGGGCCGATCCAGCGCATTGGGCTGTCGGCAACGCAGCGGCCTTTGGAGGAGGTGGCGCGCTATCTGGGTGGGTATGCGTGGGAAGGCAAGGGCGAACCCACCTGTTCGCCCGCGTATATTCCGCGCCCGGTGACGATTGTGGATGCTGGGACGCGCAAAGCGCTCGATCTCCGGGTGATCACGGCGGTGCGCGACCTGCGCCAAGTGCCAGGCCGCTCCGTCTGGTCATCCATCATCCCCCAGGTTCTGGATCAAGTCAGGCGGCATCGCACCACGCTAATCTTTGCCAACAGCCGCCGCCAGGCGGAGCGCTGCGCGGACCGGCTGAATGAGCAATACCACACCGAGTCGGAGGAGGAAGTCCCTCCTGGCAGTACCGAGGCTCTCTCACCCGGAGGCATCCCGAAGGGCGTCGGCTATTGGGGAACGGGTGTGACCGACGGGCCTTTCCGTGCGCATCACAGCAGCATCTCCCGCACAGCGCGCCTGCAACTCGAACGCGACCTGAAGGAAGGGCGCCTGCCGGCGCTGGTGGGCACGAGTTCGCTTGAACTGGGGATAGATATCGGGGCGGTTGACCTGGTAGTGCAATTGCAGTCGCCCAAAGGGATTGCGCGCGGCCTGCAGCGCGTTGGGCGTTCCGGACATCTCGTGGGCCAGACGAGCATGGGGCGTATCTACGCCACCCACTTGGAGGATGTGATGGAGTCGGCAGCCGTGGTGGGGGGGATGTTGGCGGGAGACGTGGAGCCGACCTATACGCCACAAAACTGCCTAGATGTTCTGGCGCAGCAGATTGTGGCTATGGTCTCCGTCGAGGATTGGGATGCCAGGACGTTATTCGATGTCGTGCGCCGCGCCTATCCTTATCATCGCCTGTCCCTGGAACTGTATCATGCCGTCCTGGACATGCTATCGGGCAGATACCCCAGCGAGGATTTCCGCGAGCTCCGGCCACGCATCGTTTGGGATCGCATCCATGATCGGCTGACAGCATTGCCGGGGAGCCGGCTGCTGGCCTTGCGCAACGGGGGCACGATCCCCGACCGGGGGGTTTTCAGCGTCTATTTGCACGACCGCATGACCAAGCTAGGAGAGCTGGACGAAGAGTTTGTGTACGAGACGCGCACCGGCGATGTGTTTACACTGGGTAGCCAGGTCTGGCGCGTGACGGGCATCACCGAAGATCGCGTGGTGGTGACAGAGGCGGCGGGGCAGATGCCGCGTATGCCTTTCTGGCGGGGCGACGTTCCCTATCGCGACTACCATTTGGGGCTGCGGGTGGGCCAATTCCGCAGGCTTTTGGCGGAGTGTGTGAAGGCATTGCCTCCTCTGCCAGAGGGGATAGAGGAAGCCTGGCCGGAGGAGGCACAGGAGATAGTGGCCTGGCTGCAACGCGATTACGCCTTGGATGAGAACTCGGCGCGGAATGCGATCCTGTACGTGCAACGCCAGCTTGAGAGCCTGGGCGCGATCTCTTCCGATCACACTATCATCCTGGAGTCCTTCGTGGATGCGCTGGGCGACTTTAGGTTGGTTGTCCATTCATGCTTCGGCGGGCGCATCAACAGCGCCTGGGCTTTGGCCTTGACGAACGCCTTCCGCGAACGTTTCGGGCTGACCCCGGAGGTGCAGACCAGCGACGATGGCATCCTCTTCCGCCTGCCGGGGACGGATCGTGGCCTCCCCCTCGACATCCTGACCGGGATGGAGCCAGCCGAGGCGCGGGAGAGGCTTCTGTTGGAATTGCCGAATTCGGCCCTGTTCGGGGCGCAATTTCGCATGAATGCCGCACGTGCTCTCCTGTTGCCGGGAATGCAAGGAGCGCGCAAGCGGACTCCCTTCTGGTTGCAACGACTCAAGGCCAAGGACCTGCTGGCCGTGGCGAAAGGGCTGGAGGACTTTCCCATCGTGGCCGAAACCTACCGCGACTGCCTGCGCGATGTCCTCGACCTAGAGCATTTGGAGGAATTGCTGGCGGGCATAAAGGCTGGCGACATCCGCGTCATCCACGCCGAGACGGCCGTTCCCTCGCCCGTCGCTGCCAACCTGCTCTTCAACTTTACAGCGATCTATCTCTACGAGTGGGATGTGCCGAAAATAGAGCGGCAAATCCAGACGCTGGCCCTGGATCGGCGGTTATTGGCCCAGGTGCTGGATGAAGTGGAACTGGCTGGCCTCCTCCGCCCGGAGGCAGTGCGTGAGGTGGAGGGGCAGTTGTCGCGGACGGCGGAAGGCTATCGAGCGCGCACAGCGGAGGAATTGGCCGTCCTGATCACCGAGGCCGGCGATTTGACAACGGCGGAGGTGCTCGCGCGGTGCGCTGGCGATGGCGCGAAATGGCTGGCGGAATTGAGCGCGGCAGGGCGGATTTTGGAGGTCAATTTGCCCACATCTGAAGAGGCGGAGTTGCGCTGGATCGCGGCAGAGAATTATAGGCTCTACCGCGATGCCTTCGGCTTGCCACCTACGCCGCCCGTCCCCCTGCCGGAGCATATCCTGGCACGGCGTGAGTCAGCGGAGGAAGCGCGCCTCTCCGTTCTGCGCCGCTTCATCCGGCAGCGAGGCCCTCAGCCGCGTAGCGCCCTCTTGCGGCGGTATGCCTTTCCCTCCGGGTGGCTAGAGGAAGCCCTGGCCGAGCTGGAAAAGAGCGGCGAAATCGTCTCCGGCAAACTCGTCGTCGAGACCGTCGCCGCAGGCTTTACGCCTGCGCCGCAACCCGCTGTGCAGATTTGCGACCGGCGCGTCCTGGAGCGCATCCACCAGCGGACGCTGATCCTGTTGCGCAAGGAAATTCAGCCGGTCTCCCTCTATAGCTATGCCCATTTCCTGACGCGGTGGCAGCACCTCCATCCGCAGGAGAGGCTGGCCGGCCCAGGCGCAGCAATCAAAGTGATGCAGCAATTGCGCGGCCTGGCCGCCCCCGCTGTGGCCTGGGAGCGAGATATCCTCCCCCTGCGACTGCGCGATTATCGCCCAGCGGACTTGCAGGCATTGTGCGACAGGGGGGAGTTGGTGTGGGTTGGTTGCGGCGGCCAGGATCCGCGACGAGGGTACATCCGTTTCCTCTTCCGCGGCGAAGGCTCCCTGTTCCTCCCCGCGGAGCCTCAGGATTTGCCCGATCTTTCTGAGGAGGCGCGGAGGGTGCGAGATTTCCTGCGCAAGGAAGGAGCCTGTTTTTTCGCTGACCTGAGCGGACTGGGCCTGGACGAGCGGCGGCTGAGCGCGGCGCTGGTAGAACTGGTCATGGCAGGCCTGGTGACGAACGATAGCCTGGCCGCCTTGCGGGAGATCATCTCGCGCCCCATCTCGCCGGAAGGAGAGCGCCCCCCTCTGAGTTCCCTGGAAGCCGAGTTGGCGGCCTGGCGACGGGAGCATCCGCGGACGGGATTGCCGCGCGGCCTATATCGGCAGGCCAAGTATCAGGCGGCGCGCCGCGTGCGCGATACGCCGCAATGGACTGGACGTTGGTCGTTGGTGCATCGCATCGGCGTATGGGGGCAGGAGGTCTCTGCTGAAGAACGGGTGGCTCGGCAGGCTGCGCAACTTCTGGCACGCTATGGGATCGTGACGCGGGCGAGCTTGGAAAGGGAAGAGGATTGGGATTGGGCCAGCATCAGTATGCACTTGGCGCTTTTGGAAATGCGGGGCGAGGTGCGGCGCGGCTATTTCGTGCAAGGCTTGCCGGGAGTGCAATTCGCGTCGCCGGAGGCGCTGGAACGCTTACGGGCCTGGAATGCTGCCGACGCCAGCGAAGCCGAGCCGTTAGTCCTGGTCAATGCCTGTGATCCCGCCAACCTGTTCAGTTCCGACCCGGCTGTAACCGCAGGCCTTACGCCTGCGGATTCCGCGTCCACTGAAAGCCTGCTGCGTCTGGCGCGCCTTCCTGCCAATTACCTCGTATTGCGGCGCGGCCAGCCGGTTTTGGGCCTGGCCAACGGTGGGGAGAGGGTCGCGGCGCTGCCAGGGCTTGCCGAAGAGGTTCTCTATCGAGCGATGCGCCTTTTCCTCGATCACGTCACCGCGCCTGGCGGCCTGGCCTCCAGCCCCCGCCGCGTGCTGATTGCCGCATGGAATGAGGAACCAGCCCTGGGCGGCCCCGCACAACCCCTTTTGGAGTCGTTGGGCTTCCACCGCGAGCCTCCCAACCTGGTATGGGATGGCCGCTAGGTTCACCTATATCCCCCACTGTCGCCAGCCAGTTGACACGATACCCTTTCCGTAGTAGACTAAAACCGCCGTTTCTGCAAGATACACGGAGGGGCATGAAAAAGCTGCCGATGAGTTCATCCGTATTGGACTGGCGCAATATCGTTGACCTGTTGGAGAAGCGACTCAGACCTGCTCAGTTTTACGAGGAGGTCCAGATCCTTATCCAAGAGGGTTACAGCGAAGAGGAAGCGATCCAGTTCTTCGGTGGCCTTGTGGGTCACTATCTGGTTGAGGCGACGGGCCTTGTGGCGGCACTGGCCTCACCGCCGGAAATCGCCAGGCAAGATTTGGCGGAATTGTCTGCCCGCCTGGGTTCACTGG
>CAYPON010000269.1:0-4934 GCA_964412315.1 uncultured Anaerolineae bacterium | reverse complement strand
ATCGCCGACCGGCGCGATAGCTTCTGCGGCAAGATGTCGGTCTGCAATAACCTGCAACAGTACGGCATCCCCTTCTCGTTGACGCAACTGCATACTGAGTCCCCCTCTTCGCCGGAATTCCATGAGGACTTGCGCACTTTTCTCGCCATCTGTAAGATCGTCAAGGGACTGCGCGGTGCGCGTATCGGCTGCCTGGGCGCGCGGCCCGCCGCCTTTAACACCGTGCGTTTCAGCGAAAAGCTGCTGGAACGCGCGGGCATCGGTGTGGAGACCCTCGACCTTTCCGAAGCCTTCGGGCGCGTAGAAGCACTCAAAGATGGGGATGAGGCCATCCGCGAGAAGCTGGCGGAAGTCAAAGCCTACGTCTCCACGCGCGGGATCGCCGAAGCCGCGCTCCTGAAAATGGCCAAGTTCGCCGTCGTCGTAGACCGCTGGATGGAAGACAACCGCCTGCAGGCCACGGCCATCCAGTGCTGGACCTCGATGGAGGAATTCTTCGGCGTGGTGCCCTGCACAGTGATGAGCATGATGAGCAACGCGCTCAAGCCAAGCGGCTGCGAAACGGATGTGACCGGCGTCATCGGCATGTATGCCATGCAACTGGCCTCCGGCAAGCCCAGCGCCCTGGTGGATTGGAACAACAACTATGCCAACGACCCGGATAAGGCTGTCCTCTTCCATTGCAGCAACCTGCCCAGAGACCTGTTCGCCGAGGCGAGGATGGATTATCAGGAGATCATCGCCGGCACCGTGGGCAAGGAGAACACCTACGGCACGGTGGTCGGCAGGCTCAAGAGCGGCCCCTTCACCTTCTGCCGCGTGTCCACCGATGATAACTGGGGAACGATCCGCGCCTATGCCGGCGAGGGGGATCTGACCCCCGACCCGCTGCAAACCTTCGGTGGCTACGGCGTGGCCGAGATCCCCAACCTGCAAGCGCTCCTGCGCCACATCTGCGAGAATGGCTACGAGCACCACGTCGCCATCAATCTCTCGCAGGTGGCTCTAGCCGTTGCCGAGGCACTGGGCAAGTATCTGGGCTGGGAAGTCTATCTGCACAGTTGCGCTTGATAACTCAACTTCCTACAGCCACCCTCACCCTGTCCTCTCTCTGTCAGGGTGGGGGTCGGACAGGCTGTCGAAATGCGGAGCTTACCCCCCTCACCCAACCTCTCCCCCTGGGGAGAGGAGCGTTCTGCCCCTTCTCCCTGAGGGAGAAGGCTGGGATGAGGGCGGAACCCCCCGAATTCCGTGAACCTGTCCACCTATCAACTGTCAGGGAGAGGGTAGCAAGGAGAAAGGCTATGGCTCATCGCAAATACTCTATCGGCATTGACTTTGGCACCGAATCGGCGCGCGCGCTGCTGGTAGATGTGGCGAGCGGCGAAGAGGTGGCTACTTTCGTTTATAACTACAAAGATGGCGTTATTGACGAGGTGCTGCCGGGCACGAATATCAAGCTGCCGCCGGACTTTGCTTTGCAGAACCCTGCCGATTACATCGAGGCGTTGCGCGTGACCATTCCGGCAGTGCTACACGAGGCGGGCGTGAGCGCAGAGGATGTCATCGGCATTGGCACCGATTTCACAGCCTGCACGATGCTGCCGATTGACGCTGAGGGCACTCCATTGTGTATGAAGCCGCAATGGCGCAACAATCCTTATGCCTGGGTCAAGATTTGGAAGCACCACGCCGCCCAGCCGGAGGCGAACCGCCTGAACGAAATTGCCCGCCAGCGAGGAGAAGAGTTCCTCTCCCGCTACGGCGGCAAGATTTCCTCGGAATGGCTCTTCCCCAAGATTTGGGAGACGCTGAACAAAGCGCCCGAAGTTTACCAGGCCGCGCACCGCTTCCTCGAAGGGGCGGACTGGATCGTCCTGCAACTCACCGGCCAGGAGCGCCGCAATTCCTGTACCGCTGGCTACAAGGCCATCTGGGAAAAGGGGACAGGTTACCCTTCCGACGACTTTTTCGCAGCTTTGGACCTGCGCCTGCGCCACGTCGTGGATGAAAAGCTATCCCGCGACATCTACCCCTTGGGCCAGAAAGCTGGCACGCTCACCAAAGCCATGGCCAAGTTGATGGGATTGAAAGAAGGCACCGCCGTGTCCATCGGCAACGTGGACGCCCATGTCTCCGTTCCCGCTGCCACCGTCGTCGAGCCGGGGCGGATGGTGATGATCATGGGTACCTCGATCTGCCACATGGTCTTGGGCACAGGTAAGCGGATCGTCGAGGGGATGTGCGGCGTCGTGGAGGATGGCATCATCCCCGGCTATTTTGGCTTTGAGGCTGGACAATCGGGCGTCGGCGATATTTTCGCCTGGTTCGTGGATCACGCCGTGCCGCCGGAATATCACGAGGAGGCCGAGAAACGCGGCCTGAACGTGCACCAAATCCTGGAGGAAAAGGCGGCCAAACTCAAGCCGGGCGAGGGCGGACTGCTGGCCCTGGATTGGTGGAACGGCAACCGCTCCATCCTGGTGGATGTAGACCTGACCGGGATGCTATTAGGCGCGACGTTGGCGACGCGCGCTGAAGAGATCTATCGCGCCCTGATCGAGGCCACGGCCTTTGGCACGCGCATCATCATGGAAACCTTTGAGAAAAGTGGCGTGGCTGTCAACGAGGTCGTAGCCTGCGGCGGCCTGCCGGAGCGCAACAAGCTGCTGATGCAGATTTACGTGGACGTCACCGGCCGGGGGTTCAAGATCGCCCGCTCTGCACAAGCCGGCGCCCTCGGTTCAGCCATGTTCGGTGCGGTCGCCGCTGGCCAGGCTGCGGAAGGGTATGATAGCATCTTTGAAGCAGCCAAGCACATGGCGCACCTGAAGGAGGAAAGCTACGGGCCGATCCCCGCTCACAAGGCGGTCTACGACAAGCTCTATGCCGAATATGTGCGCCTGTACAACTATTTCGGGCGGGGCGAGAACCCGCTCATGAAAACCCTGAAAAAGATCAAGGCGGAGGCCCTGGGCATTTCCAGTGGAGGATAGCCGATGATGTTGGAGGAACTCCGCCAGGAAGTCTGGCGCATGAACCTGGAGCTTCCTAAGAATGGCCTTGTGGCCTGGACGAGCGGCAACGTCAGCGGGCGAGACCGCGCAAGCGGGCTAGTGGTTATCAAGCCCAGCGGGGTGCTCTTCGAGGACCTCAAGCCGGAGCATCTCATCGTGGTAGACCTGGAAGGCCACATCATCGAGGGGCACCTCAAGCCCTCGGTGGACACAGCCACCCATCTTTATGTCTACTCTCATCGGCCTGACGTGGGCGGCATGGTGCACACCCACTCCCCCTACGCTTCCGCCTTTGCTGCACTGGGGCGAGCGATCCCCGTCTATCTCACGGCGCAGGCTGACGAATTCGGCGGCCCGATCCCGGTAGGCGCGTATGCGCAGATCGGCGGCGAGGAGATCGGCCGGGAGATCATCCGTTCCATCGGTCGCTCGCCCGCCATCCTGATGAAAAACCACGGTGTCTTCACCATCGGGCCGACGGCGACGGCGGCCACCAAAGCAGCAGTCATGGTCGAGGACATTGCTAGGACGGTGTATCTCGCCCTGCTGCTTGGCCAGCCGGAGGAAATCCCGCCTGAGGAAGTGGAGCGGGGCCATCGCCGCTACAAAGAGAAATACGGACAGAAGTAGAGGCGCGGCATAAACATAACCTTCACACCGGTAAGGAGAGGAAGCAAAACCGATGAAAACGATCATGATCATTTATCATTCCCAACAGTACGGCAACACCCGCAAAATGGCCGAGTTGGTCGCTGAGGGCTGCCGACAAGTTGGCGGCGTGCAGGTCACGTTGGTCAACACCAACGAGCAGCGGGTGGATATGAAGGCTTTCGTCGCCTGCGACGGAGTGGCGCTCGGCTCGCCCGACTACTTTTCCTATGTGGCTGGCGGCCTCAAACAGTTCTTTGATGATGCCTGGATCGCCAAACGCGCCGGCCAGAGCACGACGGACAAACCATACGTCGCTTTCCTTAGCCACGGCGGCGGCGGCAGAGCGATCACCAGCCTGGAAAAGCTCGCTCAAAGTATGCAATATGTCCAGGTCGCACCATCGGTCCTCAGCCGGGGCGCGCCCTCAGGCCAGGTAGCCGACGCCTGCCGCGCTTTAGGCAAAGCCCTCGCCGAGCACGTCACAAGATAAGTCAGCAGATTAGAGCAGATTGTTCGGCTTAATCCACTTAATCTGCTGACTAATATGCGGAGGTTAAAATGAAAACCGAAGTCCTTTATCGTCCCTCTTACTCCCTGGCCATCGTCCACCTGGCCGGGAATGAAACCATCCAGGTGGAGGCCGCGGCCATGGTCAGCATGTCCCAGGGGATGACCCTGGAAACAACCATGGCCGGGGGGCTTTTGTCGGCCCTCAAGCGCTCCATCCTCGGCGGGGAGAGCTTCTTCATGAACACCTATCAGGCGCCAGCGGATGGGGGCAGGATCATGCTGGCGCCCCCTCTCCCTGGCGACGTGGTCGTGCGTGAGCTACAGAATGAGACCCTGGTCGTGCAGTCGGGATCGTATCTGGCCTCGGCAAGAGGCATCCAGGTGGACACCAAGTGGGGAGGGGCCAGAACCTTCTTCGCCAGCGAGGGTCTGATCATGCTCAAATGCGCTGGCACGGGCACGCTGATCCTCTCTAGCTACGGCGCCATCCACGAAGAGATGCTCGCGCCCAGGCAAGTGCTCACTGTGGACACGGGTCATCTGGTAGCTTTCACCGAGGATATAGGCTTCAAGGTGCGCACTATCGGGGGAATCAAGTCCACTCTCTTCAGCGGCGAGGGGCTGGTCGTTGACCTGACCGGGCCAGGCCGGGTGCTGATGCAAACGCGCAGCATGGATGCCTTTCTCGCCTGGCTGATGCCCCAGGTGCAGCGGCATATCCAACCCACGCGGCACGGAGGCTAATACCCTTCGACG
>CAYPON010000268.1:1995-4939 GCA_964412315.1 uncultured Anaerolineae bacterium | reverse complement strand
GCGCAACGCTATCATGATATATATGCTTTCATCAAGGCCCGCGATCCCACAGCCATGGTCGCCCCCGGTGGGATTGTCGAGGCTACGCCGCTTCGCATGCGCTATGTGGATGATATAGTGCGGGAATACCAAGGCCTCTACGGCCAGCAGATGCCTGTGGACGGCTGGCATATCCATGAGCAGCTACTGCGGGAGGCTTACTATAGCTGGGGATGTTCGGTGCCAGTTAACCCGGTGCTGTGTACCATCACTTACACAAACCCGCCCGGCTATCAGATCAAGAACCTGCCGCTGTACTGCACCAATCCAGGTGGCGAGATGGTGTATTGCATCTATGACCAATATGGGCGGGTGCCTGTGACGCAGACGATGGTCGTAACCGGCCAGGTCTACAGCATCCAGGACAATGCCAATCTCAACCTTTTCAAAGAGCATATCCGCCGCTTTCGCCAATGGATGAAGGACAAGGGATACCGGGAGAAGCCTCTTCTGATTTCCGAGTTCGGCGTCCTATTTCCCAGAGAGTACCTCCCTTACGGTGACGACTCTGTGATCCAGTTCATGAGAGGGGCGTTCCAATATCTGGTGGAGGCGACGGATCCTGTGCTGGGCCTCCCGGCCGATGGGGATCACCTTGTGCAGATGTGGAACTGGTTCGGCCTGAATCACCGTGATTGGGAACACGGGGGTTCCAATGGCGCCCTGGCCAAATGGGATGCCGACGAACTCACGGTCTTCGGGCCGGTCTTTGCTGAGTTCACGCACATCGAGCCACCCTACACCATAAAGGTTACGCCGCAGAGCGGCTGGTGCAAACCGGGCGTGTGGCAGACCTTCACCACCGTCTACCGCGACCCCAATGGCTGGCGCAACATCCGCTACGCCGACTTCTCCGTCAATCCCACGACAACCGGCAAGCCCTTCTTCGTCCGTTTGCGCTACGATGTGCAGGCCAACCGCATGTTCCTCTATCACCCGACGGACGATTACTGGATGCCCACAGGGGGAGCGCAACCAGGGAGTGCCCGCATCATCCAACACGCCTACTCCCGGCTGGATGTGGCGCATAGCTCCGTAGTGACGAGCACGGACACGGTGAGCGTGACCTGGACCGTCTGGTGGCGCTACAACGCCAGCGGACGGAGGAACAACTCCTACCTGCGCGTGGAGGATATGCAAGGGAACGTTGACGGCTGGGAGGACCATGGCGATTGGGTGGTGAACAACAAGCCCTCACTACCCTACCTGTCGCCAAACCAAGGGATTGTGCCGGTCGGGCAGTGGCAAGAGTTCGTCACACGGTATGCGGATACCGACGGGCGGGGGACGCTGAAGGATGTGTACCTGCTGATCACGACCACATGGGCGCGAACGCGGAACGCCGTCTATCTGTGGTATGACCAGAGCACGAACAAGATGTATCTGCGGAACGCAGCGGGCACAGCATGGCTGGGGCCGATCACGCCGAAGACGTCTGGCGCGTTCTTGGAGAACGAGTACTGTATCCTGCACGGGGGATGGAGCCGGCCGGTGCCCTACGATAGCAGAACACTCACCGTGCGGTGGTGGCTGCAGTTCAAGCCGGCGTTCCGTGGCCCGCACAATATCTTCATGAAGGCCATAGACAATCTGGGGCCTAGTCTGAACGGCGCGACCGGCTTGTGGCGGAAAGGATCGGTTGAGGTGCAGTAACCGATGGGCCTGACAAGTGGCTGGCGTGCCTCGCTGTGCTTGATAGCTCTCTCGTTGCTTTGTCTCAACCTGGGTTTGCCTCCGCTACAGGCAGATGGCCCAACCCTCTATTCATCGCCCCTTGATCGCTTTGGGGTCCTTGTGGTCAGGGACTATGGCGATATCACCGACTATGATGTTGGCAGGTTGCGTGCTAGCTGGTACGCTGACTGGTGGTTTCGCGCGAATCCCCCGCGACCGCATGGGATGAAGTTCATGCAAACCATAACCGCTAGCACAGGACGCTCTTTGCCAGATTCACTTGCCTTGCAAGAAGACCTAGGAAGGGCTGTAGATGCCAACCCTGGCTCTATCTGGCTAGTGGGCAATGAGCCAGATGTAGTACACCAGGATAACTGCACGCCCGGAGATTATGCCAAGATTTACCATGACGTGTACTGGTTCATCAAGGGCCGCGATCCGACGGCGCAGCTTTCTGCAGCGGGCATCGTCCAGCCGACACCCCTGCGTATAGAGTGGCTAAATCGGGTGTGGCAAGCCTATTTCGATGCTTACCACACCGAGATACCGGTGGATGTATGGAATATCCACAACCAAATTCTATGCGAGGGCTGCCCTGACATGGGCTGTGGCATTCCGCCCGGCATCGAGGCCGAATATGGTGAGCGCTATACCATCTACGACAACGTCAGCCTTGACATCTTCCGGCGGCACATCCGTTATTTCCGCGAGTGGATGCGCGCCCGCGGCGAACGCAACAAGCCTCTGATCATCTCCGAATATGGTGTGCTGATGCCTTCGTATTATCTTGGCGGAGGGGACGAAGCCTATGGTGATAGCCTGGTCAAAGCCTACATGACTGGCACGTTCACCTACCTGCTCACCGCCGTTGACAACCAATTGGGGTGCCCAGCCGATGGGAATCGCCTGGTGCAACAATGGGCCTGGTATAGCCTGAATGAGGAACCATACCATTGGGAGACCGGAACCGGGGGCTTCAATGGCCCGCTGTTCGACTGGCGGTATCCCGCTTACCCTGGCGTGATCACCCAGTTCGGACTGACCTATGCCGCTTATACCTATCATCTGGCAATACGCAATCGCAGTTTCCCTCTCCTGTTCAGCGGACACCGCAGCGGAGTAAGGAGCACGCCATGAAACGAGAGCGGCCCGGGTTGATCATCGGCGTCATCGTTTGCCTCCTGCTGGCCCTGGGCTTCGATGTGGGGAGCCTCACCTGGCAGGTGGCCTC
>CAYPON010000268.1:0-1985 GCA_964412315.1 uncultured Anaerolineae bacterium | reverse complement strand
ACTGTGCCGCGCACGCCGCCGCCAACCTTTACGCGCACCTTTACCCCTACGCCCAGGGTCACGGCAACGCACACTCCCCTGCCGACTGCCACTCACACCCTTGTCCCTGGCGCGCCAACGCCTGTGCCGAGGCCGGAGCCGGCTGTCGCCCTGGCTGCTAAGCCGGACATTGTCGGGCCCGGCAGCCTCGTCACCTTTACCTGCCAGGTTGCCAATCGCGGCACCGCGCCAGCGAATGGGGTAGCGATCTCACTGAGCATTACCTGGCCTCTGGCGATCCAGGAGGTTGCTGCACCCAAAGGCCAGTCCCGTCTCGACGCAGATGAGGCTACGGTCAGCCTGAACACGTTGCAGCCTGGTGAGGAGATAGCGATCATACTGCGGGCAAGGGTGCAGGAGAACGCCTCGCCGGGGAAAAGGCTCCTTTACCGAGCGCAACTCTCCTTCGAGGGAGGCGAGCGGGAGTCTAGCGAGGTGACGATCGAGTTGCCCTGGGCCATGCTCCCAGCCACTGGAGGTTAGCCGCTCATGTCCAGGTCCTGCCAGCAGACTGTCGGCGCAACTCTTGCCTGCCTGATGACGGCCTTGGTGGTCATTCTTCTGTTGGTCGTCACGAGTTGCATGGTGGAGACGCCAACGCCTGCGCCCACGAATACCTCAGTCGTCGTAATGTCCACTGCATCCCCCACTGCATCTCCTGTGCTTACTCCCACGCCTTCGCCACAAGCGACGAAAAGCCGCCCTCGCGCCGCTCTCACCCTGGTGCCGATCATGTACGAGATGCACGATTGGGAGAACACGGACTTCCAGCACAAGTTCCCGGAGTGGGGCCCATTGGGAGCCTGGATGTGGTGGACCTGGGCGCAAATCCAGCTTGAGCCGGGTGCATACAACTGGGTGATCGTTGACAGATACCTGGAGAAGGCCTCCCACTATACTGTCACGCTGCGTTCCGGAGAGGTCATCTCTAAGCCGATAGCGCTCAGCATCGAGATTCACCCTGACTGGGGACAAGATGCCACTCCTGCGTGGGTCTATGACCGTTTCATCCCCGGTGCGCCGCGCCTCGGCGACAAGCGCGTGGGTTGGATTGTTGACCCCGACGGGCCGGATAAGCCCTGTCCCCCTCTGGGTGTGCCTCGCTGGGGCGATCCAACCTGGGAAAAGCTCTGCGACGAAATGATCATGGCCTTCGGCAAGCGCTACGACAGCGATCCTCGGGTGAATTCGGTCTGGATCGCTACGGGCCTGTATGGGGAGACCATCGAGGAAAAGACGAGAGAGGGCTGCCGCTACGACCTGGGGCACAGCGGAGACATGGCTCGCTGGGTGCTGCACGTCATGGACATCTACCGGCAGGCTTTTCCCACCAAGCCGCTTTTCATCATCAACAGCGGTGGGTGGGGCATTCGCCGTGACTCATCGGCCAAGGCCGCCAACTACAAACCGCCAATGGGGATTAAGCTGAACGTGCTCGCGCCCGACCTATCCGATTCCTACGGCTACAAGTCCCTGACCGGTGGAGGCAAGTTTGAGATCATAGAGCGGTATTCGGATACCCTGCCCATCGCCTTCGAGCACGCCTTTCCTCCGCGACCTGCCGACGCTTATTGGTCTATTATGAATGCGCTGGCTCATCGCGCCACTTTGCTGGACTTTTATTACCCCGAGATTTTCGCCGTGATCCACGGCCTGAACCCCATCTTCCCTTTATGGAAGTTCGTTGACGACCATTTGGGGAGAAACGCCACGACGACGCCTGATGTCTGGATTCTGCTGCGAGAGACATATCATCCCAAGAGCCGCAACGCGGGTTGGTCTTCGGGGGAGTATGGCGATTGGCACTTTTTCCTGACGCGCCCGGAAGGGATCCCGGAGAACCGCACGGTGGCCATCACGGAGACAATCGCCTCTGTTCTGCCTCCCCCGGCCCCCAAGCACATCTACGGCTATCATTCGACGCGGCGCACCGATCAGCGTTCCGG
>CAYPON010000267.1:0-4940 GCA_964412315.1 uncultured Anaerolineae bacterium | reverse complement strand
CGATCAGCTTTCAGCGATCAGCCATCAGCTTGATATCAGTGATAGCTGATGGCTGACAACTCAATCCCTGTGGAGGAACACATCGCAATGATCAAGATCACAATGATTGGCGCGGGGAGCATCGGTTTTACGCGCAAGCTCGTGCAGGACCTTCTCGCCGTGTCCGAATTTGCGGACACGGAATTTCGTTTCATGGACATCAGCCAGGAAAACCTGGAGATGGTGACCAACCTCTGCCGGAGGATGATCGCCGATAATGGCCTGCCGGCGACGATACACCCCACTATGAATCGGCGCGAGGCCATTCGCGGCGCTGATTATGTCATATCGGTGGTGCGCGTCGGCGGGCTGGAGGCCTTCGCCCACGATGTCGAAATCCCGCTCAAGTACGGGGTAGATCAATGCGTCGCTGATACCCTGGGGCCTGGCGGCGTGTTCTACGCCCTGCGCACCATCCCCGTGCTGCTGGACATCGCCGAGGACATGCGGGCCGTGGCGCCCGAGGCTCTCTTCCTCAACTATTCCAACCCGATGGCCATGAACTGCTGGGCGGTGCGCCGCGCCGGCGGCGTGCATATCGTAGGGCTGTGCCACGGCGTGCAGGGCGGCCATACCCGCATCGCCCGCGCCCTGGGCCTGCCTCCCCAGGAGGTGGACTATATCGCCGCTGGCATCAACCATCAGACCTGGTTCATCCAAGTCACCCATAAGGGCAAGGACATGCTGCCCTTCCTCCTTGAAGCCTTTGAGAAGCACCCCGCATTGTCGGAGGAGGAGCCATGCCGCATTGATGTCATGCGCCGTTTCGGCTATTTCTCTACCGAGTCCAACGGGCATCTCAGCGAGTATCTCCCCTGGTATCGCAAACGGCCCGGCGAGATCGGCAAATGGATTTACCCAGGCACCTGGATCGGCGGGCGCACCGGCGGCTATCTGAACCATTGCCGTGCCAACCGAGATGAGTACGAGCGGATGTACCCGCAATGGATCCAGGAGAAATCGCCGCGCATCTCGCCGCAGAATCGCTCTAGCGAGCACGCCTCGTATATCATCGAAGCTCTGGAGACGGGCCGCACCTATCGCGGCCACTTTAACGTGGAGAATCGCGGCCTGATCACCAACCTGCCCGATGGCTGCACGGTGGAAATTCCTTGCTACGTGGATGGCAATGGCATCAATCCCGCCTGGATCGGGCCGCTGCCGATGGCCTGCGCCGCCACCTGCCGCGTCAGCATCAACGTGCAGGAGATGGCCGTGCAGGCCGCCCTCACCGGAGATCGGGAGCTAGTCAAACTGGCCGTGCTGCACGATCCGCTCACTGCTGCCGTGTGCAACACTGAGGAAGTCTGGCGCATGTGCGACGAGATGTTCGAGGCGCTGACGCCCTGGCTGCCGCAGTTCAACGGCGAGGGGCGGAAATGGCCCGACATGCCGCAGCCGTGCGGGGGCGTGCTGCGCATTCCCAAAGCAGCGGGGTCCTGGCGCCCGCCAGCACTGCGGTAGAAATGAGGAAAGGAAGAGAAGGATGGCGGAAGAGGATGTGAGAGATTCTGCCTTGAGCAAACCAGTCGGATCCGAGGTGGTGGAAGAGCCACAGGAAAAGGGGATAGAGCTGATGACTGCGCAGCAGTTGATGTGGCTTCGCTTCAAGCGCAGCCGCCCTGCCGTGTACAGCCTGATCTTCCTCGCCTTTCTGTACCTGTGCGCGCTCTTCGCCGGTTTCCTGGCCCCTTACGGCGTGAGACAGACGCACGAAAAGTATCCCGCCGCCGGCCCGCATGGGATGCAGATTCGCGATGCCAATGGCAAGTTCCATTGGCCACCGTTCGTATATGAGCTAGACCGGAAAGTGGATCCCCAGACCTTCCGCAGCATCTATACACCCAACAAAGAGATCGTGCATCCGGTCAAGTTCTTTGCCAAAGGGGAGCCGTACACCATCCTCGGCATTATCCACCTTGACGTCCACCTGTTCCAGGTGGATGAGCCAGGCAAGGTCTTTCTCCTGGGGACAGATCGCAACGGGCGAGATCTCTTCTCGCGCATCCTCTTCGGCTCGCAAATCTCCCTGACCGTCGGCCTGGTCGGGGTGCTCATCAGCCTGACCATCGGCTCGCTCACTGGCACCATGTCCGGCTTTTACGGCGGAACGGTGGACATCATGGTGCAACGGGTGATCGAGGTACTGCTGTCCTTCCCGCAAATCCCGCTCTGGCTGGCGTTGGCGGCGGCGGTGCCTGCCAACTGGTCTTCGATCAAAGTATATTTTGGCATCTCGGTCGTGCTCTCCATCGTGAACTGGGCCGGGCTGGCACGGCAGGTGCGCGCTAAGGCGTTGGCGGTGCGTGAGATGGACTTTGTGACTGCCGCCCGGCTAAGTGGATCGAGCGATTTCCGCATCATTACCCGGCACGTGTTCCCCAGCATCCTCAGCCATGTCCTGGTCGTGGCCACCCTTTCCATCCCCAGCATGATCCTGGGCGAGACGGCGCTGAGCTTCCTCGGCCTGGGCATCCGCCCGCCGATGACCAGTTGGGGGGTGCTGCTGAGCGAGGCGCAGTTCACGCGCGTGTTGGTGCAGCAGCCCTGGCTGATCACCCCCGTGGCCTTTGTCATGGCCACCGTCATCGCCTTCAACTTTGTGGGCGATGGCCTGCGCGATGCCGCCGACCCGTTTGCGGCTTAGGCAGGCGCAAGCTCCCATGCCCGTTCTCTGAATCTGTTCCCGCTTCTACAACGTTGTTTTTCTCTGTGTTCTCCGTGGTGTGCATCCGTTGATGGAGGATTGATGATAATCGTCGTGGGGGGGATCGCCGTGCGAGCGGATACGGCCCGTGTGGCGGACTTGCGGCGGCGCGTGCGGGAGTCAATGGAGGAGCCGCCGCTGCAATGGGAATGCCCGGCGCGCATTGACGACCGTTTTATGTCCCAGCCGTTGTCGGTGCGCAAGGCGCGGGCTATAGCGCTGAAACTCTCGCTCATGCCCACCGCTTTGTGGGAGGGGCAATTGTTCGCCGGCTCAATGACGCTGGAGCATCCCAAGCTCCATGCGGAAGGGCCGTTCCCCGACTACACCACAGAGGAGGAGCGCGTCGCCGCTGCCGGGCAAGGGCTGACCATCCGCTCCGTCTTTGGCCACATCGTGCCCGATTACCCCCGGCTCCTTCGTCTGGGCCTGCACGGCATCCTCGCCCAGACAGAGGCGGAGCGCCCCCGTGCGCAAAACGCCGAGGAGACCGCCTTCCTCGACTCGGTGAAGATCACGCTGGAAGCCGTCATGATGTATGCTGAGCGGCTGGCGCAGCGCTGCGACCAGGAAGCGCAGGCCCACCCGGATGCTGCCCGCGCCGACGAGCTTCGTCAGATGGCCGCTAACCTGCGCCAGGTTCCAGCAGGCCCCGCGCAGACTTTCTGGCAGGCGCTACAATCGGTCTGGCTGCTGCACATGGTCTTCCACGCCACAATGGATGGCAACGCCATGGGCCGGCTCGATCAGTATGTCTGGCCCTATCTCCGCGCCGATCTCGAGGTAGGGCGCATAGACCTGGACAGAGCTGCGGAGCTTGTGGATTGCTTCTGCCTCAAGTTCAACGAGCGGGCCAAGACCACCGAGGATCAAACCCCCGAAGCGCGGGATGAAGAGCCGCTCGATTTCTCCCGTCGCACGCGACATTACACCTCCTCACAATTGGGGAGGCGGCGCGACCGGCTGGATGCCACCAACCATTGGCTGCAAAACATCATCATTGGCGGATTGACCCCTGAAGGTGGGGATGGCACGAATCCGCTCACTTTTCTGTTGCTGGAAAGCTACCGCCGCAACAAGATGACGAACCCCCTCCTCACCGTGCGCTTGCATCGCAATTCGCCCGATGAACTTGTCCGCCGCGTGTGCGAGGTGCTGAAGGAAGGGGGCGGGATGCCCGCCCTTTTCAACGATGAGGCGCTCGTTCCCGCGCTGCGGCGGCTCGGTATACCAGAAGTGGATGCGCTTGATTACACCAACGACGGCTGCTGGGAGGTCATCATCCCCGGCCGGACGGACTTCCGCTTCCAGCGGCTCAGCCTGATGCTGTGCATTGAGTGGGCGTTCAACCGCGGGCGTTCCAGGCTGGACCGCGCCCAGGCCGGCCTCGACACCGGGGACCCCCGACAGTTCGCGTCCTACGAGCAGGTCTGGCAGGCGTTCCTGGCGCAACTCGACGCCCTGGTGGCGCGCACCGTGGCGCGCGTGGTGGAGGCCGTCAACGACCGCAGCACCATTGCCCCTGTGCCGCTGCTCAGCGCCCTCATCGAGGGATCCCTTGCGTCGCGCACCGACATGACGGCGGGCGGCGCGCGTTACCGCACCTTCGGAATGTTGGCCGAGAGCGCGGCTCACGCGATAGACTCGCTGACGGCCATAAAGACGGTCGTCTTCGACGGAAAGCTGGCCACCGTGAGCCAACTCTGCGACGCCCTGGACAGCAACTTCGCGGGCCACGAATGGCTGCGCAAGAAACTGCTCGAGGCGCCGAAGTACGGCAACGACCATCCGGCCGCCGACTCCGTGGGGCAGGCCGTGATTGACGCCTTTGTGCGGACTGTCTCCAGGCACGCAGAGGCGCACCGGCAACTCATCAAGTTCCCTTGCGGCGTGGGCACCTTCTCCTGGTACATCGGCATCGGCGAAGGCCTGGGCGCGTCGCCGGACGGCCGGCTGAAGGGCGAGCCGGTCTCGTCGAACTTCTCGCCCGCGCTGGGCCGCGACGTGGACGGCCTGCCCGGCGCCATCCTGTCGCACGCGAAGATGCATGACGGCAATCTGCCCGCAGGCGCTCCGCTCGACCTGCGGCTTGCCCGCCGGCTGGTCCTCGGCGAAGAAGGCACGGCCCGCATGGCGGCGCTGCTCCGCAGCTTCGCCGACGGCGGCGGTTCCATCCTGACGCTCACCGTCGCCG
>CAYPON010000266.1:0-4948 GCA_964412315.1 uncultured Anaerolineae bacterium | reverse complement strand
CCAACTCGATGGTATATATAGTTATAAATGCGCGTGGAGTAACGATCGTAAATGACGCCCAAAGCAGCCGGATCGTACTCACGGGCCTTTTCCAGCAATGCCCAGTCGTTGTTAGAGAGCAAGCAAGCCCCTCTTTCTCACTGTTAATGACGAGAGATTTCAGGGAAAGATACGGTCGCTCTCCAGGGGCAATCATAGAGCAGTGATCAGGAGCTGTCAAATATGATCAAAGCCCTTGAAGAAATGGCTTGGATGTTCTGCGATATGCTCGCCGTTCCCGCGTCCCTGTAGAACAAATTGTATCATAGTCTGTTGCCAAAGTCAAAGATCACATGTGGGCGTAACCTTTCTCTATAAGAGCCTTCCGCAAGAGATCATATGCGCCCGTCGAGGCCAAAAATGGAAAGGCCGCAGCTTGCGATGGCAAGCCACGGCCTCTCATGCTTGGCGGAAAACTGTTACTCGATCTGAACTCTGCCACCTCTCAGCCAGTTGCTGCTCGCATTCTGGCGATCCACGGCGCGCAGGTAGATATTTCGCGTCCCTCGGAAAGCGTCCTTGAACCTCAACGACCATTGGATCTGCAAGACTTCCCCATTAGAGGCAGCCACTCGGGTCTGTTGCAGGCGCACGGTCACCAGATTGTTGCTGAGCGTGCTGTTGCTTCCAGGAGCTTTCCCTTCGGACCAGCCGGTTCCATTCCAGAGGTGGATCAGGCCAGTCATGGCATCATATTTGAGTTGTACGCCCTGCGCAAGGCCGGCCGGATTGCTAGCGATGCCGATGAAAACCGTTCGCAGATCGTTCACACCGTTCTCGTCGCGATATGTTGCCGCGAAGGTCTTCCAGGTGTTCACAGATACTTGGCTGTCATTGGGTCTGACCTGCACCGGCTTGGGGGCTGCATTCGGCCATTCGAGCGTGATCGGCCCATGGAGCATAGCCACGCCGCGGTTGTCCAGGTCCTGCAGCCAGTAGGCGTACAGTGTGCCAGGAACGATGCTAGCATCGCGGAAGGTGTAGCTTGCACCCCCCAGGCCGCCCGGCGCCTGGCTGGGGATCAATTCAGCGTTCAATTGTATCTTGTGGCCCGACGTGCCTCCTGAGCTGCGGTACAGGTTGAAGCCTACATTGTTCACTTCGCTCGCCGTTTCCCAGCGGATGACCGCGGCATAGTTCTCCACCCTTGCCGTAAAGGAGGCTAGGGTCACTGCCGTAGGTGTGGGAGGGTCTCCCAGCCCCAGGTCTCCGGACCCGGTGGCATTGTTCGGCGGGTTGTTCCCCTCTGGGGCAACGAAACCCTTGATCCTTTCGGCGGGGTGAGGAGCGGCGGCATCCTTCAGATACGTGGTAATCTCACTTGGCCCCCACATCGGATGCGCTTGCTTCACCAAAGCCGCTGCCCCGACCGTATAGGGGCTGCCTGTGGATGTTCCGCTGAAGCCCTGGCTGCCATAGGTCACGGTCGTGACAAAGTCAGGAGCGACCAAGTCAGGCTTGACCACACCATTGTTGTTTGGCCCGTGGCTGCTGAAGGTTTCCAGTTGGCCGGTGTTCCAGCGGTAGACTCCCATGCTCAGGGCGTGAACGGCGTCGGCGGGGATCAGCAAACTGCTGCTGTTCACCTGGACGGTAAAATCGTGCGTAAAGCTGTAAAGTTCCAAGTGCTCTGTCCCAGTGGCGCGGATGCGCGCAATGGCGACGCCATATGTGGCTTGCTTCGGAGCAGGGATCGAGATTTCTTCCGTCGGTGTCTGCCCTGCCTGGCCGTTTTGCGGGTTATCGGAGATTGCTACATTGTCCCATTCATTTCCATGCCAACGGAAGAGATATAGGGCATAATCTTGGGACGCTGCGGCCCAGGAATCATTCCAACTCAAGAAGACGCTGATTTGTTGGCCCTTCCGGACGCTCATAAGGAGAGCGTTCACTTCAACACCACTATCAAACTCATGCCATTGGTCAGCATCACTGTCCTGGAATCTGCCTTCCCAATGCCGTCGGGTGCTGTTGCCCATAGCGTTGGCCCACAGGATACCATGCTGATAGGCGTTTTCCACGATATCGCAGATGACGCCTGTGCCATCGTAAGGGCCTGCATTGACCCAACAGACGGAGGAGGAGATCATATGCACACCTTGCTGGATCAGCCAGTCCACCGCTTGGGCGAACTCGACCTCGGTGCTAAAGTTGACTAAATACAGGGTGGCTTCGGGAGCCATGTCATATACCAGCTCAGCGCAGGCAGTTCCGTGCCTCTCGCTGCCTCCGGTGATGTCACCATCCTGGCGGAAGCTGCGGGCTGTTACCGATGCAGGCAACTCTGTTCCCAGGAGGCTTTGGTAGCCTGCAAATCCCAGGTCTAGCACGGCGATCTTGACGCCCCAACCCTTATAGTCGTTATTATGCCACGCGGGGGCGCGAGTCAGAGCCACTCCTTCGCTCACTATTCCTGCCAAAGTTGCTGGCAGGGGGCGGCGGATATAGTTGATCGCCGCATCGTTTGCTAGCTTGCTTAGGGTGCTGAGGCTAACGCTGGCCTGAACAAGATGCCCACTGATCCCTTCCGTCTTTCCGCCCAGGTTATCTACCACCTGGGAAGCCAAAGAAGCATCGGGCGTGTCCAGGATAACCTGCACACTGTCGCCTTTGAGGGGCCAGTTGTTCTCGGCAGCCAAGCCGCGGGCTGCATCCAAACCTTGCTTCTCGTAAGCAGCCACCAGATCATCCAAGAACGAATCCATCTTGGGGTGGCCTTTTGCGGTGTCCGGCCTGTTGGCGGCTGCCAGGGAGTAGGTGATTTTATCGGTGGAAGCGGATGCTATCTGACCGAGCGGCAGCACGAAAGCGATGGCGGAGATGCAGAATATCAAGAAGACAGAGCGGCAAATATGAGATAGAGCTTTTCGCCTCTGTGCCTTGGTGTTTGCGTTGTTGCCCATGGTAGTTCTCTTTCCTCGTCCGACTACGACTCGAAGTAAGCCTATTTCCCCAGCTTATCTTGTCTCTAGTATAGCGTGCACAGCTTAAATGTCCATAAATAAGGTCTTAAAAATCAGTTAAAAATGGGCTGGGCCTCGCGCTCCGAAAGAAAAGCCCCTGCCGACTTCGGCAGGGGCTTCAGGTGGAGACATTGCACTCAACGTCTCTATGACAATATAAAACAGGCAGCTATGTCGCTTTCGCGAAGCGGTATCCTACGCCATGTTCAGTGAGGATATAACGAGGGTCTTTGGGGTCTTTTTCGATCTTTTGGCGAAGATGCCATATGTAAATGCGCAAGTAATCTATGTCGTCAGTGTACTCCCAGCCCCATACGTCTTCCAGGAGTTGTTTGTAGGTGAGGACTCGTCCGGCCGAGCGGATCAACCTGAGCAATAGGTTGAATTCCGTTGGCGTCAGCTTGACCGGCTTGCCCGCGACAAGCACAAGCCGTGCTACTGGGTCAACAGCCAGGTAGTCATCCGAGAAACCAACCGCTCGCTCATCTGCCTTGCTTAACTCACTGCGCCGCAAACAAGCCCGCACCCGCGCGACCAACTCCGGCATCCGCACCGGCTTGACGACATAATCATCTGCGCCCAACTCCAGCCCTTGCACGACATCTGCTTCTTGCGCTTTGGCAGTGACCATGATGATGGGGACGTTCGAGAACTCGCGGATACGCTGGCAGACGGTCCAGCCGTCCATCTTGGGCATCATGATGTCCAGGATAACAAGATCAGGTTGATTGGCGTACGCCTGTTTCAAGCCTTCCTGGCCATCGTAAGCCGGGAATACCTCAAAGCCAGCCGCCTTAAGGCTGTACTCCATCAGCCTGACAATTCTTGGATCGTCATCAATCACCAGGATCTTTTGCGGAGACATCCTTGCACCTTCTGACAGATTCAAGCTTCAAGGATTTTACGAAAAACTTGGGGGCGACGCAAGTTGACATCCTCTCAGTCATTTCGGGACGCCTCATCTAAATCCAGGATGCGCACGTCATCCATATAAGCTTTCGTCTCATAACGTCTAACCTGGCCCAGTTTGTGTATGATCTCCCCCATGGCGGTGAGAGCTTCTTCTAACTTATCGAGGTCATCCTGTAGCTTTTCCTTATCCAACTGGCCGGATAGGACACGCACATAAGCGCGGATAGCGAAAAGGAGCTGGTTCAGTTCGTGGGAGGCAGCACCGGCCAGTTCCACCACAGCGGCACGCTTTTCTTCAACGATGCGTTGGGCCTGTTCAGCTTGCACCTGCTCGCGAATGCGGCCGGCCCGCTCCAGGGTAGCATTTACGCGCAGAACCAGCTCCCTCATGCTAAAAGGTTTCACCAGATAGTCGTCTCCGCCAGCACCGAAGCCATCTTCTTTGTCCCTCAGCTTCCCTTTGGCTGTCACAAAGGTGATAAGTATCCCCGCCGTGCTCTCGTCCTGGCGTAAACGGCGGCATACCTCGAAACCGTCCACATCGGGCATCATGACATCCAAGAGGATCAGATCGGGCAGTTCCTTTTGGGCCAGTTCAATGGCCTTGTTGCCATCTTCGGCGGTCAAAACGATGTAGCCTTGACGTTCCAACATCTCTTTCATAAGCTGCAAGAGGCCGACATCATCGTCCACAGCCAGAATCTTGGCCGGCGGCATAAGTGATCATTTCCTCCCACTTCGATCTGGTTACTATCTTTGCACTTTCTCAACAAACGCCAGCCAAGCTGTCATTGCGAGAATGGCCAAGCCGCCGGGCGTCATGCGTGAGGACAGGAACTTGTCCCACTGTCACTGCGAGCGCAGTTTGCGAAGCAGTCTCAAGACGGGACTGAGATCGCTTCCCCTTCGCAAGCTCAGGGTCGCGATGACAGACCGCCAAGTTCCTGAGTAGGCCGGAGGCCGAAGCAATCTCCTCTCCGCGGCGACTGAGATTGCTTCGTCGCACACGACGCTCCTCGCAATGACATAGTGCA
>CAYPON010000265.1:0-4977 GCA_964412315.1 uncultured Anaerolineae bacterium | reverse complement strand
TCATACGACCGCCTCGGATGGCTATTATTCGCCGCGCCAGGTGGTGGAGATGGCCATCCAATCGGGTATGCGAGCGCTTGCCATTGCCGACCACGACTCGACCGATGGCCTGGCAGAAGCGCAACAGGCGGCAGAGGCCACGCCTTTGGAGGTCATCCCGGCGGTAGAGATCAATGCCGAGTTTGCGCGGACAGAGTTGCACGTCCTGGGCTATTATGTGGATTACCGCTCTCCCTGGTTACAGAGCGTGCTGGGCCGACTCAGAGATAGCCGCTTGGCTCGCGCGCAACAGATGGTGAAGCGGCTGACGGCAATCGGCTTTCCTTTAGCTTGGGAACGGGTTGCCGAGATCGCCGGCGCAGGATCGGCTATCGGCCGGCCCCATGTCGCCCAGGCCATGCTGGAACGGGGGTACGTCAATTCCATAGAGGAGGCTTTCTGGCGCTATATCGGGCGTGGGGGGCCTGCTTATGTGGAACGCTTCAAGCTCGCTCCTGCCGAGGCGGTTCGTCTGGTTCGCAAAGTGGGAGGCGTGCCAGTATTAGCACATCCGTTGGGCATCATGGACGTTGTACCTGAGTTGATACAAGTTGGGCTGGCGGGGCTAGAGGCCTATTATCCCGGCTATTCTGAGGAGGAGATTCGGTTCTTGTTAGCGCAGGCCGCCAAGTACAGGCTGCTCGTCACAGGCGGGAGCGATTTTCATGGCGGCAGCGTCATGCCGGAGATTCAGTTGGGGAGTGTAAACGTACCTCTGTCGGTGGTCGAGGAGTTGAAAAAACAGTGGCAAGGGAGGCATGAATAAGACCCTCCCGCAGCATATTATAATCCAACTCTAGGGGAGATTAGACGGAGTTTTTCCGCTGATTGACTTGGGGGTCGTGTTCAAGGCCAAAGCAGTAGTTGAGACGGTTCAAAGACTGTTATCCAAGTTAGAGGGTGCCAATACAGGACAAAAAGCGGGCTAACCTCTCGCTGGAGCCGATGCCACATCCGCTGCGCGCTCCGGCGGCGCGGCTGAAGCGCGAGCCGTTAGGCGGCCCAGCACGATTCCGATAGAGGTCTCTGGACAGACTCGGATGGTGTGTGTGAACTTAACGACCTTCTCAATTGTCGCCCGTTGTCCGCAGACTGGCGACCTGGGTGTCGCTGTCTCCACGGCCATTCCTGCCGTGGGAGCGATTAACCCATTCGCCAGGGCACAGGTCGGGGCCATTGCTACGCAGGCGTGGTCGAATCCTTATTTAGGTATTGATGGTCTGAACCTGCTAGCACAGGGGCTATCGGCGACTGAGGTGCTGGAGCAATTGCTCAAGGCTGATGCCGACAAAGAGAGGCGACAACTCAGCATTGTAGATGCTCACGGAGGGGTTGCAGCCTTTACAGGGACTCAAGTCCAACCCTGGAAAGGACATCGTGAGGGAGAAAGCTATGTAGTAGCTGGCAACTTCCTTGTCAGTGACGAGACGATTCTGGCGATGGCTGAGACCTTTGAGACAATGCGAGGTTCGCTTGGTGAACGGCTTTTAGTCGCCCTAGAGGCTGGGCAGGCTGCTGGTGGGGACAGACGTGGCAAGGTATCGGCTGCTCTACTGGTGGTCAGAGACGAGGAATATCCATACCTTGATTTGAGGGTGGATGAGCATTCTGAGCCGGTCGCGGAACTGAGACGCATCTTCGACATCTATACGACTCTACCGTATTGGGACGATCTGCATCCTAAGCGCACATGGCATCAAGACTGAGGGCCACCTAACCAGTCGCGGCAGCAGACGGCGCTGTCAAGTGTCTGCCTTGAGGCGGTTTGCGTTAGCGGGCGTTTTGGTGGGAGGTTTTTTACTTCTACGGCTGGGCTTCGTCCTCCTCAACTGTCACGTCGGGACGCGGTCTCCGACGGCGTGTACGCCGCCTGGCTCTTTGTTGTTCGGGCAGCCTTTCTTCTTCCTTTTCCCTGGCCTCTTCGTAGCTCTCGCAAGGGATTTCGAGGGTCACGCCGCTTTCCAGCTCCACGGTGAGGGTTTGCTTGATGACATTCGCACTCAGCACTTCGCCTTGCCCGTACTCTGTATCCACGATTTCGCCCACTTTGGGTAGGTTTTGCTTCGCCTCGCGGTAATAATCATCCTCGTAGGCAAGACAACAAAGCAAGCGGCCACATAGCCCTGATATTTCCATGGGGCTTAAGGGTAGATCCTGTTGTTTCGCCATTCTGATAGAGACAGGCTCGAATTCCGACAGGTGGGTCATACAACAGAGAAGGCGACCGCAAGGGCCTATCCCACCTACGAGCTTGGCTTCGTCGCGCACGCCGATCTGGCGAAGCTCGATCCGTGTGTGGAACAGGTGGGCCAGGTCCTTCACAAGCTCTCGGAAATCCACCCTTTTTTCGGAAGTGAAGAAAAAGACCAGGGAATTCCCATCGAAGCTATATTCTGCTCCCACCACTTTCATGGGCAAGTTACATTCAGCGACTTTGCGGCGGCAGCGTTCCAATGCCGCCATTTCATGCATCGCGTGGGTCTCTTTGGAGAGCATATCTTCTATCGTGGCGCGGCGTATCACCGGCTTCAGTTGTCCTGTAATCTGACTATCCGGGACATCGTGGGGGGCAAGGACCACCTGGCCCGCCTCATATCCACGGGAAGTTTCCACAACGACATGGTCGCCGACCTTGAGATATTGGATATTCCCCGGCGAAAAATGATAAATCTTGCCCGCTTTCTTGAAGCGAACGCCTACAACTTGCATAATGATAGTTACCTCATATCTATTAGCAGCGCTTCCATGGCCAGCCGCGGGTTGGCATTCTTTTCTAACTCGGACTTGGCCCGGCGAGCGTTGCGGATCAATCGCTGTATCTCGGCGGCTTCCCGCTTTCCTGCGTCCTGTTGTAAAAGAGTTGATTGGTCCCTATTGACCGTCAGGTCTTCACATCCCGTTTTGACCAGCAATAGATCGCGCCACCAGGATATCCAGAGATCCAGGAGAGCAGGTAACTCCTCTGGCTTTTGACAGATTTGCTGCGCATATTCCATCCGCTGCACAAGGCTGCCCCCGGAGAGGTCGCGCAAGGCGGCAAGCCGATTGGCGCGTTCCTGTAAAATCCCCTTGTCCTGGCGGGCCTGGATCGCCCATCCGATGCGCCCCCCCGATAAGCGAGCCAGCAAAGCCGCTTCCTCCTGGGAAATGCCACCTGACTCCAACAGGGCCTCTGCAACCTTCTGAATAGGCAAGGGACGCAGGGAAATGACCTGACAACGGGAAACAATCGTCGGGAGAAGCGCCCTGCTGTCGGTTGCGGTCAGGATCAGAAGGACCTGCGGCGGCGGCTCTTCGAGCGTCTTGAGAAAGCAGTTGGCAGCTTCTACCGTGGCTTGCTGAAAGTCAGGAATGATATAAACGCGCCACGCTCCTTCATAGGGGGATAGGGCCGCTTCATGCTGCAATTCGCGCATCTGCGAGATTTTAATGGTTCCCTCTTCCGCTTCGATGATGCGGACATCGGGATGCATATAGCGGGCGATTTTCCGGCAGGAGAGGCACACCCCACAAGGGCGACCCTCGCTTGCGCAGTTCAGAGCCTGGGCCAAACGAAGGGCCAGAGTCGTTTTCCCGATCTGCGCGGGGCCAACAAAAAGATAGGCATGAGCCAGCCGATTCGCAGCGAGAGCCTGCTGCAAAAGCTCTACAGCCGGTTCATGCCCGATAATTTGCCACATCCTCTGCTCCGCTTTTCCCGGACAAGTCTAAATTGTCTGCGAGATATACCGAATCAAAGAAGGGAGGACCAGCGTTACCACGTTCACCACAAAATGGCTGGTGACGGCGGCGCTCAGGCCGTGGCGCGCATATACATAGCTATACACAAGGCCAAAGGCAACATACGCTCCCGTCACCACGGCCAGTGCCAGCGCAGGCACGTTCAGGCCGGGCACGAAGTAGACCAGCGCGGCTAGCGCATATAGCACTGCCGAGAGCTGCATCCCTTTCTCACGCTGCATAAAGCCCCGAAAGTACAACTCCTCGACCGGCGCGGCGAAAAGACATAATTGGTAGAACAGCAGATGGGCGTCGGTAGTGGTGAACAACTGCACTGCGATGCCGTAGAGGTAGACCCAGGCGAGGGCCAGAAAAGGCACGCTCACCACAATGCCGATCAAAGCGCCCCATCCCACATTCGATAGGGTGAAACTCGGCTTTACCGGTCGGATTTCCACGTATAACAGAAACGCCGCGAGCAGGAAAAACCATAACAATGTCTGACGCCAGGGCCGACTCATCTGCCAGGTGCCAACACCTATGCCGATGAAGAGAAGGTAACTGACAAAAGGATCAACTCGCGGCCCTTGTTGCGCAATCCGCCGCGGCGTTCGTCTGCTCACGCCGCGTCCTCCATGACGCGCCTGATGACGCGCAAAGCCTCGTGGATGTCCTTCTCCTCGATGCCGTAGTGTGTTACGGCACGGATTTGGTTAGGCCCTGTGGAAAGTACCCTGACCCCCCCACGCCCTAAACGCTCCACAAACTGAGGTGTGGTAACACGCTTGGAAGTGATCTCAAAATACATGATATTCGTGCGCACGTGGGAAAGATCGGTGGACAACCCCTTAATCTCTGCGATGCCTTCTGCCAGGATGCGCGCGTTACGATGGTCGTCGGCCAAACGATCCACCATCTGTTCCAGGGCAACAATCCCCGCCGCAGCGATAATGCCAGCCTGTCGCATCCCGCCGCCCACCACTTTGCGCGTGCGCCGCGCCTCGCGGATGAAATCAGCGCTGCCGCAAATCACGGAACCGACCGGCGCGGAAAGCCCTTTGGAGAGGCAGAATTGCACCGAGTCCGCTTCCGCGGCCAGGCTTTCAGCCTCGACGCCCAGGGCGATGGCCGCGTTAAAGATGCGAGCGCCATCCAGATGCACCGCCAGGCCATGCCGCCGAGCCACTGCCGCTATGCTTTTCGTCTGCCCTGCGGTCA
>CAYPON010000264.1:0-4993 GCA_964412315.1 uncultured Anaerolineae bacterium | reverse complement strand
CTCGTCACCACCGGCATGAACCTTCTGTCCCCCTACCTGATCAAAATAGCAATTGACACGTATATCCGCAGCAGTGATCCCCAGGGGCTAGCTCGCATTGCCCTGCTGACCGTCCTGGTTTTCGTCGTCGGTTATTTTTCCACTTCGCAGCAGAATTATGTGCTCTCTTGGATTGGGCAGCGCATCTTGAACACGATGCGCGTCCAACTCTTCTCTCATTTCGAGCGGCTGTCACTCAGCTTTCATAGTCGCAACATTGTCGGTGTGCTTATCTCCCGCGTGGTGAATGATGTCGGCGTGATCAACGAGCTGATCTCTAGCGGCTTTATCAGCTTGTTAGGTGACGTGGCGTTCTTGGGGGGTACCATCGTGATTATGCTCTCCATGAACCCCAGGCTGGCGCTGCTGACCTTCTCCGTCATACCCCTTATGGTGCTAGCGACCTCGATCTTTTCCCGGTATGCCAAAGGCGCCTATCGTGAGACGCGAGAAAAGATCGGGGCGATGACTGGTGACCTGGCGGAGGACCTCTCTAGTGTGCGGGTTGTGCAGGCCTTTGCCCAGGAGGATATGACCAGCCGTCATTTCGATGAACTGAATCAGGCCAACCGCGACGTCAATATTAAGGCGATGACGCTCTCCTTTATCTTCCTGCCGACCGCCGAACTCTTGAGCATGTTGGCGACAGTCATCGTGCTCTGGGCAGGAGGCATATGGGTGGCGCGTGGCGGATTGACTATGGGCGTCGTCGTGGCCTTTATCACCTACGTCGCCCGCTTCTTCCAGCCGATCCGCGACCTCAGCCAGATCTACACCACTTTCCAGGCAGCGATGGCGGGAGGTGAACGGGTCTTTGCCTTGCTCGATGAGCCGGTGGAGATCACCGACGCGCCCGACGCTACTAGCCTGCCGCCTATCGAGGGACACGTCTCTTTTGACGACGTCTGCTTCGAGTATGAGGCCGGCCTGCCCGTGCTCGAACATATCGTCCTCGACATTCAGCCAGGGATGACGATCGCTTTGGCCGGGCCGACGGGCGCGGGTAAAACGACCATCGCTAACCTGGTTGCCCGATTTTACGACCCAACCAGCGGGCAGGTTCGCATTGACGGCCGCGATATCCGTCAGGTCAAGTTCAAGTCCCTTCGTTCCCAACTAGGCATCGTGCCCCAAGAGCCTTTCCTTTTCCAGACAACCGTCGCTGACAACATCCGCTTCAGTCGGCCCGACGCCACCGATGAGGAAGTGCGCGAGGCAGCCCGGCTGGCCAATGCCGACGAGTTTATTTCCGCGCTCCCCCAGGGCTACCAGACGCCGGTCATGGAGAGTGGGGTGAACCTCTCGCAGGGGCAACGCCAGCTCATCTGCTTCGCCCGCGCCATCCTGGCCCGACCGCGCATCCTCATCCTCGACGAGGCCACTTCCAGCGTGGACACGCGCACCGAACTGCTGATCCAAGATGCGCTGCGCAGGCTGCTCAAGGGGAGGACATCCATCGTCATTGCCCACCGGCTCTCTACTATCCGTGAGGCGGATGCGATCTGCGTGATAGACGGCGGGCACATCGTCCAGAGAGGAACGCACGAGGAATTGCTGGCGGCGGATGGGTTGTATCGCACGTTGTATGAGCAACAGTATAACATTGAGGCGTAATTCACAACGGCCTTGCGGTCCAAGGCCACGTCACATCGTGCCACCACTTTGTTGGCGTCTCGTTCACCAACCAGCGCAAGTAACTGTCCCTCTGCAAGTCCGCTCTTTTTGTCAGGGCTCGATCAGGTGTCCAGAGGAACTCCTGATTCATGGAAAGCACGAAGCAGCGTCGAGTAACCCAACGCGGCATCGGCAAAGGGATCGTAACCAGGCTTGCGCTGCACCATCACACTGACCTCCACGCCGACGAAGCCGCTGTAGCCCGCTTCGTGCATGGCCTTGAGATAATGGACGAAATCAAAGGGGCCAGCGCCTGGCGTCAGGAACTCGTGATTGGGATAGCGTCCACGCTGATCCTTGACGTGGGTGTGCACAGCATAAGGCACCAGTTGCGGCACACAATCGTCAATGCCGATGCCGATGATGTCAAAGTGGCTGATGTCGAAATTCAGGCGAACGGCGGGATGATGCACACGCTCCATGAGCCAGATGGCCTTCTCTGGCATGTCAAACGAAGTGCCAGAATGTGGCTCTACAGCCAAGATCACCCCGCGGCTGGCCGCATACTCCCCTAGATCGTACACGCGCTCAGCAACGATCTCCCGCTGCGTATCCCAGGCATCCGTGCTACCACCCACGAGGCTGACCATGATCGGCTGTTCGCCCTCCTGGGTCAGCTCCCCAGCAAGGCTGATCGAATCACGGAGACGCTTCATGTTGATCCCGTTTTTTTCGACATCGCCCTCGCACACCGAAGTGTGTCCGGCAACAGCCGTCAACACCAGATTATGCTCACGGAGAAGCTGGGCGATACGTCCCCGCTTGGCGGCACTCAAGGTGTATAGCTCTGTGGGCCAGCCAGGAGTGACGGCCAGCTCAATCCCTTGGTATCCGATGTGGGCAATGGCCGGCAGTGCTTCCTCGATATCAACCTTCATCATCCCCCAGGTGCAATAACCGATACGCATGATGGGTAGACCTCCATTGCCTGGACCTAGATGCGGTGATGGGCGTTGATCTCCGCTTGGTAGGCCCCGACCTGTTCGCACTCGACCTCGTCCAGGGTGACGGGGCGGTTGAGCACGCTGGATTCAAATGCGGCGTAACATAGCGCCACGGCCTTACGACCGACGGTGCCATCCACCTCAGGCGTCTTGCCTTTCAGGCAACATTCACCGAACTCATGGTACTCGATAGCCAGCAGCTTGCGATCAGCTTCAGGGAAGGTCAGACAGTAGGAAGAAAGGCGATCGCCGCCAAAGAGCCGTGCGGTGATAGCGTCCAGATGAAAATCGGGAACCAGTTGTAGCAGGGCCTCCCCCTCGATCTCAGGCCCTTCGTCCAACTGCAGCAGCGGGGACACGCCATTGCGGGTGCCTCCAACCTGCAGTGAGCCTTTACTGCCATAGATCACCCTCACCCCAAGGCCCCGGCCGTGCGCAGCATAGCAGGATGTCCACTGCCCGATAGCGCCGCTCTCGAAAGTGAGCACCGAAACCAGCGTGTCCTCGGCTGTCGCCTGGATCGAGTCGGGCATCTCGTCGCGCCAACGCTGGTAAAAGCCGGAGAGGTTCGTCGGCGTCGTAGGCTTGTAGCGCACCGGCTCCCACAATTGGATTCTGGCGAATACCTCTCGCGCATCGCCCAGGTAGTATTGCATCATGTCGGCATCATGCACGCCGGCATCCAGCAGAAGACCGCCCATGTGTTTGTAGTGACGCCACGGCAGGATAAAGATCTTGTCGCTGCCCCCCGCGCTGGCATAAAAGAGCGCAAAGGGCTTGCCGATCACGCCCGCATTGAGCAGCGCCTTCGTCAAGCGGGACATGGGGTCGCGGCGATAGTTCTCGGCGATGCTCAACACTTTGCTGCTGCGCTGCTGTGCCTGGAGGATCAGGTTACAGCCGCGGACGGTCAACGCCAGCGGCTTTTCGCAGAGCACGTGCAGTCCCAGATCGAACGCCGTGCAGGCGACCTTATGGTGCGAGCCAGCATCGGTGGTGATGTCCACCGCCTGCAATTCCGGCGCCTCGGCTGCCATCCGGCTCAGTTCCTCAAAAACGAGAGGGCGGCGACCCAGAAGTTCCGCCGCGTCGTCGGCCAGGCGCTCGGCGTTGTCCCGACGTAGATCGCAGACCGCCGCCAACTCCACATTGCACAGTCCGCTGTCGTAGAGTTCCTTGAGGCCCAGGAGGTGGCGCCCGCCCATTCCTCCACAACCCACGATGGCTAAGGGAATCTTGATCATCCGTCACTCCTCGTAAGTGAAGAATACAATCCAATCAGGCTCGGTTCCATTACTTCGGCTTGTACGTACCTTTTGGGCAGTGGATGAGGCACATCCCACAGTGACCGCCAGGTGAGAAAGTGACAAAAGTGGGATAGGATGCCTGGAATCCCCCTCCTTCTCCGCTGTGGCAGGCCGAGCAGCGGCTCTTGTCCAGCTTGGCCATCCGCACGGGATGTCCAGCAATCACAAACTCGATGGCTTCCTCCCGACTGATGGCCCCGACGGGACAGGCCTCCACGCACTTGAAGCAGAGATCGCATAACTCCTCTTCGATCATCGGATCCGGGTCCAGCTTGGCCGAAGTGAGTACCGTCACAAACCGCTGCTTGCTGCCGAAGCGGGGCGTCATGGCGAGATTGTGCCAACCAAACCTGGCCACTCCCGCCGCAACAGCGCAGTGACGATTCGATATGGCCACCCCTTTTCCTTGGAAGAAGGACGGATAGGGACACGTGATGTAGCCCTGATCTTCGAGGAACCGGGAGGTTTCAAAGGCGATCCAGTTCAGGCGGATGTTGCTCAGCCAGCCGTAGCCATATGTCTGATAGGGGAAGTGCTCCACCCGGTTCTTCTGAGGCTCCAGCACGCCGTGCAAGTGTCGGATGGCAATGCTGATGACCGATTGCGTCTGTGGTAACAAACGTTTTGGCTGGTACAGCTCCGGTGCACCAGCAAGGCGTTCGATCGGTGCAATGCCAACCAGGTCTGCTCCGAGTTCGAACACAAGGGATTTGACATCATCTGTGAGACTCACCTGACACCTCCATATCCTGTTCTGGCTGTGGGGAACTCCCGCTGATACGCGGCTATCGGCCACCTCAAGGACCTGTATAGGACCTATTCTATCGAGCTAGGCAAACGGCGGCAAATCACCTACCATGCGCCCATGTACCCCTTGGTGCAGATACTCGACTGGGATTGCGCTCCCTGTCTCATCGCAGGGCGATTGCATTCTCCCAGTTTCTGCTGGGCAATTCCCTAAAGAAGGGCGATTCCAGCGTCCATGTGGGGCCTGGCTCATCATAGACGCCCGTTTTCTGGCCTCAAGTG
>CAYPON010000263.1:0-4994 GCA_964412315.1 uncultured Anaerolineae bacterium | reverse complement strand
GGCATGGCCGCTTGTGGGAGCCGCGATGCCGACCTCGGATCAGGCAGAAACGGTGAAAGGGGGGGAAAGCGAAAGCGGCGATGGGATCCCCACCACTCTCCTGCCGCCGGAAGGCTCTTTCTCATCCGACATTATCCTCCATACAGGGGTGCCGATAAAGGGAGAGGGGCTGGCTTTCCTTCCGCCCACGGCCATGGCCCCTGGCCTGTATGCGGCTCGCGACTACTACCACGTTTCACCTCCCAATTACCCCCTCATCGGCGGCCATCGCACCTTCTATTGGGACCAACTCGAACCGAGCGAGGGCCAGTTTCAGTGGCACTTCGTACACAGCTTTATCGCCGAACAGGTCGCGGAAGGGAAAAAAGCTGCCATTGGCATCAGCACCTACAATGGCAATTTTGGCGGGATCGCCGTGCCCAATTGGTTTATGACCGCGTATCCCTTCGCCATTGTCACTTGCGGCGACGGCCACCGGGTACCCAAATACTGGCACTTTCGCTACCTGGAGAAGTATGGCAACTTTGTGCGCGCTCTGGGCCGCGAGTTCGATGGAAACCCCAATCTGGCCTGGGTGCAAATCGGCACGGGCCTATATGGGGAGAATCAGCCTTCCCACGACTACTACGATGCCTGTCTGCAAAGCGCGGGCCTCGATTCCGCTACCTGGATGAATACCTCCAATGCCATAACCGATCTTTACGTCAACGCCTTTCGCGTCACGCCGGTGCTTTTTCAATTTGCGCCGCGCTATCTTGGCGACTGGGAGCGGCCAACCTGCTCGGACTACGCCGCCTCGCGCGGGGCGGGTCTCATGCACGATGGCCTGGTGCCCGATCGCGACAAGGCTTACGGCTCCAACAATGCGTGCAATAACGGCGCTGGACATTGGGACCCGATCCGCAAGTATTGGCAGGCTGTGCCCATCTCCTTCGAGTCCTACAAGTTCTACCTACCGACGCACACCCATGTCTATTGGGGGGTTTTGAACGGCCTGGCGAAACATGCTGACTATTTGAATGTGGACAAATGCCTGCTGAACGAGTGTGATGCCCAAGAGAGGGTCATAGAACCGCTCGTGCCGCGCACGGAGAATTTTCCCATCTTTCGCTTCGCCAACCGTTACCTGGGCAGGACGCTGCAAAACACCCCCAGCGTGTGGGTTGCCCTGCGGGAAACTGAATACATCTTTTGCCCGGATGCCGGCAATTTCGAGTTCTGGCTCTACCAGGACAATGATGCCCCGCAAGGTCGCACGGTGCCGGAGTGGAATGTCAGCCCACACAAAGAAGGGCGCTACACGCGACGGACGGATCAGGCCACCGGCAACCGTTACATGTACTTTAATGTGGACGATGGTTACATCTACGGCGGCCCCAACAGTGTAGTCATCACGGTGCGCTACTATGACTATGGCACCGACCGTTGGCGGCTTCACTACCAGGCGACGACGGATACTTACAAGCTGGCAGGTGAAGTGCAAAAGACCGATTCTCGCCTCTGGCTCACGGCGACATTCACTCTGGACGATGCCAGGTTTGTCAACTGGCAGCCGGGAGGAAATGACTTTCGTATTGACTGCACGGACAATGGCAACGAGTGGATCCACATGGTGGATGTACGCAAAGTGTCGGCCACCACGGCGCGGATCCCATTGGTCGCTGGCGCCAATCTCGTCTCACTGCCCCTCGTTCCGCAGAACACAAGCCTGACCGCTGTGCTCTCTTCCGTCTCTGGGTCGTATACCAAGGTATTCTCCTTCGTGGATGGCGAGTGGAAACGTTACATCGTTGGCGCACCATCTTTCCTGAACAATTTGAACAATCTGGACGAAAAGATGGGCTTCTGGATCTATATGTCGTCGTCGGCTACCCTGTCGGTATCCGGCGCGTCCCCAGGGACGACAAGCATCGCTCTGCGCCAAGGGCCAAACATGGCAGGCTACCCTGGCAGGTCTGCGCGGCCAGTGACCGAGGCGATGGCCTCTATCGCCGGCAGATATTCCAAGATTTTCACTTATGTAAATGGTGTATGGAGAAAATATATCGTCGGTGCGCCTTCCTTTGTGAATGACTTGACCCACCTGGAGCCGGGACGAGGATATTGGATTTATACGACGGAAGCATGTACCTGGACGATCAATAATTGAAAGGAGTTTTCCTAGATGAGACGACGGCTATCGGTCAGCGGTCTCATATTGAGCCTGCTGCTTTGTGTAGCCTCCTGGGCCTGGGCTATCAGGCCTACTGGGATAGCCGGACTGGCGCCCGATCCCCAGGAGGCTGTGGAACTTGAGCTGCCTTCTGGGATAAAGCCGGCGCGTCTACCTCCGGGCGCTGTTGGCCCTGGAATATACATCCAGTTCGATGAACCCGCGCATAACTTGGACCAAGCCCATGGCTATCCAGTCGTCGGCGGCCACACGCGCTATGGCTGGGACACAATGGAGCCAAACTTCGATGGAGATTACCGCTTCGATCAGACTATCCTGCCCTGGGTACAGCAGGAAGCAAATCGCGGCAAGAAAGTGGCCATCGGGTTCACCACCTATAACGGACGGGGCGCCGATGGCGGCATCAAGGTGCCAAGCTGGCTCTGGGCGCGCGATAGCAATGTGCGGCTCTATAACACCCGCAGCAACGATGGCTGGTATCTTTTGAATTACCGCAATCGTACCTATGTGACCGAGTATCAGGAACTCATACAGGCTTTCGCCACCTGGGTGGCCGGCAATCCCACCGTGCGCAACGCGCTCACCTGGGTGGAAATCGGCACGGGGCAATGGGGGGAAAACCAGCCCGCCCGTAAGTTTGGCACGGATAACATAGACTGGCAATACTACGCCTACAACGCTCCTGAGCCTAACGGCAGCAATCCCGATGGATGGACCGCCGTGGACTGGATCAACCACGTCAATGAGGTCTCGGATATCTATCGCAACGCTTTCAATGCTGTTGGCCTGAATAGCCTGCCGATCTTTACCAACATCGCGCCGAGTTTCCTGGCGGGATGGGAGCGCGAGGTGATTTCGGACCACGGTGCGGAGATCGGGGTGGGCCTGAAACACGCTGGCCTCCTGCCGGATCATAATAATGGGGGCAACAGCTATGCGCCGATCCTCAAATGGTGGGACAGCACGACCCGCGATGTCCCGATCTCCTGGGAAGTTTACGGCGAAGGATGGTACCAGACGGAGACCGGCTGGTATTGGACGGTGCTTTGCGGCCTGGACAAGCATCCCGACAACTTTTTGGCGACCCGCGACCTGGTTACCAATCCCACTTTTTTGCCCTTTTCACGCATGGCAGCGGAATATTGCAGCGTGACCCTGGATACGACGCCCTCGGTTTGGGTGGCCCTGCGGGAGACCTTCCGCGTCGCGCGATGGGATGTGCCGGAACGGGGCAATTACGACTTCTGGCTTTATCAGACCGACTACTCCATGGGCCGCACGGTCACCGAGACCAACACGTACAACGATATCACCAAAAATGTGAAAAACCGGCTGGGGCTGCCGATCTATAATTCGGCCTTGGGACCAGCCAAGGAAGGGTTCACAACCCGCCGCACCAATCAAGGCGATGGCAACTCCTATATGTGGTTCAAAATAGACGACCGCTACGTCTATGGCAACCAGCAGGTCACCATCAAAGTGATCTACTTTGACATGGGTTCCGATAGATGGTCGCTTCGTTACGATTCCACCTCGGGCGAAAGGGACGCGATACCGGATGGCTCCACTAACCCCTGGGTGCAGAAAACCAACTCGCGCACCTGGAAAACGGCCATTTTCCGGATCACTGATGGCCGCTTCCGCAATAACATGGCCGGTGGGCATGACTTCCGCATTGACTGCAGAGGCGACGGGGATGAGTGGATCCACTTTGTCGAGGTGCGGAAGGCTGGTGGCCCTAGCCCGACACCTACGCCTACGCCCTGGTCCACACCCTCTCCCACTCCTTCCCCTACCCGCCCGGCAGGGGTGGTACAGGTACAACTGCGCGCTGGCCCCAACCTGGTGGCGTATGGTGGGCCGAGGAGGTCGGTAGCAGAGGCACTGGCTTCTATCAGCGGACTGTACACCAAAGTGTTCACCGCCGTCTATGAGTTCAATCCCGAACAAGGCAGATACGAGCTGGTGTGGAAACGATACCTCGTCGGTGCTCCTCCCCAGTTCAACACCTTGACTCACTTCGAGCCGTGGCAAGGCTATTGGGTCTATGTCACACAGGATTGTGTATGGACGTGGAGTAACTGAAAGGAGTCACCATTGATAAGAAGGAAATGGTTGCTCGGCATTTCGTTGCTCATCGCGTGCCTGCTCTTTTTGGAAGGCAGCGCTCTTGCTCAGGAAAAGATTCCGGCGTATTATCAGGGCACGGTCAAGGTGGACGATGCGAACGTGACCCTGGATACCGTTGTCTCTGCCTGGATCGAAGGGATAAGGTGCGACAGTGCGACCACCACCTATATGGATGACCAGGGCAACTCGGCTTATTTCCTGGTGGTGCCCGCCGATAATCCAAACACGCCGCAGAAAGATGGCGGCGAAGCAGGGGACATTGTCACGTTCAAGATCAACGAGCTTACCGCCATCATCACCCGCACGGTGACGTGGCAAGAAGCGGCCTGGGAAGTGGTTCCCTTGAGGGCTTATACCGGCCCTACCCCCACGCCCACTGTGACGCCTTCGCAGACAGCGACGAGTACTCCCACCGCCACTCCTTCAGCAACCATGACGGGGCCCGTCAGCACAGCTACTGCTACTCCTACATTCACCCCTACGTCCACGGCGACGCATACACCGCCGGCGACAGGGACACCTACCTGGACAGCGACGGCGACCATATCCCCTACCGTGACGAGGACGCCGACGCCCAGCACGCCGACAGCAACTCCGCAACCGACCGCCATCATCATCACTGAGGTCGAGGATACGTACCTGGATAGGACATACCACGATGTGAATTACAGCACCTCTGGCAATCTCGAAA
>CAYPON010000262.1:4642-5005 GCA_964412315.1 uncultured Anaerolineae bacterium | reverse complement strand
CGGTATGCCAGCAGGTGGTGGAATGGGCACGCCAGCGCGGTTACCTGGTGTGTGGCCTGTTGACCCCTGCCATCTTGGAGGATGATGCGAAAACAGGGATCGCCATCCAGAATGCCGAGACGGGCGCGCGCAGGGTTCTGGCGCGCATCGGGGAGGAGCCGGGCAAATTGCCCGTGGGGAAGTACTCTTTCGATGCGGATGCTCTGCACTGGGGATGCGGGATCCTCGAACGAGCCTCGCGCCAAGGGGGCGACTTGCTGGTCGTGGATGAGATCGGCCACCTGGAACTGGAACGGAACGGCGGGTTCATCTGCGCCTTGAGCATCCTGCAGGCGGGTATCTTCCCACGTACCTTGGCCGTCG
>CAYPON010000262.1:4101-4632 GCA_964412315.1 uncultured Anaerolineae bacterium | reverse complement strand
CGGGAGACTCTGCTCGGCTTGCTGCACCAGCGTCTTCCCCTTGTCCAGTTCACCGAGTTTCGGGTTACCGAGGCGAATCGGCAAAGGATCGCCGCGCAGGTGATCGAGCAGCTTTTCGGTGCGTCCTTTCTCAGCGATCACGCCAGTGAAGGAGTCGTTTTGTGAGAAAGCTCTGGATAACATTCAGCCTGCTTTGCTGCGCTTTGCTTTGCCCTGGTATCGTTCTGAGTCAGGGTGAGATCGTGGTGGCCTCCACCTCCTGGGCCGCTGCCTTTGCGCGGGGCGCTGGGGCCAGCAAAGTGCAGATTCTCGCGCCTGCTAACCTTCAAGATCCTTCCCGATACGAGCTGACAGCTAACGACCTGGCGCGGGTTCGCAGTGCCAGGTGGGTGATCTACTCAGGCGATGAGCGTTTTGCCGACCTGTTGGTGCAGGCTGTTGGGGACGCCAGCAGGCTGCTGAAAATCCGCACCGAAAACACGCCAGAGAATATCGCCAGGGAAACGGAAGTCATTGCCGTTGCCTTAGGAA
>CAYPON010000262.1:2166-4091 GCA_964412315.1 uncultured Anaerolineae bacterium | reverse complement strand
AGATCAACGCTTCCTTTCCAGAAGGGACGCGCGTGATCGCTCACGGCTCTCAGGCGGCCTTCGCTCGCTGGCTGGGGTTTGATTTGATTGCCGAAGTCGAGCCGGCCGAGCTTTCGCCAGCGGGGATTGACGAACTGGCCGCCAAGAAGCCCGTGCTGGTCCTGGATAGTCTCCATGATCCCGTTGGAGCCCTTCTTGCCGAGAAAGGTGAGGCTATTTACGTCCGTCTCATCAACTATCCTGGCACAAAGGGCACCGCAACATTGGAGGACATTTTCCACTACAACCGCGAGCAAATCGCGGCTCGCCCACCTCAAAGAGGCGAACCATCCCCTGCGGAAAAGGCAGTTCCATTCATGGCAATAGGGGCGGGCGTGTTTCTCCTCGTTGTCATCATCTCTTTTGCCCTTCTTCGCCGCCTGGGGAAACGTTGATTATGGGGTACTCGTGGGGCGATCACCAGGATAGCCCTTACTTGCTGAATATCCGCTCCAGGTTGCTTACCAGGACCTCTCTGGCCAGCTCCAACGCCACATCCGCGCTGAACGGGGCCATGTTGGGGTGCAGTCGGCTGCGCTCAATCCTTTCCGCCAAAGCCAAAGCCAGTTCGAACTTGTACATGCGGAATTTGGGGAGGACGAATTCCAGATAGTAGGCATCGGAATAGTAACCGATGAGCTTCCCTTTGGGTACAGCGTTCAGACGGCGCTCCAACTCACGAGCGATGTCCGTCGGCTGATTAGAGTACCACCAATGGCCGGAGGGAAAGACGTTGTGGCGAATCCAGGCTGCAGCCGTCAGTTCCAGGCCGGAGGTGTCCGCCAGCACCGATACCGGGAATCGGATGTCCGGGTATGCGTTAAACAAGTAGTCATATCCCCTTAACGAGTTGGTCGAGTCCAGGAGATCCATCCCGCTAGGCACGCCATGCGCGTAGACCGCCCTGTTCGCGCCGATCATCAAGTGGAAAGGCAATCGGTACGGGCGACAGCGCTCGGTCACCTGGTTGATGCCATAGGCTTCCCAAAGGGCTTTCTCCTCTTCCTCCAGGATAGCCCCCGCCACGGCCCTTCCTAGAATGCGTGCCGCCTCCTCTGTTGCGACAGGCCGCGTTACCAGGTTGGGCCGTGTGCCGAGCGCAGCATAGGCCACCCCCAAGCGTGAGAACTTGCGGAAAGCCTCGTCCAGGGCCTTGCCAAAGCCAGAGAGGGAACGAGCCTCCGCGCCAGCAAAAGCCTCGAGACGGTCCCACTCAGGCGGGCGGAAGGCATACTCCACAAAGGGGTCTACGCGCAGGCAGGGCGTGTAGAAGGATGTATCCACGCCACTGAGGTCATCGTCGTAGGAGTTGGTGAGGAAGACTCGCCGGATATTGGACTGGCGGATCACTCGCTCGCGGTAATCCGGCGCATCTATCGCTTTCTGAGTGCGCTCCCAGATGCTCTCCCAGTTTCCAGGCCGCCAATCCTGGCGCGGAATATGAAAGAAGGTCTCCGAGATGGACATCAGCCAGTCATATTGGACTGTGTTGGAGATCAGAGGCAGTTTCTCCAGCACGGATCGTGTGAATCGGCGAGGGTCATCCAGTGGGAAACCGCCAGGCTGGTACTCAGCAGAGTTGATCAACTCGGTATAATAGTGGTAGGAGAGTATTTCGGCGATGTTCTGCGCTGTGCTGTGTTGCGGCCTGATGTGAGTGTGAGGGTCGTAGATAGGTATGCGATCTATCTCTGTCCAAAGTTGTCTGACCAATAGGGGATCCATCCCAACCTCCAATGTGGCTTATATCGCTGTAGGGTGCTTCGGTGGCGAGAGCGGCAACCAAATAGTGAACGTACACCCCGCCTCCGCCCCGCTTTTGAGAGAGATCCTGCCGCCGTGAGCCTCGACCGTGTGCTTGACGATGGCCAGGCCGAGGCCGGTGC
>CAYPON010000262.1:240-2156 GCA_964412315.1 uncultured Anaerolineae bacterium | reverse complement strand
CACAGGGGAACTTGTCGAACACGCTAGCGTCTTGCTCCTCCGGGGTGCGCTCGCCCCTGTCGCTGATGGAAATAACCACACCATCTTCCTTGGCCCTTGCGGCAATGGTCACCACCCCCGGGCTGGGACTGTGCTTAATGGCGCTGTATAGCAAATGCCCCAGTGCCCATTCCAGCAAATTGTGATCGCCATGGACTATCGGCAGGTCAGCAGCTACATCAGTAGTCAGTGTGACTCTTCGTTCCTGGGCCTCAAAGCTGTAGAAAGCCTGTGCCGCGGACACGATATCGTGTACAGAAATGGGGGTTACGTTCAAGACCGGCCCGCCAGTCTCCATCTGGTTCACTGCCAGCAGAATCTCCGTCTTGCGCTCCAATTGTGCGATCCCCTGTAGAGCCAGTGAAAGCCCTTGCAGGGCATCAGGACTGGTATCCGCAGGCAGGAACATCTGTGAGGCTTCCACCCCAACCCGGGCCAGGCTAAGAGGGTTGCGCAGATCGTGGATAATGATGTGGCTCAATTCCTCTCGCCACCGCTCCATCTCTTTCTCTTTGGTTATGTCGTGCCAGACCAGCAAACGCGCCCGCGGCTCTCCTGAAGGGTATCTAACTGTGGTCATCAGCGTGTCGAGGACACGGCCCTCCGGCGAGGCGACCTGTAGCACGAAATGCTCCTCATCACCAGAGGATAGCACAGCATCAAGATACTCTCGCAGAGATGACGCTTTGGGGCTGAGCACCTGAATGCTCCCGGCATGACGGCTAACCAACACAGCCATGTCCTGTCCTACTCCTGTCCCCTCCGGCAGGCCAAAGATCGCATCGGCGGCAGGATTGTGGAACAGGATTTTCCCCTTTCTGTCCACGACCGCTATCCCATCTCCGGCTGAACTGAGCACGGCTTGCAGCAGTTCTCGGCTTTCCCACAGTTCCTGATAGAGCAGGGCGTTCCGGATCGCGGCCGCCGCCGTCAGAGCGAGCGACTCCAGCAGGGATAGATCCCGCTGGGAAAAGGTCCCCTCCAGTTTGTTGACCGCCTCAAGAGCGCCAATCGTCCTCCCGTAGACGCGGAGGGGAACAGCCATCAGATTCCGCGTCCTGTATCCCGTAATCTGGTCAATGCCAGGGTAGAAGTGGGCATCTCGGGAGACATCATTGATGAGCAGTGACCGATCCTGCAGCACGCTCCAGCCGGCAGCGCCGCGGCCAGGTGGCAGCCGCAACCCCACCAGTTTTTGCAGGGCATCGCTGGTAGCACGGAAAACCAATTCCCCGCTCTCGGCATCGAGCAACAGCACCGATGCGCTATCGGCATGTAGTACCTGTTGTATCTCGACGAGGATAGTGGTCAGAACTTGCGTTGGCTCCAGGCTCGCGGTGATGGCATTGGTGGCCCGCTGCAAGGCGGCCAACTCGCGGCTGCGCAGATTCGTCTCCTCTTCGGCCTTATGACACATCACTGCCGCCCGTGCACGCCGCAACGCCGACTCCAGCAAGACCGGGGAGAGGGGTTTCAGGAGATAGTCATACGCACCAAGCCGCAGGGCCTCGACGGCGGTTTCTGTGGACTGTGCATCCAGCACCACTATCACTGGCGCGTGAGGGAAATGCTCTATCACAGAACGTACCAAGTCCAAAGGGTCACCGCTAGGCAGGTCGGCCATCAGGACGTCCGCTTGCCCGGAGCTTAGAAGGGCCATGGCGTGCTCACTAGTCGTCGCTCTCCGTGCGTGTTGGCCACATACCTCCACGATCTCGCTCAGACTCGATCGCGTATCTTGTTCAGCCTCGACAATCAGCACGCGCAATAGCTCGGTCATGTCTCGTCCCTCTCAGCGGACTACAACCCTGCCGATAGACCTGATGGTTTCCTATCATAACAAACGCAGAAGCATATTTATGACAAGATTATATCAC
>CAYPON010000262.1:0-230 GCA_964412315.1 uncultured Anaerolineae bacterium | reverse complement strand
GCATACTATAACCCAAAGACGTTGATGGAAACGAGTAGGCGGAGAGGATCGCTCAGAGAGCCTGGGATGGGTGGGAGCCAGGTGCGAGAAGACCGCCGAATATCCTTCCGGAGTCGCCGACCGAAAAGGATCACCCTGAATAGGCTCGGCCGGCCTCGTGAGCCGTTATCATCACGGAGGTATGATCGTACCTCAGCGAGTGGGCACTAGCCAATCAGGGTGGTACCACG
>CAYPON010000261.1:0-5019 GCA_964412315.1 uncultured Anaerolineae bacterium | reverse complement strand
GAGATGATCACCGTCATGATGATCGGCAAGGCAGTCACGATATAGGCAGAGGCTCTTTGCATGGCCGTCAGGGTTTGAATCTCACCTTTGATGCGCACGCGCTCACGGATAATGTGCCCGATATTATCTAGGGTTTCGGCCAGGTTGCCTCCGACTTCATGTTGCACATTGATGGCCGTGATCATCAGATCGAGATCATCGCTATCCATGCGACGGAGCATATTCTGGAACGCCTCCTCATTGGAGATGCCCAGACCGATCTCCCGCACCACCCGTTTGAACTCGGTGGAGATGGGTGGCGGCAACTGTATCGCTAACATGTCCATGGATTGCAGCAAACTATAACCAGATCGGAGCGAATTGGCCAAAAGGGTTACAGCATCAGCCAACTGATTGTTGAAAGCCTTGAGCCTTTGCCCCTGGCGCATACGGAGGTAAAAGCGCGGGATAAAGAAACCAACAATGCCCGCGATTAAGCCAAACACCGGCCCGTGTAACAATACTGTGCCCAGTCCAAACATGATCAGAACGCTGATGACAGAGGCTATCAGGTATTCAGTGACGGTCAGCTTCAGATCGGCGCGCGCTAATTCCGTGGCCAGGTTGGCAGCAAAGTCTTGCTTGACAAGAACCTTGTCCACGCTCTCCACGAACCTGGTTTCTTTCTCCTGTTGCTTGCCTTCTGTGCCTGCCCGCGAGGCGTAGCGATCGAGGCGCGCATCCACGTTCTCTTTCCCTTGGCCTACGACCCGTGCCAGGCCAAAGAAGAGCAAGAATACCGCCAAACCGGCAATCAATCCCACAATCAGGATCGGGCTCATTGACGCATCTCCTGAACCTACCTATACAAGTTCTGGTCGTAGCCAAAGATCTCGGGAGGCAAAAAGATGTTGCGGGTTTCTAGCTTTTCCGTAAATTTGGGCCGCACACCTGTAGGTCGCAACTGGCCAAGGACTCTGCCGTCCTCAATGCCCTGTATGTCAAAGGTGAATATATCCTGCAATACGACGACATCGCCTTCCATCCCCTGCACTTCAGTGACGGCGATCACCTTGCGCGAGCCATCGCGAAAACGCTCTTGATGAATGATGAGATCAAGGGCGGAGGCAGCCTGCTCGCGAACGGCGCGCAAAGGCAGTTCCATGCCCGCCATCAAGCACATCGTTTCCAGCCGGGCGAGTGCATCGCGTGGAGAGTTGGCATGTAGAGTGGTCATGGAGCCTTCATGGCCGGTGTTCATGGCCTGTAACATGTCCAGTGCCTCGTCGGCACGCACCTCGCCGACGATGATCCGATCAGGTCGCATACGCAGAGAATTCACCACCAGGTTGCGAATGGTGATCTCCCCTTTTCCTTCGATGTTGGGGGGACGGGATTCGAGCGTCACCACATGTTCCTGCCGCAACTGCAGCTCGGCCGCGTTTTCGATGGTGATGATCCGTTCGCCCTCCGGAATGAAAGAAGAAAGCACATTGAGGGTGGTGGTCTTGCCGCTGCCCGTTCCACCGGAGATGATGATGTTCAATTTGCCTTGCACACAAGCACGGAGGAAACCGACGACCTCCTGCGTAAACGTACCCCAGGCGATCAATTCGTCTACCGTCAAAGGGGTCTTGCGGAACTTGCGGATGGTCAAGGTCGGCCCCACCAAGGAGAGAGGACGGATAATGGCATTCACACGATGGCCGGCCGGCAGGCGGGCGTCTACATACGGCGAGGATTCATCGCACCGACGTCCGAGAGGCGCAATGATGCGGTCAATGACCCGCATGACATGGTCTTCACTTTCAAAGGTGAGCGGCGTTTTGCTGAGCCTGCCGTCGCGCTCGATATAGACCTGCCTGGGGCCGTTAACCATGATTTCGGTGATGCTTTCGTCAGCCAACAATGGTTCGATGGGGCCGTAGCCGATGATTTCAGCTACGATCTGCTCAAAGAGCTGTTCCCGCTCCTGGCGACTCAAGGCGACGTTTTCCTGGGTCAGGATGTTATTGTAGGCCTCCTCGATTGTCCGCCGAACCTCGGCTGCGTTCGTCAGATCCATGCTGCTGGCGTCCAACTGGCTTAGAAGCCTATCCTGAACCTGCTTTTTGAGTTCCACCAATGTATCTCGCGGCGCTACGGTCACCGGTCGGCGCAGACGGAGCTTGTCCAGCGAGGTGGCAGGTGGCTCGACGGCCACCGGCGTGGTCTGCGCCGGCGGAGTTTGCGCTGGAGTTTGCTGTTGCTGTCCAATACGTTTCAGTAAAGACATGATTCCTCCATTCCCTGGTATTTTCAATAAGCCGGCTTTGTTCGTAGTAACGACTTTCGTCTTTCAGAAGAAGCGAGTGAAGTCGCCACTACAAACCTAGCTTAAGGCGGCCCAGGATTCCGCTAGACTCCTTCTTCACCTCAGGGGGTGTCATTTTGATAGCCCCTTGGGGAGCCTCAAGCTCCTGCGAAAGCAGTTGCGCCAGTTTGATCGCCTCTTGGGCGATAGCACTAGTGCGATTATTCATGATACTGGGTATTCCCTGGTTGACCGCCATGTAGGCAGCCCGGTCATCGGCAGGGATGCTGACAAAGACCTGCTGCTTGATGCTTGCAGCGATCTCCTCAGGGCCGATCACGCTCTGGCGATCAGCTTTATTCAAGATTAGCTTGATTTTCTGCCCCGCATAGCCCAAGGCATCCGTAACCTCGAAGAAAAGCCTGGCATTCTTGATGGAAGGGATATCCGGTGTCGTGACCAATAGGATTCTATCAGCCAGGTCGAAAATGGTTAAGCTCAGCTCCTGCAACGAAGATTCCATGTCTACAACTACATAGTCGAACATGTTTTGCAGCGTGGCCAGAAGCTCGCGGATATGGTCAGCCGTCAACATTTCCGCTTGTTCTGGGCGTGGGGGCGCGAGAAGGACTTTGACACCTGACATATGTGGCGTCAAGATGACGTCGAGTAACTCGCGGTCCATCTGCCCCTTTTTATCCGCCAGATTGGCTATCGAATAATTCGAAGTCAGATTCAGGAGCACGCCGATATCGCCGAATTGGAGGCTACAATCCACTAAAACGACCTTTTTGTCTGCTGGGGCGCGGAGCGCAATAGCCAGGTTAGTGGCTAACAGGCTGCGACCAACTCCGCCCTTGGGGCTGAATATAGCCAGGACCTTGCCTCGGGCTTCGCGCCTCGGCCTCCCTGGGGCGACAGCCGCCACAGAGGGTTGTTCGACAACCGGCGCTGGCGCCACCTTCGGGCGCAGGCTATGCACACGGCGGATAGTCGTCACCATCTCGTCACTGCTGAAGGGCTTAATGAGAAAGCCTTTAGCTCCGGCGAGCATGGAGCGGCGTAAATAGTCCGTTTCCCCTTGCACAGACATCATGATGATCTGAGCGGTTGGCACGGCGGCGGAGATAGTTTCACTGGCCGTGATGCCATCCATCCCCGGCATATTGATGTCTATGAGCACGATGTGGGGCTGAAGTTCCTTGGCCAGGGACACGGCTTCTTCACCGTTCGTGCCAACTCCGACAACCTCGATGTCCTTCTCGAAATAGAGCAACTTGCGCAGGTTCTCGCGCGTCTCCGGTATGTCATCTACCAGCAGAACGCGGATTCTCTCCTCTGACCCCAAGGCCATGACATCATTCCTTTTCCCCAATGGGATCTTTACGTGTCCAGGCGACAGCGCACGGTTCAATCGCCCGCACCAAAAGCCAGGGTGACGCTATTTACGGATGATAAACGGCGGCCTGGAGAAGTTGAATCGTTGCACCATATAGTCCTGGTTGACAGGTTCAGTAGAGTAGACCTCATTGCTGTTCACAGCCCGCAGTACCAGAGTGAAAGCCTCGCGGTTCTCTTCTATCTTCTTGTCTAGAGCGTATTTCAGGACCAGAGCGTCTTGAGGCTCCACCAGGAGCGTGACCACGCTGAGCGGCTCAACAGTGCTCCCGCCCACACGGCCACCACCCGCGCCGAGAAGCCCGCTTTTAGCTCCTTCTTCCGTGGCCTGTTCCGGCATAGGTGCGGCCCATCTTCCGATGTGAAGAACTTGCACATTCTGAATAGTGAATTGGGCGCTATACTCGGGCATGCTTTCGTTCCCTTGCGGGTCATATTCCAGCACGCGCAAAGCGACGATCACGTCCACTCGATCTCCCTCGCGTAGCGCCTCGGCGATCCCGGACACCTCGTTAACAGGAAGAGTCATGGCCACCATACCGGGTGGGACACTCAGGGCAGGGATAAGGCTGCCGGTCTCCTGCCCAGAGACCATGGACTGCAAGATGACCTGGCCGGCGAAGATGTTGGTGAGCGCGATGCGATCAGTGACCGAATAGATCTCGGTCACGGCCAAAGGCGGGACCATATCCAGCGGCGTGTCTTTCAAAGTTACTTGCTCGGAGGAAACCCTGCTACGCGCGGGAATATCGGTGACCGCCACTACGACCTTGCGCGTAGACACCTCGGTGGGTTGTGCCTTCTTTTGCGTGCCGCGCATGGCCAGCACGACACCCGCGAAGGCTACAATCGCCAGAATGATCCCCAGAACTATGAACAGTTTACCACCCTTGCGTCGCATGAGGCCTCCTTAATCTTATGATCACTGATCTACTCGTTCCTACTCATGAACTTCCGGCAACGAGACCGTCTGGCATGTCATCGCGAGGCATCTTTTCGCCGAAGCGATCTCCCTCCCACAGGTTGGAGATTGCTTCGCACACTGCGCTACTCAGGAACTTGGCGGTCTGTCATCGCGACCCTGAGCCTGCGAAGGGGAAGCGATCTCAGTCCCGTCTTGAGACTGCTTCGCAAACTGCGCTCGCAGTGACAGTGGGGCAAGTTCCTGTCCTTACGCATGACGCCCGGCGGCACGGCCATTCTCGCAATGACACCAAGCCGGCAGTTCCTGCTGTCCCGCCTGCCGCGCGGCGGCACGGCCCTTCTCAGAATGACATATATGCTGCACTTCGGTATTTGCCTGCTCGTCGTTATTTATTATTGCGCACTGTGGTATTAGGTGCTAGCTT
>CAYPON010000260.1:0-5068 GCA_964412315.1 uncultured Anaerolineae bacterium | reverse complement strand
CCCAGTTGCCGAAAAGCGGGTAGATGAGGCCGGACATCAAAAAGCCCAGCAGTAAAAGCATAATATTCGACACCTTGCCCGCCAGCGCAGCCAGGGGAATCAACGTAGCCGCGATGACGGGCAGCCATTGCATCCAGAAAAAGGCATAAGCCCGCGTATCCAGGCTTTGATCCTGCAGCAGAAACCCCTGCAGGCCGATGAACCCCCAACCAGGGCCGAGGGATACGTCTAGCGGCGACCACTCCCTTTGAAAAGCCTCCAAGCCCGGCACCGTGACGGCCAGCCCGATCCCCCCATACTGAAAGGCGAAACCGGAAATGAGGTATCCGAACAGGGAGAGGGCGACCGCTGCCAACGCGGAGACGGCGACATCCGCCGCGCGCTCCTCCTTCGACCCCCCGATGGCCATTAGCGTCAACCCTACCGGGACGAGAAGGGCGAGAATGGCCGTCGTCAAGAAATCATGCGCATCGGGAGGCCAATTCACGGCTTTTTCGGAGGCGAAGGCCAGGCCAGGGAGCAACAGGGAGCAAGCCAGGCTCAGGCAGATTCTGCCGATCAGCCGCGCCAGGTTCCACTTGGAGCCTATCCGATAACTGGTAGCCGCCCCCTTTATAGGTGCGCGATGCTCAGGCGTAAAGCCTGAGACTACATGGCTATCGGATAGGTGCTTGCAGGCGGGGTGAGTCATCTTCCCTCCGGGTACGATCAAGTGCCCTTATCATACGTTAGTATGGCCTTTCCGTCAATTCTTGGCAGACGAGGCCTCTTCTCCACACTGTCAACCCCAATTTGACTTTACAGCGCATCAGTATATAATATGGGCCGATTAGCACTCTGGCCTTTCGAGTGCTAATAACATGAAAACCCACTAAAACCCAACAAGGAGGTAGGTCAAGATGTCTATCAATCTCAAACCACTGGGCGATCGCGTGATCGTCGAGCCGCTTGAGAAAGAGGAAGTCACGGCGAGCGGCATCGTCCTGCCGGAGACGGCCAAGGAAAAGCCGCAGGAGGGCCTGATTCTGGCCGCGGGGCCTGGCAGAATGTTGGACAACGGCAAGGTTGTCCCCCTGGAAGTCAAAGTGGGCGATAAGGTCATCTTCGCCAAGTATGCCGGCACCGAAATCAAGATAAGCGATAAGAAGTACCTGATTTTGGGCGAGAAGGATATTCTGGCGATCTTAACAGCCTGAGTTTCAGGCAAGTTCCCAGAATGGACTCTAATTCCACAATATTTAAGGAGGAATATCTGATATGGCAGCCAAGCAACTGATTTTCGCAGAGGAAGCGCGTCGCGCGCTCAAGAAGGGCATTGATACTATGGCAACCGCCGTGGGGACCACCCTGGGACCCAAGGGCCGGAATGTAGCTTTGGACAAGAAATTCGGTGCGCCCACCATCACCCACGATGGCGTAACGGTGGCCAAGGAAATCGAGTTGGCCGACCCCTATGAGAACATGGGCGCCCAGCTATTGAAGGAAGCAGCGACCAAGACCAACGAAGTCTGTGGTGATGGAACCACTACGGCAACCGTCCTCGCTCATACGTTGATTGTCGAAGGGCTTAGGAACGTCGCCGCGGGCGCGAATCCGATGCTCATCAAATATGGCATCGAAAAGGCGACCCTGGCTGTCGTAGAGGCCATCAAGAAACAGTCTCGTGAGGTCAAAACCAAGGAAGATATCGCCCACGTAGCCGCTATCTCCGCCGCGGACAAAGAGATCGGCAACCTGATCGCCGAAGTGATGGAAAAGGTCGGTAAGGATGGCGTGATCACGGTCGAGGAATCCAAGGGTTTGGCCTTCGAGACCGAGTACGTGGAGGGAATGCAACTGGATCGCGGTTACATCTCCCCCTATTTTGTCACCAACCCTGAGCGGATGGAGTGCGAGCTGAGCGAGCCATTCATCCTGGTCACAGATAAAAAGATCTCCGCCGTCACTGACATTGTGCCCATACTGGAGAAGCTGGTACAGATCGGGAAGCGCGAGCTTTTGGTGATCGCCGAGGATGTCGAAGGCGAGGCGCTGGCGACGCTTGTGTTGAACAAGCTGCGAGGTATGCTCAATGCCCTGGCCATCAAGGCCCCCGGCTTCGGTGATCGCCGCGAGGCTATGCTCCAAGATATCGCCATCCTGACAGGCGCGCAGGTTATCACCGAGAAGATGGGCCGCAAGCTCGAGACCGTGCTCATTAACGACCTGGGTCGCGCTGATAAAGTCGTATCCAACAAAGACGAGACCACCATCATTGGCGGCCAGGGCAAGGAGAGCGAGATCAAAGGCCGCATCGAGCAGATCAAGGCCCAGATCGAGACGACCACCTCCGACTACGACCGGGAAAAGCTGCAGGAGCGCATGGCCAAGTTGGCTAGCGGTGTGGCCGTCATCCGCGTCGGTGCTGCCACCGAGACCGAGTTGAAAGAGAAGAAGCACCGCGTCGAGGATGCTCTCTCGGCGACCCGCGCGGCAGTGGAAGAAGGCACCGTGCCCGGTGGTGGCATAGCGCTGATCAATGCCATCCCTGCTCTCAAAGATGTCAAGACCGATTATCCCGACGAGGCGACCGGTGTGGCCATGATGACTCGCGCGCTGGAATCGCCCATGCGCCTCATCGCCGAGAACGCCGGCCAGGATGGTGCCGTGGTCGTCGAGACCGCACGTCGCCTGCAGAAAGAGAAGAATAATTTCAATATCGCCTACGATGTGCTCGCGCAGGATTATGGCGATATGTACGAGAAGGGCATCACCGATCCGGTTAAGGTGACCCGTTCCGCCGTGCAGAACGCTGCCTCCATCGCCGCCATGATCCTGACGACGGAAGCTCTGGTCACCGACGTGCCGGAGAAGGAAAAGCCCGCTCCCGCTCCCTCAATGCCCGAGTATTAAACCGCAAGTCGGAATTACGTAATGAAAACAGGCCCCTCTTCGGGGGCCTGTTTTTGTTTGGAGAGCTGTCCATTCTCTACTTCGCTACTCCCCATAGTCGCACAGTGCCGTCGGCCGATGACGAGGCCAGCATCGCTCCATGAGGCGCAAAAGCCACGCTGCGCACGTAGTCCATGTGCCCTGCTAGCGTCTGCAAGAGCGTTCCATCGGCCACTCGCCACAGCCGCACCGTCTTGTCGAGTGATCCCGAGGCCAGAGTAGCCCCGTCGGGCGAAAAGGCCACGCTGGTTACCCCCACCGTGTGCCCCACTAGCGTTTGCAGGAGCGTCCCATCAGCCACCCGCCATAATCGTACCGTATTGTCGAACGAGGCTGAGGCCACTGTCGCCCCATCAGGCGAGAAAGCTACCGCTTCCACGATACCCGCGTGCCCTTGCAACGTGCGCAGGAGCGTCCCATCGGCCACCCGCCACAATTGCACCGTCTTATCGTTCGACGCCGAGGCTAGGGTCGCTCCACCCGGTGCAAAGGCCACACTGTTCACTCGCTCCGTGTGCCCCTCTAGGATTTGCAGGAGCGTCCCATCGGCCACTCGCCACAGATACACTGCCTCGTCAAACGACCCTGAGGCCAGAGTCGCTCCGTCGGGCGAAAAGGCCACGGCGTACACAGGAGCCATATGTCCTTCTAGCCTGCTCAGAAGCGCCGCATCGGCCACCCGCCACAGATGTATCGTATAATCCTGCGACGCCGAGGCCAATGTGGCACCGTCAGGGGAGAAGACCACGGCATACACGGCGCCCATGTGCCCCTCTAGTCTGCGCAGAGGTGCTGCATCAGTTACCCGCCACAGTTGCACCGTATAGTCCCCCGACGCCGAGGCCAGTATGTCGCCAGCGGGCGCAAAGGCCACGTTCCATAGGTCAGCCGTGTGCGCTTGGAGTTTACGCAGAAGCATCCCGTCCGCCACCTGCCATATCCGCACGCTGCCGTCGAGCGAACCGGATACCAGCCTGGTCCCATCCGGGGTGAAAAACACGCGGACTACCCGATCCCTGTGTCCTTCCAGTATATCCAAGAACATATCATCTGCGACCTGCCATAGTATTACCGTTCCATCCACCATCCCTAGAGCCAGAACAGCTCCATCCGACGTTATGTCCACGCTGGTTATGGCGTTGTGCTGTTCTTCCAACGTCTGTAGAAGCGTTCCATCAGCTACTCGCCATAGCTTCACCATTCCATCAAACGACCCCGAAACCAGCGTCTTCCCATCAGGCGTAAAAGCTAACGCGGATACTGTACTTGTATGCCCTTGCAGCATGTGCAAAGGCGTCCCGTCAGCCACCTTCCATATTCGCACACTGTTATCGAGCGAACCGGAGGCCAGGGTCGCCCCGTCAGGCGCGAAGGTTACCGGCCACACGCCGGCTGTGTGCCCTTGTAACGTACGCAGGAGCACTCCATCGCCCATCCGCCATAGCCGTACCGTCTTGTCGCCCGACCCCGAAGCCAGAAGTTTCCCATCCGGCGACAAGGCCACCGCGGACACATAGTCACTGTGCTCTGACAGCGTGCGCAAAAGCCTCCCATCGGCGACCCGATATAGCCGCACCGTGCCATCAGCTAACCCCGAAGCCAACGTCGCTCCATCTCGTGTAAAGGCCACACTGCCCACTACAGCGCTAGTCTCTATAGTGCGCAACGGTTGCAGAGTCTCGGCATCATAGAGATCAATGCCCAGGGTGGTTGCCACCGCCAGGGTCTTGCCGTCTGTAGATCGGGCAATATCTCGGATCATACCCTGACCCCAGCGTGCCAGTTGGGTCACTTGTCCAGCATTCTGCGGGGAGATCATAGCCAAGGTCTTTAGCCGTGGCGCGCTGGTCGGAGTTGGTTGGAGCATCGTCGGGCTTACGACGATAGTGGGCACCGCCCCCGGCGTGTTGGTCGGCTTCGGCGAAGGCGTCGTTAGGCCTGCGACGACAGTGGGCGTTTGCAGGGCTACCAAGAATCGCCCTAGGCGCATCAGACCACAACAGCCCAGGATGATCAAGGCGATAGGTATCAGGCCCCAGGCCAGCCAAGCCCTGCGCGGAGTCACCTTCTTCGCGCGGCGAGGCTCTTTTTCTGGCGCCCTCTCCGGCCGCTCTTCGGGAACGGCCACTACCGGAGT
>CAYPON010000259.1:0-5074 GCA_964412315.1 uncultured Anaerolineae bacterium | reverse complement strand
AGCCAAGACCTCCGAAGTCCCGGAGACCTCGGAGGTCTCTGAGGACCGATAGCTCGAAGTGTCGTTGTTTTGCCTTTCGTAGTTCGTTTGACAAAATGGAATTACTTGATATAATAGCCGTTATTTAGCGATGAGGCGGGTGATTGGCCGCGGACTTGCTAGCGAAGGAGCGCGCAACGTCGGGTGGCCTCAGCGTTTGCCGGCACGCCTTGCTTTGAAAGGAACACGCCTATGGCCTCGATGATTCGCATCTGGTATGACCGCGAAGGGGATTTCCTCGAAATCACGTTTCGAGAATAGCGGTCCAGAGGCTATTACTATGGGATTGAACTTTGAGTGGGATGAGGAGAAAGCCGAAGCGAATCTCAAGAAACACAGGGCCAGTTTTGATGAAGCCACAACGGTCTTCAGCGATCCTTTTTCGATCACGATACCAGACCCTGCTCATTCCGCGGAAGAGGATCGCTACATTGACATTGGCGCTTCTGAAAAAGGTCGTATACTGGTAGTGGTTTACACTGAACGCGGGACGACTATACGGATTATCAGTTGTCGCAAGGCAACACCAGCGGAGCATAGACGCTATGAAGAAGGGGCTGACTAAAACAGCGCAAACAACAGAAGAGGATATGCGCGCCGAATATGATTTTACGGGCGGGATGCGTGGCAAGCATTACCGAGCCATGCGGGCAGGATATACGATTACCATCCATGAGGCGGATGGCGCAACTGTCATTAGAGAGGTGAAACCTCCAGAAGGCACGGTTGTCTTAGAGCCAGATGTACAAGCGTATTTCCCAGATTCCGAATCGGTGAATGCAACTTTGCGTTCCTTAATCAAACTCATCCCCACCAAACGCGAAACGGCCACGAAAGATCATGGCGCATAAATGCAGGAACCCAGAGTACGCATGTCCGTAAACACATGCCCGCCGACTACGCCACGCGCGCGGCTTTCAGGCACGGTGACCGGTAAATTGGAGGAAGAGTATGCCCGAAAGTGAAAGAGACCGCCAGTTCGCTGCCGAGGCATTACACCTCATCGAGCTTGGGGAAAAGGAGGGCATCCTTTTCCGCATTATGGGGTCGCTCGGCATCCGCTTCCATAGCCCCAAGTTCAAATACCTGTATGAAGGCATTGACCGCCCGGTCACCGACATAGACTATGCCTCTTACGGCAAGTTCAGCCCGAAGGTGTCCAAGTTTTTCAAGAGCTTGGGCTACCAGCCGAATCAGTTCATCATGGCCTTTTATGGTAGCAAGAGAAACATCTTTTACAGTGAGGAGAAGGGCTGGCAGGCGGATATTTTCTACGATGAACTGGACATGTGCCACAAGGTGAACTTCCGCAACCGGTTGGAGCTGGATTATCCCACTATCACCCTTACCGACATCCTGCTGGAAAAGATGCAGATTGTCGAGATTAACGCCAAGGATCTCAAAGATACGATCATCATGACCCGTGAGCATGGCGTCGGCAACACGGATAAAGAGGAATACAACCTTCCTTACCTCTGCAACCTGCTGGCGGGCGATTGGGGATACTATTACACGGTCACGACTAACTTGAAGAAGACGATAGCCTATCTGGAGCAGTTCAACGATGATCTGCCGAAAGAACTGGCCGATAAGGGCCTGGGCCTCACTGCTGAAGACAAGGCCGACGTCGCCGGGAAGCTGTATAAGATCATGCAGGGGATCGAAGCGGCTCCCAAATCTACTGCATGGAAGCTGCGGGCCAAAATCGGCCCGAAAATGAAATGGTATAACGTGGTAGAGGAGGTACGACGGTAATGGCCAAAGCCAAATTCATGTTTGCCACAGATTTGCACGGCTCCGAGACGGTGTGGCGCAAATTCCTCAACTCGGCCAAGATTTACGATCTCGACGCGCTGGTCTTGAGCGGGGACATGACGGGCAAGATCATGGTGCCGATCGTCAAACGCGATGACGGCAAGTACGATTCCCACCTGCTGGCGCGCAGCTATGTCCTGACAGAGGATGAGATAGAGGATTACAAGAAAAAGGTGCGCATGATCTCCTATCTGCCCTATGTGACGACTCCCGAGGAGGCGAGGCGGATCGGCGAAGAGGAGAAATATCGTGAGGACCTGTTCGCGCAACTGGAATGCGAGATCGTAGATATCTGGATGAAGCTGATTCCAGACCGCGTCCCGAAGAAGTGCAAGGTGTTCATCAGCCCCGGCAATGATGACAAGTTCGCCATTGACGAGACGATCAAGAAAAGCCCCCATGTCATTTTTGCTGAGGAGGATGTGGTCAGCCTGGACGGGGAGCACGAGGTGCTCTGCTTTGGCTGGTCTAATCCCACCCCCTTCAACTCACCTCGCGAGTGCTCTGAGGAGGAATTGGAGACGAAATTAGAGGCCGTGGTCAAAAAGGTGCGCAACCTCAAGACCGCCATCTTTTGTATCCATGTCCCGCCCTACGATTCGCAACTGGATGCGGCGCCGATGCTAACCAAGGACCTCACTGTCATCGTTCAAGGAGGCCGGCCTCAGATCGTGCCAGTGGGATCCAAGGCGGTGCGCAAGATCATCGAGAAATATCAGCCGCTGCTCGGGCTGCACGGCCATATCCACGAAAGTCCGGGCTTCGTCAAGATCGGACGCACCGAGTGCCTGAATCCGGGGAGCGAGTACGCGGAGGGCATCTTCAAGGGCTATCTGGTGGAGATAGACGGCCCCAGGATCAAACGGTTGCAGAGGATAGAGGGATAAGCGGTTCCCAATCAGGCTTCCGAAGTCTGTGCGACGTCGTCGCCTGGGACTTCGGAAGTCTTTTTTTGGCTGAAATGATCCTTTTGACAGCTCCACCGGATGATGATATAATTAGCACAATTGATATAGTTGTCGGTACCGCGGGCGAAGTACGCCCGACGCATCCGCTGAACTTTCAAGGAGGTATCCCGCTGATGGAGAAGACAATCAGCGCTCTGAACGCCCGAAGGAAGCTGGGCCAACTTCTTGAGGAGGTCTTTTACCAAGGCCATCACTTTATCATTGAGCGAGCCGGCAGACCGATGGCCGCGGTCATTCCTATCAGTCAGTACAGGCAATGGCGGGAGAGGAAAGAGCAGTTCTTTGCCTTGATTGACGAGGCCAGAGAGAGAAACAAAGACACTCCCGCGGAAGTGATTGAAGCCGAAGTAGAGGAAACTGTCCAAGCGGTGAGAAAAGAGAAGCGGGAAGCCACGCGCCACAAACAGACCTCCCTATGAAAGTCGTCCTTGAGCACAGGGCATTTTGGCGCGATTTCTACACTTCCGAAGCCGGTGCGATGTCGTCGCCGGAGACTTCGGAAGTCTTTTTTTGCCTGGCTGAGCCGCCAATGTAAACGGAGACCTCATCGCGCAAGGCGAAAGCGTCCAGCAGCAAATCGGTCGCAGGGATCTCCACGAATTCCACTGCGTCTTCTCCCTGCGGGACCTCTTTCAGGTAAAGGCGAATAGCCATGCGCCCCGCCCCCAGATGCGCCAGCGAGAGATGCTTGAACTGCTCCCAACGATGTCGGATTTCCGTCCGTTGACCTTGGCGAAGCTGAAAACCTTCCCGGCCGTAGGAGAAAACAGCATGATAGCGGTATTTGTAGTAGAACCAGCCCAAAATCGCAGCCAAGATCAGATTGGCCACGAGAATAGGCCGCACCACATAGATTTCCTGGAAAAACAGATAGCTTACCGCCAGCCAGGTAGCAGTTAGCAGAAGCAGCGCGATGAAGAAGGCTTTGCCGAGGTTGCCGATGTTAACAGGGGCCGATGTCTTCATCGGAAACACCCTACGTAGCCGCGCATCTTTCTGCCTAGATAGCTCTCGCTGCAGGTTACCTCCTCCGCTTCGAGATTCACCAGCGCGACGCCCAGATTCTGGGAGTGAGCGAGGCTATCCAAAAGGGAGCGTATCTTGCGGGGAAAGTCGCCACTTTGCGCCAGGACAAGCCAGACCCAGCGGAGTTCCTCCCGCTCGGCGTAATCCGAGGCGATCTTGAGGAGCTTTCGTGCCCTGGCGCTATCCAATTCGCTGCCGTAAACCAGGCAGGCGGCAAAATAGTTGGGCATCAGCAGAAAATTGACCAGCCGCGAGAGCAAAAAGCCCTTGCTTCGCATTTTGCCGGTCACGACCATGTCGAAGGTCACATCCGCGATAGGGTAATGGCGGAAGGATTCGTTGAAGTCGGCCACCCAACGCCCCTTGCCAAGCATCAACTCTTTTTCCAGATTCGTCAAGTAGCGATCCAGTTCCATGATTCGTCTTTCACATTCGGATTCCCGTGCATGTCATTGCGAGGGGCGTCCTGTGCCCCGAAGCAATCCCATCCTGCAACGGGCTGAGACTGCTTCGCAAACTGCGCTCGCAGTGACAGTCGCCGCACGGCATGGCCTTGCGAGCCGTGACCAGTGCGGACTGTCAACGAATGACCAACAAATTAACGAATGGCGCTATTCGTTAATTCGTTGACAGGCCGCTCCCGCACGAATGCTGTAAAGAGGTAGCTCCTGCCGCTCGGCAGGAGCTACCTAGTAGAAACCCGTTTTCTGGCAGAAAACGGGTTTCTGTTCCACGCACGCTGCAAAGTGCGCTAATCGGGCGGGATCTCGGTAAAGATGGTCGTCAGCTCGACGCCCGTCTCCCTGGCGCGGTTGCTATAGTACCTGAACACCAGGTATCCGAGCAGCGGCCAAATGATCAGGAAGGCCCAGGCCACCAGCCAGTAGGTGGAGAACCAGCCTTTGAGCAGATCGCAGCCCTGGGCGATAAAATAGAGGGCGATGACGTTACCGATAACCGACAGGGCCGCCAACACCTGGGTGATCGTCTTGCTGGCGCGGAATGGTGACCGCTCAAAGATGTCCAACTTGCGGGTCGGGAAGTAAAAAGCAGCGAGACTGACGATCAGGAAGAAGGTGCAATCCCACACGTCGGTGACGCCGGTGAAGAGCCAGGACCCCAGCTTGCCGAACAGCCCCGACTCGCCACCCATGCCCACGATGGCGACCAGTGAGACGAAGGCGATAGCGTTGCGCGGCGAGTGCCACTTCTCATCCACGTCAGCC
>CAYPON010000258.1:0-5088 GCA_964412315.1 uncultured Anaerolineae bacterium | reverse complement strand
CTATTGAGATTGCACAAGATGTGGCAAGAAAGCTGATCGAGTCGTATTTGGAGCACGGCGATCCTTTGCCGCCAAAGGTGATGGAACCATGAGAAAAGAGCACACTGAGGGGAAGGCGTCGAGCCTTATTGGCCAGGTTGTGAACCTGGAGGGCCTGATCGGCTATCAAGAGGGCGCGGTGGTGAGCAGAACTGTCATTGACCAAAGGACGGGCACAGTCTCCTTGTTCTCCTTCGACAAAGGGCAGGGGTTGAGCGAGCATACGGCGCCTTTCGATGCGCTGGTTTACCTTCTCGACGGCGAAGCGGAGATCACCATTTCGGGCCGGGCCTCGTGCGTGAAAAAAGGTGAGCTGTTGATCATGCCTGCGCACGAACCGCACGCCCTGCGCGCTGTGGAGAAATTCAAGATGCTGTTAGTTATGATCCGCTCGTAATACATAATCAGGAGATGATGTAATGAGCGAGCTGTCCGGGAAGAAGGCACTTCTGAAAGAGTTAATCAAAAGGCTACATGCCGGAGCGAACCTGGAAGAGGTCAAGCGGGAGTTTCGAGGGCCTCTCAGCCTGGTCACGCCGACCGAGATCGCCCAGCTCGAGGAAGAATTGATAAAGGAGGGAATGCCCAAAGAGGAAATCCAAAGGATGTGCGATCTGCACCTGGCTGTGTTCCAGGAATCGTTGGCAAAGGAACAGACGCTAGCCCCAGCCGGCCATCCGATCCATATCCTGATGACGGAGCACAAGCTGCTTCTCCAATTCGCCGAGGAATTGAGAGGAGCGGCCAAGGAGATCAAAGGAGCCGCCAGGCCAGAGGCCGCCAACGCCCCTATCGCCCGCCTGAACACGCTTGTGGGACGCTTCAAGGCCTCGCCAAGCCATTACACCCGCGAGGAAAACGTCCTCTTTCCCTACCTGGAGAAACATAGCATCACGCAGCCGCCGGCTATCATGTGGATGGAACATGACAAGATCAGGGAGATAGAAAAGGGCCTCTACGAGCTGGTGGATGCCCGCGCCACTATGGCCTGGCAGGCTTTTGTCAAGGGATTGGAGCAGGCGGCGACAGCCCTGGCCGAGATGCTCGGCAGCCATTTCTACAAGGAGAACAACATCCTCTTTCCCACTTCTCTGAGAGTGATGGGGACGGAGGAATGGCTGGACGCCAGAAAACAATTCGACGAACTCGGCTATTGCGACTTTACCCCACCAGCCGCCCGGGTGCCGATGCCAGGAATGGCAGCGCCGACACCAATCACGCGACCTGAGGAGGAAGAGATGATCACCTTTGAAACCGGCAGTTTCTCCAAAGAGGAACTGGAAACGCTTCTGAACACTTTGCCTGTGGACATCACTTTCGTGGACAAGGAAGATGCCGTCCGCTACTTCAGCGAGGGCAAGGATCGCATCTTCACGCGCACCAAAGCGGTGATCGGGCGCAAAGTGCAGCAATGCCATCCGCAAAAAAGCCTGCACGTCGTCAACCAGATCCTCGACGATTTCCGACATGGCCGCCGCGATGTGGCCGAGTTCTGGATCAACCTGCAGGGCCGCCTGATTTATATACGCTATTTTGCGGTTCGCAGTAAGGGTGGAGAATACCTGGGGTGCCTGGAAGTTACTCAGGATATCACAGGCATCAAAAAGATAGAAGGAGAAAAGAGGTTGCTGTGAGGAAATGAGAGCATCGAACGAAAACCCTTATTCCCGTTTCTGCGAGGATGAGATGATCCTGCGTGATTTCCTCGCGCTGGATCGCACTATACTCGCCAATGAAAGGACTTTGCTTTCCTATACCCGCACGGCGATGGCCTTTGTTATTACGGGAGTCACCTTTATCAAGTTCTTCGGGTCTGTGGCGCTCACCATCGTGGGATGGCTCTTTATCCCGCTGGGCATCGCCATCCTTGCGTGGGGGATCATCAGATACAAAAAGATACATCATCGTATCCACGCCATCAACACTGTGCCACCGAGCGAGCGTCCCGTCTACAAAACAGGAGGCCCTGTATGAAAATCACCATAGATCGCGATCTGTGCATCGGGTGCGGCAACTGCGAAACCATCGCGCCCGAGGTATTCGAGTTAGGAAAAGACGGGATTGCTGTAGTCAAAGATCCCAACGTCGTAGAAGAGAGCTTAATCCGCGAGGCTGCCGAAAGCTGCCCAGTGGATGCCATCACCCTGGAAGACGAAACGGGAAAGCGGCTCTACCCATAATAGGTTATCCCTCCTTTTGGGGCAGATGCTCCCGCCAGGATGTTCGCGGCACCCAGCCGACCGTCCGGCGGAGCTTACGGTTGGAGATGAAGGAGGCGTGGCCTTCCAGGTCTCTGACCAGCGGCAGAAGCTCCGGCCTGAATCGGGCGATCAGTTCCTGCGAGGGCTCCAGGGCAGAGGTGTCATCGGAATTGCAGAAGAAGGCCCCGTGCGGCTCGATCTCGCGCGCTTTTTCCATCAGCAGGCGATGCGCCGAGGCCACGTCTTCGCTGCCCACCCAGGCCCAGAGCCAGGGGTTCCAGGCCTTGACCGGCTCGGCGCGCCGTGCCATGTCCATTCGCCGCTGGGGAGGGCAAATCCCTGCCGCGCGCACCGCATAGGTTCTCATGCCGTAGGCGCGCGTGTACGACGCCAGGAGCAGTTCCCCGGCCTGTTTGCTGTACGAGTACGAATCCTCAACTGCCGAGGGGTGATCCTCGTCCACGGGCAGATAGCGGAAGGGGAAGGGAGTGTCACTGATGCGATAGCCATGCCCCAGGGCACAGCAACTGCCGGTCATGACGAAAATCTCGATATCCTTGGTCAAAGCGGCCTGCAAGAGATAATAGAGGCCCATGATATTGGAGCGCATCGTGGTATCGAAAGGGAGGCCCCTTTCCGCGGCCAACGGGCGCTCTTGGGGATGATCGGTGGGCCAGGCCTGCGCCGCCAGGTGCTGGATGGCGTCAAAACCTCCCTGCACGGCGTGGAGGCAATCCTCATAGACGGCGATGTCCCCCTGTATCCAGGGCCAACGCCTCAACTCCGAGGCTGGCGGGCGACGGGAAAACAACACCAGTTCATGCCCCGCCTTTTCCAACTCGGCGACGACATACGGCCCCAGCCTGCCGCTCACTCCCGTAACCAGCACCTTCATCGCCCCGCCTCCTGTGTCATGAAATGAGTGAACCCACCGCAGAGACGCAGAGAGCGCAGAGATTCTTTATTCTTCTTTCAAGCCCAGAACCTTGCGGTGAATGCCTCGCTTCAGGATAGGCACATTAAAGTTGATCAGTAGCCCCACCTTCCAGCCACCTAGCCTGAGATAGGTCAGCAACTGCGCCTCATGGATGGGCAACACGATCTCGACAGATTTGACCTCCACTACGACCCTGTCAGCCACAAGGAGATCGAGCCGATACCCGCAATCTAATAAAGCACCTTTATACTCTACAGGAAGTGGGCGCTGCCGTTCAAAGGGGATCTTCCTCAAAGCCAGTTCCCGGCACAAACATTCCTCGTAGGCCGACTCTAATAGTCCTGGGCCCAGGGCGCGATGCACCTCAATCGCCGCCCCAATCACCGCTTCCGTAATTTCGTTCTCTTTCATCTTATCCCTCTGCGGCCTCTGCGTCTCTGCGGTGAGCTAATGATCTCTTATCCTCTCTACCGCCTCGATCACGGCGGCGCAGACGTATTCGTTCTGCTGCGGGGTCATGAGAGGATGCAGCGATACACACATCAAGCGCGCGCCGATCTCCTCCGAGAGCGGGAGTCGCTGGCCGGCCGTCTGCCGCCCCAGGAACGGGTCGCTCTGGTAAACCGGCGGGTTCGCCACGACGCAGCCCACGCCATAGTCGTCGAGAATCTTCATCAACTGGTCGCGCTTTACCGCTGCCCACTCTCGCGGCACCAGCACGGTGTAAAGATAATAGGTGTGCCGGCATTGCGGCGGCTCGTAGGGCAGCGTTAGTTCCGGGACCCCTTCCAGGAGCTTGGTTCGTTCCCGCGCCCGCTGCACGCGCAGGGCGACCATCTCATCCAGGCGGCGCAACTGCACCAACCCCACCGCCGCCTGCACCTTGGTCATCTTGTAGTTGCTGCCCCAACGCTTCCCCAGGCCCCATTGCCGCAGTTGCCGCAGCCGCTTGGCCAACTCCGCGTCATCGGTCACGATCATGCCGCCCTCGCCCAGGGTGGTCATCAGCTTTTGCGTGTGGAAGCTAAAGATATTCATCCAGCCGTGCTTGCCGATCTTGGTGCCCTTGTATCCTCCACCACAAGCGCGAGCCGCGTCCCCGATAACCCTGGGCGGACCGTACTTGGGGTGAGGATGGCGCGCGGCAGCCTCCAGCAAGGCGTCCATATCCGCGGAAAGCCCATTCATGTGCGTCACGAGGATGGCGCGGGTGCGCGGCGTGATCCGTTTCTCCACATCGTTCGGGTCGGCGCAAAATGTCCTGGGGTCAACCTCGCACCAGGCCACCTTCCCCCCCTGCCCAACGACCGACATGGCAGCCGCTTTGAAGTTGATGGCGGGTACGATGACCTCATCGCCAGGCTGCAAGTCCAGACACATCACCGCCATATCGAGACCCGACCCGGCGCTGGTGATGGAGACGGCATGGTCTACGCCGATGTATCGGGCAAAGGCCTCCTCAAAGTCGGTGATCTCCTGGCAGATAAAGCCGAAGCCATCTCCTCGCCAGTCATTCGACTCGCGCACCACGCGGACGATGGCTTCGATTTCCGCCTCCGTGTACCAACTGCCCAGCCACGGCTCGCTGCGAAAGGGCGGGTCTGGCCGGCCACGTTCCAGTATCTCCATCCTTTGACTCTTGTCTATCATCCCTACTGCTCCTTTCAAGCTGAGATCGGATTGAAGCACGCGGTTCCAGAGGCGCGAATCCAGGCCAGAAGCGAGTAAAGGGTAGAGCGTGCGTGGATGGTCGCCTTTTCCTCTGATAAAGTCCCAGTAGCCCCCACGCTGCCAAGAACTTTTACATGGGGATTCTTGTATCTATCCAGAGGCCTCGTGAAGTTTGACGTTGGCCTTCAACCACTCCACAAAAGCCTCGAAGGTCATTTCATCGGTCAGCAGCAACTGGGT
>CAYPON010000257.1:0-5157 GCA_964412315.1 uncultured Anaerolineae bacterium | reverse complement strand
CAGCCGCGAAGTGCTTCATGGACTTGGGGAATCCGCAAAGAGATCAGCACATCGCAATCCTCCAGCAAACCGGTCAGGTGATGCGAGAGCGCCTCCGCCTGGCCCCGGCCATTGGCGCGGCTGGTGGCAGGTTCCCTGCGCACGCGGCGGCGCTTCTCGCCAGTCCAAACGAGGCCTGGTGCATCCCCGTGGGATCTGAGGCCAGCTTTCTTGCCCCGCTGCCTGTGGAACTATTGCCCCTCCATGCGGAGGCGGTGAGTTGGCTGAAGGTAGTGGGAATCCGCACGCTTGGCCAACTGGCAGCCTTGCCGGTCGGCGCTGTGCAAGCCCAACTGGGCAGCCAGGGGCATTTCCTGCACCGTCTGGCCCAGGGGCGCGACGATCGCCCGCTCCGCCCATACACTCCGGGCCGGGTCGAGGAGGCGACGTATCAGTTCGAGGGGCCGGCGGTTGACCTGGGGCCGCTGAAAGCTGCCCTCGACGTGATGGCGACAAACTTGGCTGCGCGCCTGGCAGCCGGGGGACTAGCGAGCCGAGAATTGCGGCTGACCTTACATCTGCAGGATGGCGCCAGCCGGGAGGAAAGGCTCGTCCTTCGCCAGCCCGCCTGCGGCGCAGAGCACATCGCTCGCAGTTGTGAGGAACTGCTGAAGAGAATGCGCGCCCCTTGTGGCGTGACGGAGCTCTCGGTAGCTCTGGCTGGCTTGACCCCGGCCTCAGGACAGCAGTTTGACCTCTTCGCCCATGGCAACGGGCAGGAGAACCAACTGCGCGATACGATCAAGGATTTGGTGGCCCGCTATGGCGCCGGCTCTTTCTATCGCATCTCCCTGCTCGACCAGGGAGCGCGCCTGCCGGAGCGACGCTTTCAGCTCCAGGAGGCGTCATGACCCACCTGTGGCCGGAGGGGGAGCGGATCGAAGTCGAATGCGATGGAGAGTCTCCCTGCTCTTTTACCTGGCGGGGGTATGTCCACTCGGTGCAAGGGATTGCAAAACGCTGGCGAGTGGACGAGGGTTGGTGGCGACAGCGCATCTGGCGGGAGTGCTTCAAGCTGCACACCAGCACAGGGCTTTTGGTCATCATCTATCGTGACTTGCTCACCGGCCACTGGTATCTGCAACGTCTGTACGATTAGGATTCAACATGGGGACAAAATGAGGGGGACTACATAAGCCCTTCCTGTCTCGATGTCCGGCTACGTTGAGTTGCATGTCCATTCTTGCTTCAGCTTGCTCGATGGCGCCTCCCCTGTCGAGGCTTTGGTGGATCGCGCCGCCGAGCTAGGCATGTCCGCCCTGGCCCTCACCGACCACGACGCCGTTTACGGTGCGGTGCGCTTGGCGAAGGTGGCCCACGCCCGCGGGGTACGCCCGATCTTCGGCGCAGAGTTGACCCTGACCGGCGGCTATCACCTGACCCTCTTGGTTGAGGATGAGAGCGGCTGGCGCAACCTCTGCTGTCTGATCAGCCGCGCTCGACAGGACGCCTCCAAAGGGGAGGCCATGCTTCCGCCGTCGGAGCTGGAAGGGCATACGGAGGGGCTGATCGCTCTCTCCGGCTGTCGGCAGGGAGAAGTCGCCATTGCCTTGAGGTGCGGCGATAGAGAAGCCACTCTACATGCCGCCCGTCGCTATCGAGACCTCTTCGGCGCTGACCGTTTCTGGATCGAACTGCAACGCCATCTCCTGCCCGACGATGGTGCTTTGGTGGAGGAATCGGTCGCCCTGGCCGGGCACCTGGGGATCGGTTATGTAGCCACGAACAACGTCCACTATGCCGTGCGGGAAGGCCACCGGCTACAAGATGTCCTGGTCTGCATCCGGCATCTGACCACGCTGGAGGAATCCGCCCATCTGCGCCGCCCCAACTCCGAGTATTACCTCAAATCAAACACGGAAATGGCCTCTTTGCTCGCCGATTACCCTGAAGCTCTGGCCAATGCCTCTCGTCTCGCCGAACGCTGCCGCTTCGAACTGCGCTACGGCCTGCAGGACTTGCCCCATTTCCCTACGCCTCCTGGCTTGGATACGGAAGCTTACTTGCGCCATCTGTGCGAGCAAGCGAGCGCTATCCGCTATCCTGCCCCCTCCTCCCGCATCCGAGAGCAACTGGCGCACGAACTGGCGGTGATCGCCAGAGGAGGGCTCGCCAACTACTTCCTCATCGTCTGGGACATCGTCCGCTTTGCGCGCGAAAAGGGTATCCTATGCCAGGGCAGAGGCTCCGCGGCCAACTCCCTGGTCGCATACCTGCTGGGGATCACACCGATAGATCCCCTCGCGCACGACCTGGTCTTTGAGCGCTTTCTCTCCGAGGAGAGGTCGCTGGCCCCTGACATCGACATAGATTTCCGGGCCGACCGACGGGAGGAGGTCATCCAATATATCTACCGTCGCTATGGCACGAATCACGCGGCCATGGCCTGTACCTTTGTCACTTTCCAGGCGCGCAGCGCCATCCGCGATGTGGGCAAGGCGCTCGGCTTGCCCCTCGACCTCCTGGATGAGGCAACCGGGGCGGTCGGCCTTGTCACGCCCACTAACGAGGCGGCAGCCGGGGAAAGCAAGCCCTGGCAGCAGCTTCTCGATCTCTGCGCACAGATCGAGGGCTACCCCCGGCATCTGGGCATCCACAACGGCGGCATGGTGATCATGGGACCACCGCTGGCTGAGCGGCTGCCCACGGAGCCAGCAACCATGCCTGGGCGGGTGGTGGTGCAATGGGACAAGGAGGCAATAGAGGAGATCGGGCTGGTCAAGATCGACATCCTGGGGCTGAGGATGCTCTCCGCCATCGCCGAGGCCGTGGAAACCATCGCCGAGACCACCGGCCGGAAGCCGAATCTGGACCAGCTCACTTTCGACGATGCGGCGATTTACGAGATGATTTCCAAAGCCGACACGATCGGCGTCTTTCAGGTGGAATCGCGCGCCCAGGCGCAGATCCTGCCGCAGCTCAAGCCGCGCACCTTCAACGACCTGATCGTCTCCATCTCTCTGGTGCGCCCCGGGCCGCTGCAGGGGCAGATGGTGCATCCTTACCTGCGTCGCCGCTGCGGCGAGGAGCCGGTGACCTATCTCCATCCACTGCTGAAACCTGCCCTCGCCGAGACGCTGGGCGTGATCCTCTTCCAGGAGCAGGTGCTCAAGGTGGCGCGCGACCTGGCCGGATTTACTCCTGGGCAGGGAGAGCAACTGCGCCGTGCCCTGGGAGCGAAGAACGCCGCGCGTGAGATCGAACGCTTCCATGCCGCCTTTGTGCAAGGAGCCAAAGCCCGTGGCGTGTCCGAGGTGGTCGCTGAGGAAGCGTTCAGCAAGCTCAAAGCTTTCGGCGGCTACTCCTTCCCCAAGAGCCACGCCGCCGCCTTCGCGGTGCTGGTCTACCAGTCCGCCTGGCTGAAGCGCTATTATCCAGCCGCTTTCTACGCCGCCTTGCTGAACAACCAGCCCATGGGCTTCTGGAGCCCGGCGGTGATCGTCAACGATGCCAAACGGCATGGGGTTCCCCTCCTCCCGGCGGACATCCAGCGCAGCCAAGGCCAGTGCCGCTTGGAAGGGAACGCCATCCGCCTGGGCTTTCTCTATGTCCAAGGCCTGGGAGAAGCGGGAATCCAGCGCATCATCACAGCGCGCAAGGCAAGAGCGTTCAGCGACCTGGCCGATTTCTGCCGCCGAACGCGGCTGCCGCGGCAGATCGCCGAGAAGCTGATCCTGGCCGGAGCCATGGACGGATGGGGTATGCCGCGCCGCAAGCTGCTCTGGGAGCAGGGCAAGTTGCGCTACCAGGAAGAGGAGCTGGACCTGGTCTTCACTGACGAGGGAGTGGAGCTTCCTCCCCTCTCTCGTGTGGAGGCCATGGGCATGGAGTATGGCATCCTGGGCCTGTCCACCGGAGAGCACATCATAGCCTTGTACCGTCCCTGGCTGGCCAGGCAAGGCATCCTGAGCAGCGAGGAGTTGGCAGCGTGCAGCGACGGACGCGAGGTGAGAGTAGCCGGGCTGGTGGTGGTCCATCAGTCCCCGCCCACGGCCAAAGGCCACCACTTCCTCACCTTGGAGGATGAGAGCGGCATGATCAACGTCATCGTGCGCCCCGATGTGCACGAGCAGTATCAGCATGTCTTACATGGAGTGCCGCTGCTCGTCGTCGAGGGGGTGACGCAGCGCAGAGACGGCGTGGTTAACCTCCTCGCGCTGAGGGCAGCGGCTATTCGCCGAACGAGCTACCCTCGAACCGATCATCTTCGCGCCAGCAGCTAGGCGCGGCTGTGTTTTCCCGTTCTGCAGGACGAGGTCGTCGCCAAGTGTTCGTGCCCCCTGCGCCAGGGAGACTTGGCTTTGACGGAATGGATCCAGGGCTAGCGGGCCTGCGCTTTCTGTGCCGTGATGGTTGGGAGTATAATTGTGTGCGGGAGAAGCGCATAATGGAAGGCCTACAGGAGACGGCACTGTCATGACAGAAGAAGCCATTGCTCAGGAGAACTCAGCCACTTCATCCCCCGGACTACACAGAAAGTGAAACGGATGAGGCAGGCCACGGATATGAGAGTATTCATCTCGACCAGGGATTCGTCTTGCGACGAATGTGGCGAGCAGCTTGGTCGCGGAGCCTGGATTACGCTGCTTGAAAACAAGGGAGCATTGTGCCTAGCGTGCGCCGACCTGGATCATCTCATCTTTCTTCCGTCCGGCGATGCAGCGCTGACTAGGCGTGCCCGCAAGCATTCATCCCTGGCCGCTGTTGTTTTGAAGTGGAGCCGTGCTCGAAAACGGTACGAACGGCAGGGGTTACTCGTTGAAGCTCGAGCCTTGGAGCAGGCTGAGCGAGAATGTTTGGCTGACAGTGAGATTAGAGCGCGGCGAAAGGAACGCGAAGCGGTGCGTCGGATGGAGTTAGACCAGCAATATGTGGAGCGCTTTGCGGCGCGGGTGCGCGAGCTTTTTCCTCGATGCCCCCCTGGAAGAGAGGTGGCCATCGCCGAGCATGCTTGCCTAAAGTATAGCAGCCGTGTTGGTCGTTCGGCAGCAGCCAAAAATCTCGATGAGCAGGCCATCAAGCTAGCCGTTGTTGCCCATATCCGGCACACGGAGACGCCATACGATGCGCTTCTGGCAGGAGGCTGTGAGAGGTGGGAAGCGCGGGAGGGGGTGGGAG
>CAYPON010000256.1:0-5160 GCA_964412315.1 uncultured Anaerolineae bacterium | reverse complement strand
AAGAAGACCTGATTCCGCTGGTTCGAGATGACCATCTCTACCGCCTCTTTTTCCTCGCCGCTGATGCGCGCCAGTTCCTGTAAGGATCGGGCGGGGATGACGATCTTTTGCGGCTCAGCTACCACTTCCGCCAGCTCCGCCTTGCGCACCGAGAGCCGAAAACCATCGGTCGCCGCGAAAGAGAGGTGATTTTCCCATAGCTCCGCCAGGACGCCGGTGAGTATAGGGCGGCTCTCATCGGTGGCCGCGGTGAAGGCCACCTGTTCGATCATCTCGCGCAATGTCTCCGGCGCCAGCCGTATACGACGATCCTCGGTAAAAGTGGGGATGAGGGGAAACTCGGTGGCGTCTATGCCTTTGATGTTGGCCTCATAACGCGCGCAACGAAGGTTGAGCGTCTTGGTGCGCACATTCAGCGCCATGTCTATCCGTTCCGACGGCAGTGAACTGACGAACTCGGTGAGGAGCCTGGCGGGAACGGTGACCGCGCCATCTTCTTCCACCTTGGCCCCGACCCAGCAACTGATGCCGATCTCCAGGTTGGTGGCGGAAAGCTTGAGTTGACCTTTGTCTGTAGCCAGGAGAATGTTCGAAAGCACGGGCAGCGTGCTGCGGGTAGCGACCGCCCGGCCGACGATAGATAGCCCTTTGGCCAGATTTTCTCGCAAACAAGAGACTTTCATCTTGGCGCCCTCCTTGTCATTGACTGATTATAGTATACTACGGAAACGGCCTTTGTACAAAGTGGGGGCGAGGCGCTAGATCGTGTTAATCCTATCCATCTCTGTCGCCGCCGGGCAGCGCCGTCTTGAGATCGTAGATGCCCCCCCGACGCGACCAGCGCTGGCCACAGCCTGTGCAAAGCAAAAGCTCATCCTTTTCCTCTAATGCAGCCGCGTGGCAGTGGGGACAGCGAAACAGTGTCGGAGATAGGGGTGAAGTAGGGCCTTTCACCCGGGCATGAACAAAGATGCTCGGCCCCAAGCGGAGAGGCGCGGTCGGCTCCTGCAAAAGCCCGTCCAGTGTGGCCAGGAAGCGCGCGGGGATAGCTCGCTTGAGCATCGGCAGGCGGAAGATAGAGACGGAGCGCGTTTTCTCTACGGAAAAGCCTGTTTGCTGCAAGTGTGCCTCCATATAACGCGGGTGAAAGTCGAAATTCAGAGGCACGAATTCCCAGGGTTCGCGGGAAAAGGGGTTGGGGCCGCCGCGATGCAGAAGATAACGCAGAATGGCCTTCAGGTTCCGCTTGTTGGCATATTCCAGGACAAAGTGGCCACCGCCCACCAGGATGCGGCGGATTTCCTGCAACGCCAGGGGAGGCTGTGTCAGGTGGTGAATGACGCGCACCATCACCACCATGTCAAAGGCGGCATCGGCGAAGGGGAGGTTGTAGATGTTGGCCACGACGTAGACGAAGCGGGGATCATCCCCCAACCGCTGTTGTGCCTCCTCCAGCATCGAGCGTGAATAGTCCAGGAGGATCACCTGGTGATAGTTGGCGTATAGGTCGGTCAGCCGCCCGAAGCCCGCGCCCAGCTCGACCATGCGCTCGCTCGATGCAGGCAGGAGCTGGCGCAGAGCGATCCGCTCCGTGGCATCCTCATACTCGCGCCCCTGCCCTTCCCAAAACTCGGTGCGGTAGCGGCTCCCCTCATAATCGCAGAGAGGGGGAGTTTCCGGTGACTTATCCTGTCTCTCCAAGAGCTTGCTCCCTCATAGGGAATGTAAAACGTGAAACGTTCACGTGCTTTCTGCTTTTATAAATCTATTTTGCAGTTCATCCTGCTCAATTGTCATTGACGCCGTGGCCAAAATGGGCTACAATAGCCCAGCATTTTCCCAGGAGGTCACGATGACCCGCATCATCCTCGTCCGCCACGGACAGACCGAATGGAACCGCATCGAGCGTTTCCGCGGGCAGATGGATGTGCCACTCAACGAGATGGGCCACCGCCAGGCGGAAGCCATCGCAAAAGCCCTGACTGGCTGGCCGGTTGTGGCCGTTTATGCCAGCCCCCTTTGTCGTGCCCAAGATACGGCGCGACCGATTGCCGAGGCTTTCCAACTCCCCTGCCAAACCCTGGACGGCCTCCTGGACATCCATTACGGGCAGTGGGCCGGCCTCAGCCCAGAGGAGGCGCAGGCGCGGTATCCCGAGATGCACGCCCTCTGGCGGACGGCCCCCCATCTGGCCCGGCCAACGGGCGGCGAATCCCTGGCGGACGTGCGAGAGCGCGCCGTCGCTGCCCTTCACCAGACCATCGCCGCGCACCCCGCTCAAACCATCGTCCTGGTGGGCCACCAAGTCGTCAACAAGGTACTTTGCTGCGCCGTCCTGGGACTCGATCTCTCGCATTTCTGGCGCATCCGGCAAGATAACGCCTGCATCAGTATCTTCGAGTATCAAGATGGAGTCTTCGAAATCGTCCTCCTCAACGATACCTGCCACCTCGCCGGCCTCTAGCTGAAACCAGACGGGCGTACAAAGCCTCCAACTCGCGGGCATTCTCCTCCATCGTCTTCACCGGGCGGATTTCAGCCCGCGCCTGCGCCAGCATTTCGGGATACCGCACAATGTCCGCCAGCCAGCGGCGCAAATCGGCCGCATCCCCGGCGCGGAAAAGCCAGCCGGCGCGCCCCTCGCGCACCAGTTCGGACATGCCGCCGATATCGGAAGCCAGCACCGGCAGCCGGGCGGCGCGCGCCTCATGGATCGTCAGCGGTGAATTCTCCGGCCAGACGGAGGGCACTACCAACAGATCCAGTTCCGATAGCACCTGGGCGATGTCCACGTGGTCGAAAGGCCCCATGAAACGGACAGCTTTGCCCTCGGCCAGCTTTTGCAGCCTGGCCATATAAGCTGGCTCAGACGCAGTAGCGCCGTAAACCCACAATTCCGCTCCCGGCGCCTCCAGGCCGTGAAAAGCCTCCAGCAGAACGTGTAAGCCCTTGTGCGGGGCGATGGTAGCGATATAGCCAAAGCGTACTCCCCCGCCTCGTCTGGGCACGGCATCCGGCTGCCAGGCCAGGCTAGTACCATGATCGCAGAGCAGTATCCGCTGCGGGGGAAAGCCATGCCGCATGAAGACGTCTCGCAGATAGGCCGAGGGTGAGATGATGGCGTCGGCCTGATGCAGATACCGGCGCAGAATCCGGGTTCGATAGAGAAATAAAGGGAGCAAAAATGGATTGAGCAGGGGGCGAAGGCCAAGGGGCATAGTCACCTCCGCGCAACCCGGACAGCGCAGGCCTCCCCGCGGCCCCTGGCAAAGTCGCAACCCTGGCTGCAGCAGTTGGCCATTATCGCAGAGAAACCAATAATCGTGCAAGGTAACTACTGTCGGAAAGCCCATCTCCCGTGCCACAGCGATAAGCGCCCCCGACAGCTTAAAGAGGTGCTGAAAGTGCACCAGGTCAGGCCGCGCCCGATCCAAGTAGGCAGCGAAGCTTCCTTCGATGCGTGGATTGCGGAAACGGGCCAGAGCTTTCCTGGCCAGATAGCCAGGGCCTGGTGGGGGGTTATAATATACCCGGTGCACGGGCAAGCCATGATAGGCATCATCCTCCTCGCAAAACCGCGCCTCTGTATGACCATCCTCGCGGCAATAAACCAAGACTTCGTGCCGCTGCGCGAGAGCCGAGGCCAGTTGATAGGTATAAACCTCGCTTCCCGAGGAGTGTCGCGGCAGGAACCAGTGCACGACCTGCACGATGCGCATTGCCCTACCCCCCGCCTTCTACAAAGCGTTTCACCGCCGCCAGCAGCCGGGCCGCAACCTTCTCATAAGCGAAATCGGCCAGCCGCTCGCGCTGCGCCGCCAGGATGGCCTCGCGCAGCGATGGATCATGCTCCAGGAGATAGGCTAGCTCCGCCACCAGGAAGGGGTTCCGTTCCTTGAGGAGGATGCCTGTGCCGCCGAGGGTTTCGGACACGGCTGCCGCATCGTAGGCGATCACCGGCACATCGAAGTAGAAGCTTTCCACCAGCGGCACGCCAAAGCCCTCATGCTCGCTCATGCTGACGAAACAACTGGCCAGGCGGTAGTAGGCATTCAAATCCGCCTGCGAAACCCGGCCGACCAGATGAACGTCCTCTTGCAGCCCGAGGAGGGCGATCTGGTTTTCCAGCCAGCGGCGATAGGTTTTCGATCCTTCCTCTGCTCCCACCAGAAAGAGGCGAGCGGATGGCGATAACCGCTTGTAGGCCTGAAAGGCAGTGATCAAGGCATCCTGGCCCTTGTTCGGCGCCAATCTCCCCACGAAAAGCCAGTTCGGTCGCCCATCCTGATACCGGGAGAGGAGAGTAGGGGTCGGTGGCTCGCGGTAACGGTCGTCCAAGAACACAGGCGGCACGACCTGTACTTCGCGGTATCCATAGCCTCTCAGTTCGGTGGCGCTGAACTCCGAGCAGACGATAGCGCCTCGGCAGAGGGGGGCCAAACGGCGAACCTCTTCTCGCCCGGTGGCCAACCTTGCCGCTAGCAAAGGATCACTCGCTGCCAAGTAACGCGGTGGCGTCAGATTGTGATACCAGAGCAAGACTTGGTCATGCGCGGCACGCTCTTCAAGCCAGGCCGTGAGCCGGGAGCCGACGGAGAAATGGTAAAGCCAGAAAACCCTCTCTGCCCGTCCGGGGGCTATGCGCCATCCAGTAACTCCTCGTTCCCAGGCCGATGCACGGATTCCTGAAATATAACCAGCATTATGCAGAATAGCCTGCGTTACGAGCACGCAATTGGAGACGGCGGATGCAGAGGCTATGGTATCCACAACTTGATGCACGGCAATTGCCAACGTGACCACCCATCCCTTGCTCGCCCGTAAGAGCGAGGCTACCGGCGCGCTTCCAGTTCCGCCAGGCGAGCCTCAGCACGAGCCAAATCCGCTCGCAGGCTGTGGAGTAAGCGCGCCTGAATCATCTGCGCGGTCGCTGCTCTCGCAACCGCCATATTCGTGTAATAGGCCACCAATTGATGCAGGGGCCGCTTTAGAGCATCCAGCAAGTGGCCAACAAGGGGCACGCCTGAAGGTCGCATATCCAGCGGTACGGCCATATCCAGGTGTTCCCATTGATACCAGAGGAAGCGCCAGTCCTCATCGGTTGTGCGAGCTGAGGCCAAGTCAGGGGGAGTGAAGCTATATGACGTCCAGGTCTCAGGC
>CAYPON010000255.1:0-5165 GCA_964412315.1 uncultured Anaerolineae bacterium | reverse complement strand
AAAAGGTGCTGATCGAGAACGGCCACGCCAGGACCGCCAAAGCCTATATCCTCTACCGCGACGAGCATTCGCGCCGCCGCCGTGCGAAACTCGCCCCCTTCGACCGCGATTCGAGCAATATCCCCTATCGCAAGATCTATGAGGTCTTGAACTGGACGCTCGACCACGATTTGCATACGGTGAAACGCCTCAATACCCGCCTGGCACGGGGCGAGTTCCCCGACATCGTCGCCGACTCGGAAAAGTATTACGAGGACGATGTCGCCGCTGCTGCCGATATGATCATCCAGCGGCGCGACGAGGTCAAGATCGTCATCATCTCCGGGCCATCCTCCTCCGGCAAGACGACGACGACGATCAAGCTGAGCGAGCACCTGCAGAAGGCGGGCCTCAGCCTGCTGGCTTTGAACGTGGATAACTATTTCTTCGACCTGGAGCTGCACCCCAAGGACGAATTCGGGGACTATGATTACGAGGTGCCGCAGGCATTGGATTTGGCCCTGATCAACGAGCACCTGGTACGGCTGTTGCAGGGGGAAGAAGTGCTGCTGCCTTTCTACGACTTTAAGATAGGCAAGCGGCACCTGGATCGCACGCCGATGCGCGTCGGCTCTAACGACGTCATCCTTATTGACAGCCTGCATGGCCTGTATAAGGACATGACCGCCAGTGTGCCGGACGAAAACAAGTTCAAGGTGTACATCGAGACCCTGCTCCAGATGAAGGGAAGCAACGGGCAATATATCCGCTGGACCGACCTGCGGCTGATGCGGCGGATGATCCGCGATTCTCTCTTCCGCGCTTACCAGCCGGAGCAGACGCTATTACACTGGCATTACGTGCGCAGCAGCGAACTGTGCAACATCATCCCTTATGTCAACACCGCCGATTATGTGATCAACAGCGCTATGCCCTACGAAATGTCCATCATGCGGCCACGGTTGCTGGAGCAGTTCGGGCAGTGGGCAGCCAAGTACCGAGATGACCCGCTGCGCCAGGATGCCGCCACGCGAGCCGCGCGGGTCTATCACCTGTTGCAGAGCGTGTCGCCGGCCCAGGATGAGAGTGCCATCCCGCCCACCTCGGTAATGCGCGAGTTCATCGGCGGCAGCAGCTATCAATACTAGCCAGCAGATTGAGCAGAAGACCATATCTGCTTTCATCTGCTTAATACGCTGACTATTAAGGAGAAGAAGCCTTGGCCTCGAATATTGGCATCGCTCTGCTCCTGACTACCTTCGCCGGGCTATCCACAGTTATCGGCAGTTTCCTCGGCATCCTGCTGCCAAAGCCGAGCGGGCGTTTCATGTCCGTGACGCTGGGATTCTCCGCGGGCGTGATGATCCTGGTCTCCTTCGTTGAGCTATTGCAAAAGGGGATGGAAAGCATCGGCTTTGCTCCGGCGCACGTCGCTTTTTTCGCTGGCATGTTGGCCATGTTCCTGGTGGATGCGTTGATCCCCCACGAGTACATGGGGGAACACGCCGAAGGTGGCGGAAAGGAGCGCAGCCTGCTCAAGACAGGGCTGTTTGTCGCCCTGGGGGTCGGGATACACAACTTCCCGGAGGGGATGGCGACCTTTGCCGGGACATTGCAGGATATCCATCTGGGGACGGCCATCGCCGTGGCCATCGCTATTCACAACATCCCTGAGGGGATCGCTGTGTCCGCGCCGATCTATGCCGCGACGGGAGAGCGCCGCCGGGCGTTCCTTTGGTCTTTTCTCTCCGGCGTGGCGGAGCCGCTGGGGGCTGCCCTCGCCGCGCTGGTGCTCTTCCCCTTCTTGAGCGAGGCCATATTAGGGGTGATGCTCTCTGCTGTCGCCGGGATCATGACCTTTATCTCGCTGGATGAGCTTGTGCCCGTGTCGCGCTCCTTTGGGGAGGAGCACGCTTCCATCGTGGGCGTGATCCTGGGGATGGCGGTGATGGCGGGGAGTTTATGGCTGCTGAGGCGTTAAAGCGCACTCGGCTTCAATGTGTAGTTAGGTGCTGTCTTCCCACGGATAACTCAAAAACTGACGAGGCGTCAACACGGGTATACCCCGAAATGGGTGCAGAACCAGCAGGTCATCATCACCGCTGACAATACAAGTAGCTTTGCCGCTTACTGCTAACTCCAGAAACTTGTTGTCTTTCGGATCACGGCACTCAGTCACTGCCTCAGTAATCTCGATCAGGGTCGCCTCTCGTACTAAAGCAATGATGAATTCTATCCGTTCATCCTCGAGCACATACTTATCAAACCCTTTACGCCGCAAGACCTCGTTGAGTTCCTCTATCGTCCCCTGTGAGAGTACCAACTTCCCTCGTGTAAGGGCCTTGTCAAACGCTTGGCGTGCCACCGACTGTTTCAGGAGCAACGCACTTACGATAACATTGGTGTCAAACACGAAACGCAGGTCAATTGGCACGTAACAGTGACTCCAGTATCTCAGGGGTCAGTCCGCGCGCTTGGGCCTTCTCACTAATTTCATCCATTATCACCTTGAGCGGGGTCGGGGATATGACAAATTCCCGCAACCACAGACTGAGCAGTAGTCTCAATTTCCTCTGGTCTTCTGCCGACGCGCCAGAGTAAATTCGCGCTGTATCAGCGTCGAGCGGGATAGTGATAGTCGCAATCGTCATTTAGTTGCCTCCTGTGCCATGATAGCATGGTACACCGCCTGGTTTACTTGTTTGCCTGACGGCCTATGGGGCGGAGCGCAGTCCGTCAGTCAGGTATTATGCTCCGTTGCATTACGCCGAGTTTCCCCTATAATATCTCCCAAGGGCTATGCCGAAACCTTCCCATAACTTATAGCAATCATGCCACACAAATGTTCCAAAGTCAAGTCACGATCAACTACATCGAACCCTGGGGAGCTTGAATATGCCTGAACCATCTGTCCAAACCTACGCTGAGCTGATCGCCGACCTGCCCACGTCCCAGCACCATGTAACACTGGCCGAGTTGCGGGGAGCGGTGGAGGCCAACAGGCGGAAGGTGGTCGTGCTAGACGACGACCCTACCGGCTGCCAGACGGTGCATGACGTGCCGATCTACACCGTGTGGGATGTCGGCTCGCTCATCGAGGCTTTGCGTGAGCCATCCTGCCTATTTTTCATCATGATCAACACACGCAGCCTGCCAGAGGCGGAAGCAGTAGCCATCAACCGGCAGGTCGTCGCCAACCTTGCCCAGGCAGCCAAGTCCGTCCAGGCCGATCTGACCATCGTCAGCCGCAGCGATTCCACCCTGCGCGGCCACTATCCGGCGGAGACGGATGCGTTGCGTGAGGAACTGGAGGCGCGGTTGGGCTGGCGAGTGGACGGGACGCTGGTCATCCCCTTCTTCGCCGAGGGAGGCCGCATTACCGTGGGGGATGTCCACTGGGTACGAAAGGGTGAGCAAGTCATCCCAGCAGCGAGCAGTGAGTATGCTCGAGACCCCACTTTCGGCTATCACCATTCCGATCTGCGCGAATGGGTGGCGGAAAAGACAGGCGGGCGGATGCAGGCCGAGGAGGTGCTCTCCCTCAGCCTGGAGGATATCCGCGTGGGCGGGCCGCATCGCATCGCGGCGCGCCTGGCTGAACTGCGTGGCGGCAGGGTGGGCATCGTCAATGCCGTGATCTATGAGGATATGGACATCTTTGTCCTGGGCCTGTTGCGAGCCGAAGCGGAAGGGCGGCGGTATCTATACCGCACCGGCGCGTCCTTCGTTCGCTCGCGGGCGGCGGTCGAACCGCGGGGGCTGCTCACCGCTACTGAACTGCTGCCCGGCGCCACCAGGCCCGTGCCTGGCCTCGTCCTGGTGGGGTCCTTTGTGGAACGCTCCACCGAGCAGTTGCAGCGTCTTTTACAGTTGCCGGGCGTGCGCGCCATCGAGCTACAGGTGACGCTCATTATCGAGGATAATTCACGCGAGGCAGAGATCCAGCGGGTGACTTCCACTGCTGCGGAAACGTTGTGCCGAGGGGAGATCCCCGTGGTTTACACCACCCGCCGCCTGATCGTCGGCGAAAAAGGGGCAAGCCTGCGCGTGGGACAGAAGGTGTCATCCGCCCTGGTAGAGATAGTGCGACGGCTGCCGGTTGCGCCGGGGTGGATCCTCGCCAAAGGGGGGATCACCTCCCACGACATCGCCACGAAGGCGCTGGGTGTGCAACGTGCACTGGTGGCGGGCCAAATCGCTCCCGGTGTGCCAGTGTGGATTCTAGGCCGGGGGAGCCGCTTTCCTGCTCTGCCTTACGTCGTCTTTCCGGGGAACGTTGGCCAAGCGGAGACGGTGGCCGAAGTGGTGCAGGTTCTGCATCGCAGCAAAGAATGAAAACACAAGGTGTCCGGAATAGAAAAGGCCCGCCTCGGCAATACCATCAAGGCGGGCCTTTTCAGCCTGGAATCACAGCGCATACTGAAGGACGGTCTCGCTGCCCTCGATTCTGGCGTACACGAGGTTAGAGTTGTTCTGATCCACCTCCAAGGTGACGATCGGGCCTTCGGGCGTCTTACCAATCATCTTCTGCCAGGTCATGCCCCCATCGTTGCTGACGTAAACGCCAAGAGGAGCCAGGTGCGCTTTCTGGATGCCTAACCAATAGCCGACAGCGACGTAGATCGCATTGTCGCTGGCTCCCATCGCCAAGGCCGTTACCGTCAGATTGGGCATCGGCACGCTCATCTTGTCGGTGAGCGCCATCCATGTCTGGCCGCCATCATCGCTGCGGAACAGGCCGGCTGACTCTGTGCCCACATAAAGCGTGCCCCCTTTGCCTTGCGCGACGGCGGTAGCCCGTCCTTTCGAGAACCCTTCTAGGGACTGCCAGATAGCGCCATTGGTGCTCTGCAGGACGTGGCCCTCTGGGCTTAGGGCATACACAGGTCGAGCCACCGGCGCTGCCAGAGGCGCCATATGGCCTGGCTCATCTGCCAGATGTACCGCTGCCGCTTTCTTCGGCGAGCTGGGCACTCTCACTGCTATGATTAGACCGATAGCGATGCCGATCAGTACGCACCCGGTCCGGGTTCTGTTGAGCTTCCTCATTCGATATATCCTCCCCCCATATCGGGCTGTTCCATCTCTGAACGTCGCAGGGCAACTATGTTCTTATTTGACGACGCTCTCACTTATAAAGACGGGAAAAGCCTGAAAAAGTTCCGCTTTTTGAGGGAGAGCAAACT